>NZ_QEIO01000234.1 GCF_003336425.1 Marinitenerispora sediminis | reverse complement strand
GCCGCGGCCCACCCACCGCCCTGCGGCCCGCACAGCACCACCCAGCCCCGCCCGAACAGGTCGATCGTCGAGCACCGCTCACCCTGCCGCTCCACCCACAGATGCGGCGCCCGGAACCCCGGCCGCCCGCTCGCCCGCGCCGGGTCCTCGGCCCGCGCCGGATCCGCGTCGTCGATGATCACCGCGTCAGACCGGTACCTGAACCCCAGGATCACCTGCGCGTACCCCGTCTCGGCCGGGACCACGCCCGCCATGTGCGGCGCCAACCGGTGCGCGTACAGGTACAGCGACTCGTCCACCACCAGCTCGGCCACCAGCCGGCGCTCCCGCTCGTAGCTGTCCAGCAGCCCCGGCCCGGCCTCGCCGTGCAGCACCGCGGCCAGCTTCCACGCCAGGTCGAAGCCGTCACCGATCGCCGTGTTGCCGCCCAGGCCGCCGGTGGGCGGGTTGACCTTCGCCGCGTCGCCCACGAGGAACACCCGGCCCTGGCGCCACCGGTGCGCGATCCGCGCCGCCATCTCCCACGGCAGCGCCTCCAGCAGCCGCGGCCGCAGGTCCGGCGCGTCCAACCCCAGCCGGATCAGCTCCACCCACCGCTCCGGCGTGAAGTCCGCCGGCGACTCACCCCGCGCCGGGTCGTACTCCGCCCAGAACGTGTGCCGCTCCGGCCGGTCCGTCACCCCGAACGCGCCGGTGAACTTCGGGTGGCGCAGGTAGTACAGCCCCGACGCGCCCGGCGGCAGCACACCCGACAGGTCCGCCTCGAAGATCATCCCCATCACGTGCGCGAGCGTCCCGTAGCCGTGCCGCGGAACGGCCAGCCGCTCCCGGATCGGGCTGCGGTCCCCGTCGGCCGCCACCAGGTAGTCGGCGCGCACCACGGTGCCGCCCCCGCCCGCGCGCTCCCGCAGCCGCACCGTGACGCCCTCGCCGTCCTGCTCGAAGGACACCACCTCGGTGCCGAACCGCACCGTCGCGCCGAACCGCCGCGCCTGGGCCAGCATGATCGGCTCCAACCGGTCCTGGGCGACCAGCGCCCACGGCACCGGCGCGCACTGCGCCGTCGCGGCCACCAGGTCCTCGAACGACTCCGCGAACGTGTCGAACACCCGGCCGCGCACACTCTCGGCGATCTTGATCGTGAAGACCCCCTGGCTGCCGCGGATGTCGCTGACCCGCCGCACCTCCTCGGCGATCCCCCCGATGCGCAGCAGCTCCATGGTGCGCGGGTTCTGGCCCGCCGCACGCGGGTGGATCGACGTGCCCGGATGCTTCTCCGCCACCAGGACCCGGATACCGCGCCGGGCCAGGAACATCGCCGTGGACAGCCCGGCGAGACCGCCGCCGGCGACGACGACGTCCACCCGCACCTCCGCCGGGCCGGCGCTCACGCTGTCGGTCACTGTCTCCTCCTCGTGCTCGTGGTACTCCTCGCGGCCGACGGCGCGGCCGCCCTCTCAGTCGCGCTGGCCGACGAACAGGCCGCGCCCCGACTGGACGCCGCCGATGTAGTCCACGGTGAGGCCGGCGCGTCGGAACGCGGCCTCGTAGCCGGCGCGGGGGAACAGGCTGATCAGGTGCGTCTCGGTGAAGTGCCGCGCGCCGGACCGGGCATCGGCCACCACGTAGTGCACGTGCATGCGGGAGGCGTCGCCCTCCCGGCGCGAGTGCGACACCCGCGCCACGGTGCGCTCGTCGACCGTGACGACGTCGGCGGACACGTACCCCTCGATGAAGGTCTCCGGGAACCACCACGGGTCGATCGCGACCACCCCGCCGGGCACCAGGTGCCCGGCGAACCGCGCCAGGGCGGCGTCCAGCTCCGCGGCCGAGGCGAGGTAGCCGATGGACCCGAACATGCAGGTGATGGCGTCGAACCGGCGGTCCAGGGCGAAGGTGCGCATGTCCCCGTGGTGCAGGGTGCGCGCCGCCCGCCGCCGCCGGGCCACGGCCAGCATCGCCTCCGACATGTCCAGCCCCTCGACGTCGTCGAACAGCTCGGCGAAGAAGGCGAGGTGCCCGCCGGTGCCGCAGGCGACGTCCAGCAGCGACGCCGCGTCGGGCTTGCGCGCCCACACGTGCTTGGCGACCTCGGTGGTCTCGGTCGCGTAGTTCTTGCCCCGGCCCCGGTGGACGAGTTCGTAGATCTCGGCGAGTTCGGCTCCGTACACGTGTTCCTCCACTCAGCGGAAGTCCCGAACATGGTCCGCCGCCCACCGCGCGAAGTCGTACGGGGGCCGCCCCGTGATCTTCTCGACCGTCGCCAGCACGGCCGGAGGCGCCTCGACCGCGTCGGCCAGGTAGGCCAGCACCATGTCGACGACCGCCTCCGGCATGAAGCGGACCAGCTCGGCCCGCCCCCGCTCCGGGGTGACCTCCTCCACCGGGATCCGCCGCCCCAGGGCCGCGCCGATCAGCCGGACCTGCTCGACCTGCGACACCGGCTCCGGCCCGGTCAGCTGGTAGGTCTGCCCGCCGTGCCCGTCCTGCAGCAGCGCGGCGACCGCCACGGCCGCCACATCGGCCTCGTGGATGAGCGGCCGCGCCGCGTGCGGGTAGGGGAGCGGCACCACGCCTCCGGCCCGGATCGCCTGCCCCCACTTCCACAGGGCGTTGGCCGCGAACTCGTCGGGGCGCACCAGGGTCCAGTCCAGCCCGGCGTCCTGCACGGCGCGCTCCACGGCCAGGTGCCGCCGCGCGCTGGGGTTGCCCCCGCCGGCCTCGTGCACGGAACTGGAGGACAGCACGACGGTGCGCCGCACGCCCGCGGCGCGCGCCATCCGCGCGACGGCGCCGGCCGCGGCGGGCTCGGGGAACAGGTAGAGGGAGTCGACGCCCTCGAGCGCGGCGGCCAGGGTGTCCGGCCGGGCGAGGTCGCCGGGGACGACGTCGACCCGGGCGGGCAGGCGGGCACGCCCGGGGTTTCTGGTCAGCGCCCGCACCCGCCGGCCCGCGTCGAGCAGCCGCGCCACCACATGCCGGCCGACCTGCCCCGTCGCTCCCGTCACCAAGACGGCCATGGGTCCCACCCCTCCTGGTGCCGTGTTTTGGGCCTTCGGTTTCAGGATCGGGGCCGGTCCTCAAGGACGCGCCGATTTCCGGTGGATCCGCGCCCCGGGCCGGCGCGGGGGAGGGGCCGCGCCGACCGCGCGCCAGCGCTCCTCGACCCGTCCTCGAGCCGGCGGCCGGCACCCTGGGGGAAGGACGCGGCGCGGGCCGCCGCGGCTTCCGCCGCGCGCGCCCCCGCGCCGCCGAGCGAGGAGTCGCCATGTCGGAAGCCGAGAACAAGGCGCGCTGCCTGAGGATGGTGGCGTCGTGGAACCGGTGGAGGGTCGAGGGCATCACCGATTACTGGGCGCCGGACGTCGTCCACTACTCGCAGGACCGGCCGGTGAGCTCAGCGGCCATGGTCGCGCTCATGGAGGAGGGGCTGCGGGCGTTCCCCGACCTGCACCTCGACGTCCGCAGCATCATGGCCGAGGGGGACCGGGTCATCCTGCGGATCACCGTGACGGCCACCCACACCGGGGAGTTCCAGGGCGTGCCGCCCACCGGCCGCCGCGTCACCTGGTACCTGGTGGAGGAGCTGCGCTTCGCCGAGGGCCGGGTCGTCGAGCACTGGGACGTCATCAACCACCTGCCGATGCTGGAGCGGATCGGCCAGGTGGCGCCCGCCGCCTAGCCGGCCCCGCGGCGCCCCGTGCGCCGCACGGGGCGCGGCCCCCGGCCGGCGCGAGGCCGCGGGCCGCGCCCCTCACCGTGGCCGGCGGCCGCTGCGGGCGCCGGCCACGGCCCCTCAGTAGGAGCGGGTGCTCGTCCAGGTGCCGGCCGGGATCGTGTCGGCGGGCGGCGGGGTCAGCGACGTGTGCAGCTGCGGGTCGTTGTTGAGGATCGCGTGGTGCAGCCGCTGGATGGCGGGACCGGGGTCCAGCCCCAGCTCGGTGACCAGGGTGGTGCGCAGGCTGTGGAACGTCTCCAGCGCCTGGGCGCGCCGGCCCGCGAGGTGCAGGGCGCGCATGTACTGCGCGTGCAGCCCCTCGTGCAGCGGGTTCTGGGTGGTGAGCGCGGCCAGCTCGGTGAGCGCCTCGTGGTACATGCCCAGGTGCAGCTGGGTGTCGAGCAGGTACTCCAGCAGCACGAGGCGGGACTCCTCGTACTGGCGGCGCTTGGACTCCAAGATGCGGCCGGTGGGGATGTCGACGAGCGCCGGGCCCCGCCACAGGTTGAGGGCCTCGGTCAGGTGCGTGAGCGCGCCGTGGTGGTCGCCCGCCGCCAGCGCCCGGCGCCCGGCGCCGGCGTGCTCGTGGTAGCGGTTCAGGTCCAGGCCGGCGTGCGCGGTGGTGAGCTGGTAGCCGCCGGCCCGGGTGAGCAGCAGCGTCTCGGCGACGCGGGCGGTCGGGTGCCGGGTGAGGGCGGCCAGCAGCTTGCGCAGGTTGAGGATGTAGGTCTGCAGCGTGGTGAGCCCGCTCGCGGGCGGCTCGTCGTCCCACAGCTCGCGCATCAGCGCGGTGACGGGGACGACCTGGTCGGCGTGCACGATCAGCATCGCCAGGACGTTGCGGAGCTTCGGAGCGGTGGGGGTCCTGCCCGCCCCGCCCATCTGGACGGCCAGCGGCCCCAGGACACCGAACTCGACGCGGGGAGCGTCCGGGGTGTCGAGGCGGTGGTCGCCGGCCGGCACACGGCCGTGTGAATCAGTCATCCCGAGCATCAGCCCCCTGAGCTGGAACGGACGTTGAGCCCCTCGCGGCGCGTAAGTCCGGCCGTACGCGGGAGGGACCGCGCGGGCGGACGGCGGGACGCGGGCCGGGCACGCGCCCCGCCCCGCGAGAACCGTGCGAACCGCATGAACCACGGCGAAAATTCGTGTTACCGACGATCGGCCACGAATTTCCTAATGCAGTGACGTTGCCGGAAACACCAATCAATATCGGACAATGCAGGGTAGCGATAGTGCACCACTTTCGCTCGTGAGCGGCACTGAGATTTTACCGACTCTCTGCCCCCCTTCAATTCCCTGGCCATATCAGGTCACCGCCTGCAATTCCGCCCCACATATTGCTCCGCAAAACCACCGCGCCCGGCAACGCCGAATTCCCGCATTCCCCCCGGCCCGCCGACCGAAAAACGCCAACACCATTTCACCAACCCAAGCCCCATCCGCCCGCCTCGCGGCATTTCGAGGCGATTTCGAGGCGGGGTCGAGCACCCCCATGCCAACCTGACCGCAGCCCCCACCGAAAAGGACACCCC
>NZ_QEIO01000233.1 GCF_003336425.1 Marinitenerispora sediminis | reverse complement strand
CCCCCGGGTGCGGTGGCGAACGGGGCGGGAGGGCGGTGTCACGACCGGCTCGTCTCCGCGGTGATGAGGGTGCGCTCGCTGGCGTCCTCGGCGACCCCCGTGACGCCGGCCGCCACTCCCAGCAGCGCGCGCTCGTGGGAGATCGGGACGAGGACGGCGCGGTCCAGCAGCTCCGCCTCGGTCTCCAGCGCCGCCCGCTCGCGCTCCGCGGCCTCGGGCTCCTCGGATGCCGCGCGGATCCGCTCGTCCAGGTCGGGGTCGCAGAACCGCGCCAGGTTGTAGCTGCCGCCGCAGGTCCAGTCCGCGGCGAGGTAGCCGACGGGGTCGCCGACGTCGAGCAGGTAGGAGCGGTTGGCGATGACGGCGTCGAAGGCGCCGGCGAGCAGGTCCGCCTCGATCGTGCTGTACTCGCGCACGACCACCTCCACGGTGAACCCCGCGTCCCGGAGGCCGCCCGCGACGACGGACGCGATCTCGGGGAGTTCCGCCCGGTCGGAGTAGGTGGCCAGGGTGACGCGCTCGCCGCCGGGGTCGGCGGCGTCGGCGTGGGCGGGCGGTCGCGGCCGGTCCGCGGCCCATGGGGAGGCCGGGCCGAACATGCCCCGGGCGGGGTCGGCGTGGCCTTCGTAGATCGCGTCCACGATCCGCTCCGGATCGACGGCCGCCGCCGCGGCCGCGCGCAGTGGCGCGTCGGTGAAGGGGCCCTCGTGGGAGTTGAGGTAGAGGGCGACGGTCCGGGGCAGCGGCACCTCCAGGACGTGCTGCTCGGTGATGGCGGACAGCTGCGAGATCGGTACCGAGTCGATGACGTCGACCTCGCCGGCCCGCAGCGCCCCGGCCCGGCTCGCGGCGTCGGGGACGAAGCGCACGTCCAGGCCCGGGGCGGCCGGCGGCCCGTCCCGGTGGTCGGGGTTGGCCTCCAGGGTGGCGGCGCTGACCCCGGTGACCCGCCGCAGCACGTACGGCCCCGTGCCGGTGCCGACGGGGTCCGGCGCCCCGGCGTCCTCGCGGTAGGCGGCGGGCGCGAGGACGACGAGTTCGGGGGAGGAGAGCCGCTGCACGAGCACGGGGTCGGGCTCGGCCGTCTCGATCCGGACCGTGTGCTCTCCCACCGCGGTCGCGGTCAGCTCCTCGCCGGCGAGGGCGCGCGGCGCGGGGCGGGCCTCCGCCGCGTGCGTGAGCGCGGCGGCGGCGTGCTCGGCGGTGAGCGGGGTCCCGTCGTGGAACACCACGTCGTCGCGCAGGGCGAGCTCCCAGGTCGTCTCCCCCGTGCGCCGCCACTGTGTGGCGAGCAGCGGCCGCGGCGCGCCGCCGGGGTCCAGCGCCACCAGGGGCTCGCCGACCCCCAGGCGGGTGAGCAGCCCGGCGTCGTCGCTGTAGGGCGACATCGCCGCGACCGGCGGGAAGGCGAGGGCGAGCCGGATCCGCCCCTCACCCGGCGCGGGCTCGCCGGTGAAGCAGCCGGTCGCGGTCACCAGGGCGAGCGCCGCCGCGGCCGCCGCGGGTCGGAGCCGGCGGGAACGGGTGGGAGGCATGGGGCTCCTCGTTCGTGGTGGGGGATGCGGGCGGCCGGGCCGCCGCGGTGGCCGGGCGGAGTGCGGCGTTCACCGGCCGGTGAGCGCCGCGGTCCGGCGGGACAGCAGCCACAGGGCGAACCCGCCCGCGGCCGGGAGGGCGGCCAGCAGCGCCCAGGGCAGTGCGGCCGCGGGGGCTGGGGCCCGGGCTCCGTCCAGCAGGCCGCCCACGGCCGTGCCGCCCACCAGCACCGCGAGGCCGCCCGCGGAGGAGAGGAACCCGAAGTGCGCTCCGAGCCGCCGCTCCCGCGCCAGCCGGGGCACGAGGTCCTGCGCGACCGGCACCGCCAGCATCTGCCCCGCCGTGAGCAGCACGACGAACGCCACCGCCGGCACGAGCGCCGCCGGGCCGTCCGGGGGCCGGAGGGGCGCGCACACCGCGACCACGGCGAACGACGCCGAGAGCAGCCCGAACCCGGCGAGGAGCGCCCGGCCGGGGCCGAGCCGGGTCCGTCCCCAGGCGGCGAGGGGCAGCTGGCCGACGACGACGAGCACGGAGGCCAGCGCGAACATCCAGCCGAGCGCGCCCTGGCCGCCGGTGGCGCGGAGCAGCTCCACCGGCAGGGCGAGGTAGAGCTGGTTGTAGCTGAGCAGGTAGGCGCTGTAGGCGGCGGCGAAGACGAGGAAGGTGCGGTTGCCCAGCACCTCGCCCCACCCGGCCAGCAGCGGCTCTCCGCGGTGCCGCCCGGGGGTGCGCGGCAGCCAGCGCAGGTGGGCGAGCAGGATCAGCACGAACGCGGCGGCGGCGGCCAGGCAGGTGAGCCCGAAGTCGACCGTGAGCAGCAGCGCGCCGAGCAGCGGCCCCGCGACGGCCCCCAGCTCCCCGCACACGGCGAACATCGCGAACAGCTCGGCGCGGGTGACGACACCGCGCCGCTCCAGGGCGGCGCCCTGGTCGGCGAGCGCCGACTCGACGGCGGGCGAGAACAGGGCGGCGGCGAATCCGGTGAGCACCGCCCCGAGCAGCACGGTGGCCAGGTCCCCGGCCGTGGCCAGGACGAGGAAGCCGGCGACCCGGATCGCGCAGCCGGCGAGCACGACCGGCTTGGTGCCGAAGCGGTCGGCGAGGGCTCCGCCGACCACGAACAGCCCCTGCTGGCTGAACGTGCGCACCCCGAGTACCACGCCGACCGCCCAGCCGGCCAGCATGAGGTCCTCGGCGAGGTGGACGGCGAGGAACGGCACCACGAGGTAGAACCCGATGTTGAAGGCGAGCTGGGTGAGCAGCAGCAGCCGGGTGACGCCGGGCAGCTCCCGGATCCGCCGCAGTGCCGCCCACCGCCGGGCCAGAGCCCGGCGGGCGTTGCGGGTCTCAGCGGTGCCGGTGGTCACGGGCGCCTCCAGGGTCGGGTACGGGAGCGGGCTGGACATCGGGGGCCGGCTACGGGGCCGGCCCGCTGCCCCGGCCCGGATATCCGACCGGCGTCCCCGCAAGCAGGCGAGGACGACGCGAAAGGCATGAGGGGAGATCGGGCGAGACGCCCGCCGCAGCCCACGGCAGGAGCCCGCCCAGCGGCGACGCGAGTGTCCTGGGCAGCCGCCCCACCCGCCGCCGAGCGCCGCACGGACCGCCTGCGGAGCCGGGACCGCGACCCCGGCCGAGGCGCGGTCCGGACGGCAGGGCACGGAGGACGGCCCCGCGGCGCCGCCCACGAGGTGCACAGACCGCCCGCGACAGCCGGACCAAGACGCCCGGCCGAGCACGGCCCCCACCAGACGGTGCCACGGACGACCCCCTGGGCCGGCCGTCCCGCACACCGCGGGGTGCCACCCGGATCGCCCGTGAGGCCGGAACCACAGCCGGAGCCGAGGTATCCGACCAGCACGCAAAACCCGGAGCGCACGAAGGACCGTCGAGCAGGACCCCCGCCGCGGCCCCGGGAGGGCTGCCCTGGGCAGCAACGCGGACCTCCGGGGATAGCCGCCCAGCCTGCCGCAGGGCTCCTCGCGCACCGGCCGCGGGGCCGTACCGCGGCCCCAGCTGGGCTCCGCGACCCGACCGCAGGGCACGCAGGACGGCCGAGCGGCGCACTCGCGACGTCGGGGGCGACGGCAGACCGGGCAACGCGCCGGCCGGACGCGGGCCCCTCGGGCGCCGGTGCTCTCCCGAGTGCCCGCGCCCGCGGTTTCGTCGCGGGACGGCTCCGGCCACTGCGGCCTCCTCCGGAATCCGGTCTCGTTGCCGTGGCGGCGCCGCCGCCGGGTTCAGGCGGCGTGCGCCGCCGCCAGGAAGTGGCCGTCGCCCGTTCCGGCCTCGTAGGCGTCCGTGGCGAGCAGGTCGGTCAGTACGGTCGGGTCCGTGTAGCCCGCCCGGAGCATGAGTCCTCGGGCCGCCGACTCGTCGAGGCCCCGGTAGTAGGGCAGGTCGCGCCGCAGGCCGCGGTAGGCGGCCAGGAAGCGCCATCCGACCGGCCGTGCCGCGCGGGAGCGCCAGCCCGTGCACAGCAGCCGGAGCTCCTGGCGCGGGGTGTTCCACATCCCGTCCGCGACCAGCACGGCGCCGCCCGGGCGCAGTACGGACCGCCAGGCCGCGAGCGCCCGCACGGGATCCGGCAGGGTCCACAGCAGGTTGCGGCAGGTAACGAGGTCGAAGCCGGGCGGTAGCGGCGGAAGCGGATCGGCGTATCCGGTCCGGACGTCGATCCGGACCCCGGCCGCCGCGGCCTCCCGCTCGGCGATCGCGGTCATCGCCGCCGCGGGTTCGACCGCGGTGACGTCGTGGCCGAGTTCGGCGAACGCGATGGCGACGAACCCGGTGCCGCTCCCCACGTCCAGCACCCGCAGGGGCGCGCTCCGGCCGGGGAGGAGCCGCGCGACCGCACCGGAGTAGGCGTCCAGCCAGGACTGGCGGTTCGGCATGGCCCCGATGTCCGCCTGGAAGCTGGCCGCCCGCCAGTCCCAGTACCGCCGCACCCGCTCCCGGACCGCGTCCGGGTCCGCCGGCGGGCGTTCGCCGTCGATCGACTCCACCACGGCAATCCGACTCCCTATCGCAAAGAGTTTGCAACTGCGGATCCTATGCGGTGGCGTCCGGGAGACAAGTGCCGGGGGCGGGCGCGCGCGGACGCCGCCGCCCCCTGGCCATCGCCACCAGCCGCCCAGCGGGGCGGCACCCGGATGTCCGCCCGCCGACGGCCGCGCCGCGGCTGCCCCGCGCCCGGGGCGGGGCAGGGACGCGTTCGCGTCCCGCCCGGCCCGGCGGACCGGTTCGGCGTGGGACAGCGCGAGCGGACGGCCGCATCGCGGTGGCGCTACGCCGCCGCGCGGCGGGCATCCTGGACATATGGCCAGCTCAGAGCTGACCCGTGCCGCCCCGCTGGTGCGCTACCGGGGCGGTGGCGGGCACGCGTTTCTCCTCGCCCGGGTCCGTGCGGCCGACGGGAGCTGGCTGGCGCGGATCACCTGGGCCGAGGTCTACCTGGACGAGCCCGGCAACTGGAGGTGGGAGACCGCGGAAGTCCCGTTCGCCGACATCGACCGGATCGACACCCAGGCCTACGGCACGGTGCCACGGGAGTACCGGGCCGCGGACCCGGCCACGCCGCCGCACTCCGCGGAGTCACGGCGGCCGAGGGGGCGCTAGATCGTTGATGAGAAATTGGTGTGCTGGTCAGTGGTCGTAGGCGATCAGCGATCGCCTGACCGGGGCGCCGATCTGCCAGTTGCGCCAGATCGCGGTGTTGAGGGCGCAGACGCGCTGACACA
>NZ_QEIO01000232.1 GCF_003336425.1 Marinitenerispora sediminis | reverse complement strand
GCTGGTCGGTGGGGTCGGCGATGAGCCGCCGGACCAGCGGTGGCAGCTTGGCCCGCTCGTCGTAGTAGGTCTTCTCCGCGTCGCCGAGCTTCTCCTGGGTGTCGGCGACCCGGTCCCACGCCTTGCCGCGGGTCTGGTCCAGCAGGCCGAGAGCACGGGCGTCGTCCTCGCCCACCCAGCCTGTGACGGTGGTCTCCGCCGCCGCCATCCCGCGGGTCGGCCGGCGGCCGAAGCCGGGGATCGAGCGGTGCGGGACCTCGGCCGACACGACCCAGTCCACCGGGATCGACACCAGGTAGGAGCGCTTGGAGGTCGCGTCGGGGCCGGGCACCGGGCGGTCGTTGTCGGTGTGCCCGTCGGTGCGGGCGCCGCCGCGCTCCCCGGTGCTGACGAGGTCGGCCCCGCCGGCCAGGCCGGTGCTGCGGGTCGGGGCGGTGGGCGTGTCGGCCGGCGGGTCCTCGGCGGTGGTCCCCGCCGGCCGGGTCGGAAGGCCGCCGCCGGCGGTGGTGGACTCGGTGACGGCCGACGAGTGCGAGGTGGCGCTCGACCGGGACTCCTTGGTCGAGGACTCGACGGCGACATCGACGAGGGTGGCCCGGTCGGTGTGCACGTTGGCCCCGAGCCGCCACCGGGTGGATCGCGGCGGCGTCCAGCGCGCCGGTGTGCTGCCAGCCGTGGGCGCGCGCGATCGCGACGTAGGCGGCGTCGAGGACGTTCGCGCCGTGGTCCTGGACGGTCAGCGGGGCGATCGGCACGTCCGGCCGCCGGGCGCCGCCGTCCGGCCGCGGGGCCCGGTCGCGCCAGTCCTGGACCGAGCCGTTCAGCCGCCCGGTGGGGTTCACCAACCGGGGCGCCGGGGCCGGGCCGCTCCTCCGGGCGGGCGTGCTCCCCCCGACGCCGCCCGCGGCGTCCACCAGTTCGAGGTAGGCGGCCGGGAAGGACTCCCGGACCGTGGCGTAGTCGCCCTCGATGGTGAAGGAGCGGTCGCCGTAGCTGACGGTGAGGCGGATGTGCTCGGGGGTCTCGGCGATCGCGTAGGGACCCTCGACCTCGGTGGTCCAGGTGATGGTGGTCTTCTCGGTGTCGCTGTCGGTGCGGTTGGTCGTGGAGCTGGCGGAGACGTTGGGGGCGGGCGCGACGTTGGTCGGACGGTCGCGCGGGAGTTCGCTGGGCAGGTTCCGCGGCTCGTCCGAGCCGGAGAACCTCGTCGGGACGATCTCCGCGACCTCGAAACGGGTGCTCCTGGTCGTGGTCCCGGGCGTGCTCCGCGTGTCGGAGGTCGCCAGCGACGTCTGGCTGCCGAACGTCGCCTTCCCACCGAGGTCGGTGACGGTCGGACGGCCGCGGACGGTCTCGATCTTGATCGTGCCGTGCCGGATCTGGTTGCCGACCTCGACGCGCCGGTCCGTCCCCTCGGGACCGCGCGAGGCGCGGCGGCCGAGCGCGACCAGCTTGACGTCCAGCGTCTTGGGCACGCCGCGGCCGGTGGTGTGCGCGCTGATCTCGTCCAAGACCGCCTCGCGGCTCTCGCCGGTCAGCGTGTAGTTGTCCCGCCGCAGCCGCGCGTCGAGCTGGGTGCCGGTGGGCCGGTGGTCGACGGCGCCCCGGCCGTCGGTGTCGGGCGCGGGCCGCGGCAGGCTGCCCAGGTGCTGGCCGACCTCCTCGAAGCCGGGGCGTACCCGGAACCGGCGGGTGTCGAGGTTCGGGTTGGGCTGCGGCTCGGTCCGGCCGGCGGTCTCACCGTCGCCGGGGGGCACGTACCGGTCGTTGACCAGCCCGGAGCGGTAGAGGGAATGGGACGGGGCGTAACCGAACTCCGCCTGCGGGGCGTCGAACCGCTCGGCGCGGAAGTCGTCGTCACCGTCCCGCCGCGGGACGTTGATCCCGAAGTCCCAGTCGTTGCGGATCTCGGCCGCTCCGGTGATGCTCAGGTCCGCGGTGTAGGGGGTGCTGCCGCCCTGCGGCTGGAAGCTGGTCTTCTGCGAGTAGGTGGCCGACTCCGACACCGACGTGCCGGTCAGGGTCCGGGACCCGCTGAAGGGGTTCCAGATCGCCTGGGTGGTGGGGGCGTTCGCCTGGTCGGCGCGGAGCTTCCCGCGGCCCGGGTCGTTCGCGTCCTGCCCGGCCCGCAGGCTCTCGGCCGAGGGGTTGGGGTTGCCGGCGCCGCGGACCTCCGTCTCCACGCCCGCGGTCCACGAGGAGCCCCTGCTCCGGCTGATGTTCGTGTCGTGCTGCGAGCTGATCTTGAGGGCCGAGTTCGGACGCGGGTCGTGGAACGTGGCGTCGGTGCGGTCGGCGAACAGCGCGGTGGTGTGCCGGCCGCTGAAGAAGAAGTCCCGCATCCAGTTGCGCGAGCGGTACCCGGGAGGAGCCGCCAGGAGCCGGTCGGAGTGCGACGCGAGCTGGTCCGCCGAGTAGTGGGCGGGATAGAAGTCGTGTCCGGCCCGCTCCTTGAGGAACCGCTGCAGCCCGGGAGCGCCGTCCAGGACCCCGTAGATCCGCTGGCGCAGGTCGACGTCGCCGACGGTGGTGCTGATCTTCTGGGTGTAGGTCGGGATCGTGTCGAGCCCGGCGGCCTGCGGCGTGCGCACCGGGGTGTCCGGCCGGCCGCCGTTGATCATGTTCTTGGCGCGGTCGGAGGTCAGCCGGGTGGAGTCCGCCTCGTCCGGCTCCGGGCGGCCCGAGGCCTCGGTCTCGCGGGCGTGCGGGTCGAGCTGGGCGGGGGTCTCCAGCTCCATCCGGGCGTGGATGGCGACCGGCTGCCCGTTGGCGGTCGTCAGCAGGTCGACGCGGTGCCCGTCGTACCTGGTGCGGATCGGCGGCGTGCCGGGCGGCAGGTCGTCGGTCTTGCGGAACTTGCCCATCTCGGCGTGCAGGTCGAGGTCGTACCGCCAGATGTCGGTGTCGCCCTCGTCCTTGAACTCCGACGTGACCTTGTCGGCGCCGCCGGTCTCCAGGCCGCGGGTGGACTGGTGCGTGACATGCCCGCGCACGCCGATGCCGCCCTGGACGCCCGGCATGCCGCGAGGGTCCTGGCTGGGGATGTCGCGGTACACGCCGCGGACCCGCACGCCGCCGGTGTGCGACCGCCCGTGCTCCTCGACGCGACCGCGCCCCGAGGTGCCCTCAGCCGATCCCGAGGTGTGGTTCTTGGTGACGGTGCCGCCGAACTCCCGGCCGCGCGGGGTCGCCTTCAGCCGCACGGTGACGACGTCGGGGAGGAACCAGCCCTCCTTGTCCGGGTCCCACGGGTTGAAGTTGCTGAGGTCGGGGTTGATGTCGGCGGTCTCGATGAGGTGGACGTCGATCCCCTCGTTCAACCAGGTGTCGGCTCGGGCCGGGTCGGACAGGTTCCGCTCGGAGGCCGCGCGCAGCACCCTGAGGGTGTTGTACACCGCGATGGGGTGGCTGCGGCGGAAGTGGTTCTCGCGGGAGAAGAACGCGTCGTCGTGCTCGCCGTCCGGCCGGTGCGCGAAGTCGTCCTTCGTGCGCGCCATCTCGGGCACCACGAGGCCGGGGTACTTGCGGGCGATGCCTTCGAGCACCTGCTGGGCGTAGGCGTCGAACACGGTGCGGTGCGGTGGTGCGGCGGTGCCGTCGGTGCCGTCGGCCGGCTGCCCCGCGGGGTCCCACCGCGTGTAGCGGTGCCCGCTGCGCCAGGTGATGCCGCGGACGGTGGTGCCGCCGAGGTGGTCCGGGCGGTCCCGGCGCAGGTGCGGGTAGGCGGGGACGTGGTCCGCGCGCTCCCGGGCGTCGGCGTCGTTGCGGTGCGGATCGGCCAGGAGCTGGGCGTCGTCGACCCCGAGCACGTCGACCGTGGTCCCGGTGAACCGGTGCGGCGTGGCCTCGCCGTCGAACTGCAGGTAGACGTTGCGCCGCACGTCGTACATGGCGGTGTCGCCGGTCTCGGCGGCCACGCTGGTGGTGCCGCCCGACTGGCGCGCGTTGCCCAGACCGCGCGACCGCTCGTGCCGGTACTCGACCATGGGCATTTCGAGCCGGAACAGGTTGCCGACGATCTGCACGACCGCGCCGACGCCGATCCCGGGGTTGAAGCTGTCGCCGCGCAGGAACCTGCTGTCGGTCGACTTCGCCGAACTGGTCTTGTCCTTCAGATCCAGCTTGGCGGGCGCGTCCGGGATCCGGGTGAAGTCGGTGGGGACCGACCACATCTTCGCGAGACGCGTCCGCCCGGTGTTGTCCACGAACGACAGGTACTCCGGCCCCCGGGAGGCGTCCCGGAGCATGTCCCGGACCGACTCCTCGGACAGCTGCTCGCGCACCTGGTCGGCGCGGCGCGGGTCGGGGCGGTGCCGGCGCATGAAGTTCGGCAGCCGGTCCTTGATGGAGTCCCACAGGCTTCGCCGCTGGGGCTGGTTCAGGTAGTCGGCCACCCAGTCGGCCATGGTCGTCCGGGGGCCGTCCGCGTCGTCCGGGGCGCCGTCCTGCGCGTGGTAGATGCCGTTCACCTTCGCGGTGTGGCCGCCTGGCGCGCGCGTGCCGATGTCCTGGGCGCCGTCGGGCCGCTCGCCGGGGGCGAACGGGTCGTGGAGCCTGATCCGGGCCGGCGCGTCCGAGGCGCGGTCCCCGAGCTCCACGGTCATGGACAGCCCGCCGGGTTCCCGCACCGTCTGCGTCCCGTGGAGGGCGACGCCCTCGTCGTCGCCGGTCGTCCGGTCGGAGTCGACGGTCAGTTCGGCGACCAGCTCGGTGGCGTAGTCGACCGCCTTGCCGCCGACGCTCGTCTCCGTCTGCGTCGATGCCTGCTGTGCGACCGTCTGGTTCGTGGACGGCTGGTTCAGCGAGAACGCGGCCGACGGTGCGATGGCCGGCCCCACGACCATGGCCGGACCGGCCGGCATCGGGTTGATGTAGATGCCGCCGCCCACGGTGCGGCGGGCGCCCGCGGACCGGGTGTCGGTGTGGCTGACCTCCCGGGTGGCGGTGTCGGTGTTGGAGAGGTCGGGCACCGAGTCGTCCGGCCGGACGTGCGGGTCGCCCGACCGCCGCCAGTCGTTGTTGGCCGAGCGCAGCTTCAGGGTGACCGAGTCGTCCCCGATCCGCACGGTGTGGCCGCGGTCGCCGTAGAACGGGTACGGATTGGCCGCGAAGTCCGACCGGAAGCGGTCGGCGAACGCGTCGAAGTTGGCGAGGCCGGCGGGCAGGCCGGGCCGGAACCGGTCCAGGAGGTTGTCGAGCGCGTGCCGCCCGCCGGAGCCGGGAACGTTCAGCCGGACCCGGTTGCGTTCCAGCAGCTCGTTGCCGAGCAGGTGGTCGAGCTGGCGGGAGTAGGTGCCGAGGTCGTCCTCGCGGCTCTTCCCGGAGTCCCGCTCCGCGGCGTCCACCTGCCGCTGGAGCTCCTCGGCCCGCTCGTCCGCCCCGTCGAGCTCGTCGATCCGGGCACTGTCCTCCCGGTAGCGGTCCCCCTCCTGCTCGGCGTGCGTGCGGGCCTTGCCGTGCTCTTCCCGGACGAGGGCGAGATCGTCCCGCGCGTGCTTGGCCTCCCGCGTGCGGTCACCGAACTCGGCGCGGGCGCGCTGGAGGTCCCGCTCCGCCTGCTCGCCCTCCCGGGGCAGCGTCTGGGTGCGCTCCTCGACGTGGGCGCGCTGCTCGTCGTAGCGCCGGACGGCGGCGGCGTCCTCCGGGTCGGGGCGGTTGTCCCGCAGCTCCTGGATGAGCTCGCGGATGCGGTCCCGTTCCCGCCGGAGGTCGTTCAGGCGCTGCTGCGCCTCGTTCCGCCTCTCGCGCGCCTCCTCGCGCAGGGAGTCCGCGGTTTCGGAGGTCCGCGCGTAGTGGGACAGCCGCGCGTCGTGGTACGCGCGGAAGGCGCGGTTCCACGCCTGGCCGGCTTCGATGTTGCGCGCCAGGGCGTCGCCCAGTCCGTCCTGTGCGCGGGCGAGGTCGAGCTGGTCGCGCCACATGTTGCGCTGGTCGCGCTCCATGGTGTCGCGGGCCTGCCGGGCCGCCTCGTCGGCCGCGGTGACGGCG
>NZ_QEIO01000231.1 GCF_003336425.1 Marinitenerispora sediminis | reverse complement strand
TGCGGTGAGAAGGGTGTCCAGGTTTCGTGTCACGACTTAACCATCGGGCACCCTTCGCCATGTCCGCGACCTCCTCAGACATCGGACTCAATCATCTAGCGGCCCGCGGGAGCGGTGTCCTCCCCGGAGCCCGCGGCCGGGCCCGGGGAGGACGCGGCGGGAGCCGGTCAGCGGTGCACGGCGCGCATGCCCTCGGGGGTGTAGCGCTCCCCCGCCACGGCGCCGACGGGGGCGACCCGCTCGATGGCGTCGAGGTCGGCCCGGGTCAGCGTGATGTCGGAGGCGGCGACGTTCTCCTCCAGGTAGCGGCGGCGCTTGGTGCCGGGGATGGGCACGATGTCTTCGCCCTGGGCGAGCACCCACGCGATGGCCAGCTGCGAGGGGGTGGCGTCCTTCGCCGCGGCGAGCTCGCGCACCTTGTCGACGACGGCGAGGTTCCTGGCGAAGTTCTCCCCCGAGAAGCGCGGGTGGTTGCGGCGCCAGTCGCCCTCGGGCAGGTCCTCCGGGGTACGGAACGCCCCGGTGAGGAACCCCCGCCCCAGCGGGCTGTAGGCGACGAACCCGATACCGAGCTCGCGCACCGTCGCGAGCACCCCGTTGTCCTCGACATCGCGGGTGAACAGCGAGTACTCGGTCTGCAGGGCGCTGATCGGGTGCACGGCGTGCGCCCGCCGGATCGTCTCGGGGGCCGCCTCGGAGATGCCGAGGTAGCGCACCTTGCCGGCCTGCACGAGCTCGGACAGCGCTCCCCAGGTCTCCTCGATCGGGACCTCGGGGTCGACGCGGTGCTGGTAGTAGAGGTCCACGTGGTCCACGCCGAGCCGGCGCAGCGACCCGTCCAGCGCCTGGCGCAGGTACTCCGGCCGCCCGTTGACCCGCCCGGCGAGGCGCCCCTCGGAATCGACCTCGTTGCCGAACTTGGTGGCGAGGACGATCTGGTCCCGCCGCCCCCGGATCGCGTGGCCGACCAGTGCCTCGTTGGTCCAGGGACCGTACATGTCCGCGGTGTCGAGGAAGGTGACCCCGAGTTCGAGCGCGCGGTCGATGGTCCGCAGCGACTCCTCGTCGTCCTGGCCGCCGTACCCGTAGGACATCCCCATGCACCCGAGCCCCTGCTCGGGGACGGTGAGTCCCTGCCCGCCAAGTCTGCGCTGCCGCATGCTGGTCTCCCTGTCGTTGCCCTGGGGCCGGCCGCGTACCTCGGCGGCCGCACCCCCAAGGACCGGACCTCCCCCGGAGCCTCCGTACCGAAACAGCGGTAGCGTCCTGTTAACCGAAAGATCCCACTAAAGTGCAGTCTCTTCTGGGCCCGTTCCCCTCGGGGGCCTTCCAGAACGAGACCTTGCTAGCCGGGAGCCGTCCGGTCAGAGCCGGAGCTGAGCGGCCCGACGGGGTGCCCCCGAACGGAACCGGGGCGGCCTTTCCGGGCGGTTCGGCGCGCGCCGAACCGCCCGGAAAGGCCGCCCCGGGACAGGCGCCACCGACCCCGCCGGCGCGTTGCTCAGTCGTCGCAGGCGATCCCCGCGACGATTTCCACCCGCCGGTTCGCCTCGCGCCCCTCGGGCGAGCCGTTGTCGGCCGCGGGCCGCGCCGATCCGTGCCCGATGACCTCCACCACGAGTTCGGCGTCGGACAGCTCCGCGCGCAGGAAGTCGGCGACCGCCCGTGCCCGGTCGAGGGACACCACGTCGTTCACCGGAGCCGGGCCGGTGGCATCGGCGTAGCCGGCGACACGCACGCCGCGCACCTCGTGGCGCTCGATCTCGGCCACGAACTCCGCGAGTGCGGCACTGGCCTCGGAGCTCAGCTGGTAATCCCCGTGCGCGAAAAGGACGCGCGTTTTCACTTCCGCCGGCCGCCCGACCATCGGAACGGATTCCGCCTTATCCTGCGCACTGGAATCCGAATTGGCGCTTGACCGATTCCCGTCCCCGGCCCCGCTCGCGGTGGCCACGGCGACATCGTCCCCAGCGACCCCGACGGGGGACAGCGCCAGCCCCAGGACCAGGTACGACGTCAGCAGCACCCCGAACAACGGCAACGAGGGCACGAACGGCCAGAACGCCGGATCCACCTTCCGGACCCGCCCGCCCCTCCGCACCCGCATCCGCCCGGCGCGCCGCCTTTTCGCTGCTTTTCGTGCCACCCTCCGAAGAATAGAAAAACCGGCGATCACCCATGATCACCCGCCAGGAAATGGCCACGCCCAAACCCCGCCGCCGTTTCCTCCGAGCGCGAACACCCCCACCGATCCCCCGCGCTGGCCCGCGGTGCACGAGACCACCCGCCAGGCGTGACCGGTTTCGGCCACACGGAAAACAGTGCCGTGATCTACGTCACTTCCGAAAGTCGGCGTGCGGCAGTCGCACGAGGCCGCCGTACACCGGCCCCACGTTGCCAATTGCCAGAGAATCGCCGATTTCCAGGTCCCCCATCACGGGTGGTGGCTAATCTCCCGGGAACCAGTACTCCGTCCCAATTCCGAGGAGTAACCCCATGCCCTTGGGATACCGCGGCATCTTCGAGATCGACGCCGCCACCGACGTCATCCACCTCGCCGCCCAGGAGTTCCGCTCCTGGCTGCGAAGCCAACCGTGGGCCGACACCAGCGACTGGGAGGGCGTCGGACACTTTCCGACCGGCCCGGACTCGGCCCTGACCGTTCTGGAGCACTCGGCCGACGAGGGCCGGAGACTTCTGCGGCTGCGCTCGACCAGCAGGAACAACGGGCTGCAGTGGACGACGACGTTGACGGCGGTGGCCGGGGCCCGGAAGTCCGCCGGCACCAACCTCGTCTGGATCGACGTACGGTCCGACGAACTCCCCGGCGGCGCCGCCCCTCCCGCCCGGAAGACGGCGTCGGTGCCCCGGCTCGCCCGGCACATCCTGGAATCGGCCATCGCCAGGGACGGCCTGGCGGAGATCGCCGCGCAGCCGCAGATCGTCCGCGGCACCGTCCCCCTGGAGGTCGAGCGCCTGTTCGACGTCATCACCGATGGCACGCGGCACATCGGCGTGGTGGTCGCGGGGGCGGTGCCGGGAGCATCGGTCGAACGCTGGCGCGACACCGTCGCGAAGCTGCTGCGGGAATCGGTCGGTCTGCACGCGGGCTACGTGCTGGACGAAGCGGCCTTCGAGGCCCTGAACGCGCGACTGCCGGAAGGACACAGGGTGCCGGTCGCCGGCCTGCGTACCTTCCTGCCAGGAGTCAACCCGGACGACCCGCTCGACGGCAGACGGCACCGGGTCCTCTCCAGCCAGGCCATCAATGCCGGTTTCGACGGCCGGCGGGTCTCCCAGCGTCTGCAGTGGGCCCTCGGCCACGCCGTCCGCGCCCACGCCATGGAGCGGGCGCTGCCCCGGGACATCCGCCGCGCGGACCGGATCCTGAACGCCCTGGAGACCGATACCGTCCTCGCCTCTCTGGACGTCACCGAGCGCGGCCCGCTGCCGGCCGGGCAACCGCAGCCCACCGCGGCCGCGCGCGTCCCGGCGCCCGCGCCCGAGGACCAGCCGGGGCCGCGCACCGACGAGACCCGGCCCGCGCCGGCCGCCGCGCCGGAACCGCCGAGTGCGCCCGACCCCGACCACCTCGCCGCACTGCGCGGCCTCCTCACCGAGGTTCTCGGCACCGGCGACGTCACCGCCGAGGCCGTCGGGGAGCTGCGGCAGGTCGTCCGGTCCGCCCGGACGGCGGAACTCCGCGCGACCAAGCTGCGCGAGCAGCTGGAGGAGATGCGTCAGCAGGTCTACGAACTCCAGGACGAACGCGAGGCGTTGAAGAAGGAGGTCGAGGACGCGCAGACCGACCACGCGGCGGCCGAGGAGGAGCTTCGTGCCGCGCACGACCGCGTGCGGTGGCTGCGCCAGCAGCTCATCGAGCTCAAGGCGGCGGACACCGCCTGGTCGCCCGTCCCGGATGCCGAACGGACGATCGCACCAGCCTCGTTCGACGATGTGCTGCTCTTCCTGGAGAAGGGGCAGGACCTTCCGCACATCCGGTTCACCGGCGACCCCCAGGCGACGCTCGACCTGCTACCGCGCGACCCGCTGGGTACCTGGGCGGCCAAGGCGTGGGAGGCCCTGCTGGCGCTCAACGACTACGCCGATTACCGCGCGAACGGCAATCCGTGCGAAGGCGTGCACGCCTACCTGAAGCAGACGCCCGCGGGCCGGCGGGGTTACTCGGCGAACCGGCACGCGGCTACCGAGAGCCAGACCGTGCAGAGCAACTCCAAATGGCACCGTCAGCGCACCCTCCCCGTGCCCGAAGAGGTCGTCGCCGGCGGCAGGGTCTTCATGGGAGCGCATTTCAAGATCAGCTCGAGCAACACCGTCAGCCCTCGCATCCACTACTACGACGACACCGCCGGCACCGGTCGGATCTACGTGGGATACCTGGGCCGCCACCTGGAGAACACCCAGTCCTGAGGCACGCCCCGAGGGCCCGCTCCTGGCCCCGGCCCGGCCCGCCTCCGGTTGACAGATGCCCGTTCGGGCCGAATGCTCTCGGTTCACGATCGAGTGCCCGGTTCGATGCTGTCCGCCCCGAGGAGGCCCCGTGAACGAGTTCCTGCTTGTCCTGACCGGTGGTGCCGTCAGTCTCGTGAGCAGTTCCGCCGTCACCTGGTTGCAGGGGCGGCAGGCCGGGCGGGTGCGGGATCGGACGGTGGCTCGGGATTCGGCCCGGCAGTTGACGGGGCTGTTCATCGCGGCGCGCGACGCGCGCGGGCCGGCGGGGGAGACGTTGACCGAGGCCGAGGTGGTCGCGGTCGGGCTGACCGATCGCGGGGTGCGGGAGCGGGTGCGGGACGTGCTGCGGCTGCTGCGCGAGCACCGGTTGCCGGAGATGGAGGAGCTGAGCGGGGTCCGGGCGCAGCAGGCGCGGCGGGTGCTGTGCGATCACGCGCTGGAGGTGCTGGGCGCGCACTTCCGGGGCGAGCGGATGCCGGCGGTACCGGAGCCGGTGCGGCGGATGCTCGACGTGGAGAACGAGGTCCTCGGCGTCCGGTCGGGCGGGGTCGCGGACACACCGGGGCCGGCGGTGGCGGCGGAACCGGCAGAGGCGGCAGAGGCGGTGGAACCGGACGCCGCCGGCGCGGACGCGCCCGGCTCGGAGGCCGGCGCGGCGCCCGCTCGCAAGCCCCGGCGGAAGCCGGCTTCCGGTACCCGGGCGGCGGGCGGGGCCGCGGCCGGCCCCCAGGCCGGCTCCGAGGGCTGAGGTCCCCTCGCCGGGCCCGCCTCCACCGCGGGACCGCGGCGGCGCCCTGCCGGGAGGGGCTAGATCATTGATGGGGGTTCCTCAATGGTCGTAAGCCACGAGCGAGCGTTTGACCGGCGCTCCGATCAGCCAGTTGTGCCAGATCGCGGCGTTGAGGGCGAGGATG
>NZ_QEIO01000024.1 GCF_003336425.1 Marinitenerispora sediminis | reverse complement strand
CGCGGCGACCGAGGTGAAGCCCTCCGCCACCTGCTGCTCCTCACTCGCCCAGCCCTGGCGGCGCTCCACGTCGAGGAGCTCGCGCAGTTCCCGCGGACCGGCCGGTCCCCGGCCGGTCCGCGTCACGAAGCTGTCGGGGTGCGGGTAGAGGGCGCGTACCTGGGCCCGCGGCAGCCGGGCCAGCATCGCCCGGCCGGACGCGGTCAGGTGCGCCGGGAGCCGCACGCCCACGGCGGTGACGAGGGTCGGCGAGTCGGCTGGCTGCTCCTTCAGCAGGTAGAGCGTGTCGGATCCGTGCAGCACGCCCAGGTGCGCCGTCGCGCCGGTCTGCTCGGCCAGCCGGACGAGCAGCGGCCGGGCGAGCCGCTCCAGCGGGCCGTGCCGCAGGTAGGCGGAGCCGATCTCGAAGGCCGCCACCCCGAGGCCCCAGCGCGCCTCCTCGGGGACGTGCGTGACGAACCCCTCCTCGGCCATGGCCTCCAGCAGCTGGTAGACGCTGGACCGCGGCATGTCCAGGCCGCGGGCGAGCGCCGTGGCCGACACCGGGCCGGGCTGGGCAGCGAGATGGCGCAGCAGCCGCAGGGCGCGGGTGGCGGCGGGCACGTGACTCATGAGTCGATTCTCCCCGCTTGCGCACCCTGGTACCGAAATTAGTTTAAACTTCAACCTCCGGGTAGGGTGGGCACGACACCCCACCGGTGAGAAGGGATGAACGGATGAGCGTCCGACCTGCGGGGATCCACCACGTGACGGCGATCGCCGGCGATCCGCAGTCCAACGCCGACTTCTACCTCAACGCGCTCGGCATGCGGCTCGTCAAGCAGACGGTCAACTTCGACGCCCCGGACACCTACCACCTCTACTACGGGGACCGGGCCGGCAACCCGGGCACGATCATGACGTTCTTCCCGTGGCCGGGCGCGCCGCGCGGGCGGCACGGCTCCGGGCAGGCGACCACCACCTCCTTCTCGGTGCCCGAGGGGTCCATCGGCTGGTGGCACGACCACCTCAGCGCACGCGGCGTGGAGGTGAGCCGGCCGGACGAGCGGATCGAGGAGGACGTGCTCTCCCTGCGCGACCCCGACGGCCTGGTCATCGAGCTCGTCGCGAGCACGGACTTCCACGACACCGATCCCTGGGACGGCGCAGCGGTGCCGGCCGAGCACGCGATCCGCGGCATCCGGGCCGTGACGCTCACCGAGCACCGGCACGAGCGCACCGCGGAGATGCTCACGGAGCAGCTGGGCTTCCGGCTGGCCGCCGAGGACGGCGACCGGCTGCGGTTCCACACCGCCGACGCGGCGGCCGGCGTAGGCACCGTCGTGGACGTCGTGGCCGATCCGCACGCGCCGCGGGGACACGTGGCGGCGGGCACCGTGCACCATGTCGCCTACCGGGCACCGGACGCCGCGGCCCAGCTCGCCTGGCGGCAGGCGCTGCTCGACCAGGGGGTGGGGGTCACCGAGGTGCGCGACCGCAGCTACTTCACCTCGATCTACTTCCGCGAGCCCGGCGGGGTGCTGCTGGAGATCGCCACCGACGGCCCCGGATTCGACTACGACGAGCCGCTGCTGGAGCTGGGACGCCGGCTGCGGCTGCCCCCGTGGCTGGAGCCGAACCGGGAGCAGATCGAGAAGGCGCTGCCGGCCGTCAGCTTCGGCCCGGGCGGCGCGGCGTGACCGGCGGAGGGTTCGCGCACGTCTACACCCCGCCGTCCCGCCCCGGGGCCCCGACCCTGCTCCTGCTGCACGGTACCGGTGCCGACGAGCACGACCTGCTCGGGCTCGGCGCGGCGCTCGCTCCCGGAGCGGCGCTGCTCTCCCCGCGCGGCCGGGTGGACGAGAACGGCGCCAACCGGTGGTTCCGCCGGCTGCGCGAGGGGGTCTTCGACGTCGCTGACGTCCGCCGCCGGGCGCACGAACTCGCCGACTTCGTGGAGTCCGCGGCGGCGGAGCGCGGTTTCGATCCGGGCCGGGTCGTGGCCGTCGGATTCTCCAACGGGGCGAACATCGCCGCGGCGCTGCTGCTGCTCCGTCCCGGGCTGCTGCGGGCGGCGGCGCTGTTCGCGGCCGCGGCGCCGCTCCAGGACGAGGAGCCGGAGCCGGTCGACCTGACCGGGACCGACGTGTTCATCGGTGCGGGGGTGCGGGACCTGGTCACGCCCCTGGACCAGGCGGAGCTGCTCGCGCGCCAACTGGCCGGATTCGGCGCGCACGTGCAGATGCAAACGCACCCCGGCGGGCACGGGCTTGCGCCGGCAGTGTTGAATAGCGCGAAGGAGTGGCTGAACGGGGTCGCCGCCGGCCGCACCGAGGACCTTTCTGGATAGGCGCGTGTCCGTCCCACGCGCCGAGGGGGCGCCCCGCCCGTTGGGGGAGGTGGGGCGCCCCCTTCGCATGTCCGCCGGCGGTCCTGGTGCGGTGGGCCGCGGACGGCGCCCGTGGGCGCGCTACGCCGACAGCGACCGCGAGACGATGTCCTCGGAGAGCGGGGCGATGAGCGCGATGATCTCGCCGACCGTCTCCTCGGGGACGCCGGCGGCGGCCAGCGCCGCGCTCAGGTGCCCGGCCACCAGGTCGAAGTGCCGCTGCTCGATACCCCGCCCGGCGTGCACGTCCTTCATCGTCGCGCCGGTGTAGGCCACCGGTCCGCCGAGCGCCGCGGAGAAGAACTCCGTCTGCCGCCCCTTCAGCCTGGGCATGCTCGTCCCGCTGAAGAACCCGGCCAGCTCCGGGTCGGCGAGCACCCGCACGTAGAAGTCGTCCACCACGGCGGCGATGGCCTCGTAGCCGCCGATGCGGTCGTAGATCGTCGTGGTCTCGGTCATGGGGCACCTCGCGCGGAGCGGATCGGTCGTTCGGTCGTCACCCAGAGTGACGCATCGGCGGTTTCCTGGTCTTCAACGCCTGGTAACAGGCGCGGAAAGCTCCGCTCACACCGCCCGCCGCCCCGCTGTGCGGCGGCTGGCTCCGGGGCCGGGAACGCAGCCCTAGAATGGCTATCCATGTGGACAGGAAACAATCCATCTGGACAACATCGGCCTACGGTCGAGCCGGAAGTGCCGCCGACCGGGCCGGGCGCCGACGACCGCCGCCGGCTGTACTACCTCGACAACCTCCGCCTGCTGCTGATCGTGCTCGTCGTGGCGCACCACGCCGGCCAGCCGTACGGGCCCGCCGACTGGTGGTACGTGGAGGGGGGGGACCGCTCCGCGCTCATCTCGACCTTCGCGGCCATCAGCGGCGCGTTCCGGATGAGCCTGTTCTTCCTCGTGTCGGCGTACCTGCTCCCGCACGCCTACGACCGCAAGGGCGGCGCCCGGTTCCTCGCCGAGCGCTTCCGGCGGTTCGGGCCGCCCATCCTCATCGGGTTCTTCGTGCTCATCCCGGTGCTGATGTACGCCTATTACCTGAACTTCCGGGACCACGGACCCATCGGGTTCGGTGCCTACTACCTCGACGTCTACCTCGGCATGGGCGACGAGCCGGCCGGCTGGTCCGGTCCCATCTGGCCGGACCGCCAGTTCGGGCACCTGTGGTTCCTCCAGCACCTGCTCTGCTACGCGCTGCTGTACGCGGCCTGGCGCTGGATCACCGCACGGCGCACGACGCCGCCCGCGTCCGCGCGGCCGCACGGAGCGGCCCCGGGGACCCTCGCGATCGTGCTGTTCGTCCTCGCCGTCTCTGGTGCGACGTTCCTGCTGCGGGTCTGGTACCCGGTGGACCAGTGGGTGCCGATGCTGGAGTTCATCCAGACGGAGCCGGCCGACCTCGCCCAGTACGCGGCCTTCTTCGTCGTCGGCCTGGCCGCCTACCGCCGCGGCTGGCTGGCGGCGCTGCCGACCCGGGCCGGCTACGCCTGGCTCGGCGTGGGGATCGTCCTGGCCGGAGCGCACTTCGCGGGCGGCGGGTGGTTCGACGACGTCTACGCGATGGGCGGATGGGACGTGCGGTCGCTGCTCTGGTCCACGGTCGAGACGCTCATCTGCACCGCGCTGTCCATCGGGCTGCTGGTGGTGTTCCGGGAGTGGGCCGACCGGCCCAGCCGCCTGGTCCGCGCCCTGGCGCCGGCCACGTTCACGGTCTACGTGCTGCACGTGCCGGTGGTGGTGGCCCTGCAGTACGCGATGACGGACGCCGGCACCGGTCCGCTGCTCGCGTTCGGCGTCGTGTCGGTGACGGGTGTGCTGCTGAGCTTCGCGCTCGCCTGGTGCGTGCGGCGCACCCCGGTGCTCCGACGCCTGCTGTAGCCGTCCGCAGCGCGGCGCGGTGGCGCGGTAGGTTGACGGCCATGAGCGAGACGACGTCCCCGGACCTCACCGCGCGCGCCCGCCTGCGGATGGCGGCGCTCCGCCTGTTCGCCGAGCGCGGGTTCGAGGCCGCGTCGACCCGCGCCATCGCGGCGGAGGCCGGGGTCTCCCACGCCCTGCTCCGCCACCACTTCGGGTCCAAGGAGGGCCTGCGGCGGGCCGTGGACGAGGACGTCCTCGACACTTTCGACCGGATCCTCGCCGACCTCGACGCCCCGGCCGACGGCGACGGCCTCATGGCCGCCTTCGGCACGGTGACGGCCCGGCTGTTCGGCGCCGACGAGCTGCGCCGCGACTACCTGCGCCGCGCCCTGCTGGAGGGGAGTGCGGCCAGCGGCGAACTCTTCCGGCGCCTGCTCGACGGAGCCCGCGTCCGGCTCGACCAGCTCCGCCCCGGTGCCGGGGCGGAGCCCGGCCCGGAGGCGGAGTCCGACCGCCTCTGGGCGCCCTACCAGGTGCTCTTCCTCATCCTGGGGCCGATGCTGCTGGAACCCGTCATGCGGCACACTCTCGACCAGCCCGTCTTCGCCCCGGAGGTGCTGCACGACCGCAGCGCGGCCAACCAGCGGCTGCTGGCGCGGGGATTGTTGGCTCCTCGCAGCGGACGGGATCGTTGAGTCTCCCATGCTGGAGGCGTTCTGGCGCTAGTTTGGCGTCATGGTGACATCGATCCAGGTGAAGAACGTTCCCGAGGAGGTCAGAGACGAGCTGGCTGCCGCCGCCAAGCGGGCGGGGCACTCACTCCAGGCGTACCTGCTCGGGGTGCTGGAGCGCGAGGCGCGCTTCGCCAGGAACTTGGAAATCCTCGCCCAGACACCAGCCCCTGGCGCCAACGTCAGTCTGGATGACATTCTGGCTGCGGTCCGTGAGGCGCGTGGGGTGTCGGATTCGGACTTCCCATCGCAAGGATGATGTCGCGTGATCATCGTTGACACGTCCGTTCTGATCGACGTCTACCTGTCCAGCGGACACAGCTCGCGGACCGCGCGGCGCGTTCTGGGGCGGATACGGAGTGGTACGCGCCCATCCACCAGCCGCTCGAAGTGATGCATGCGTTGCGGGGACTTGTCAGGGCGGGCAAGGCAACCGTTGAGCAGGCGGAATGGGTCCGCAAGATCGACGCGGCCCAGGTGGTCGCTGATATCCCGATCGACGGTCCGCTCGCTGACCGGGTCTGGGAGCTGCGGCACCATCTCACCGCCTACGACGCCGCGTACGTGGCCGTCGCGGAGGCACGGGAGTGCCCGCTGGTCACGTCGGACGCTCGGTTGGCGGTGGCTCCTGGAGTACGCTGCGATATTCGGCTGGTTCGATGATGTGACCCGTGCGTCGTCTGGTATCTCGGACACGAATGGGGCGTGGGTGCTCCCGAAAACGGGCGCTGAGGCGTCCAATAGGTGGTATGTCCACCGCAGTCGAGATCGAGGTCGGCCCGCAGCCGCTGACCGCCGATGACGTCATCGCCGTCGCCCGCCACGGGGCGGCCGTCCGGATCACCGACGACGCCCGCAAGGCGCTCATCGACGGCCGGGCCCGGGTGGAGGAGCTGGCGGCGGGGGAGACCCCCGCCTACGGGGTGAGCACCGGATTCGGCGCGCTGGCCACCCGGCACATCGCCCCGGAGCTGCGCGAGCGGCTGCAGAGCTCGCTGATCCGCTCGCACGCCGCCGGGACCGGGCCCGAGGTCGAGCGGGAGGTGGTGCGGGCGCTCATGCTGCTGCGGCTGCGCACCCTCGCCACCGGGCACACCGGTGTGCGGCCCGAGACCGCGGACGCGCTCGCGGGGCTGCTGAACGCCGGGATCACGCCGGTGGTGCACGAGTACGGCAGCCTCGGCTGCTCCGGCGACCTCGCTCCGCTCGCCCACGTCGCGCTCGCGCTGACCGGCGAGGGAGAGGTCGACACCGCCGACGGCGAACGGCGCGCCGCCGCCGACGCGCTGCGCGGCGCCGGGCTGCGGCCGGTACGGCTCGCCGCCAAGGAGGGGCTGGCGCTCATCAACGGCACCGACGGCATGCTCGGGATGCTGCTGCTGGCCTGCCGCGACCTGCGCGGACTGCTCCGGGTCGCCGACATCACCGCGGCCATGAGCGTGGAGGCGCTGCTCGGCACCGACCGGGTCTTCGCCGCCGACCTGCAGCGGCTGCGCCCGCACCCCGGTCAGGCGGTCGCCGCCGCGAACATGCGGGCACTGCTCGCCGACTCCGCGATCGTCGCCTCGCACCGCGGCCCGGACTGCACCCGGGTGCAGGACGCCTACTCGCTGCGGTGCGCGCCGCAGGTGGCGGGCGCGGCCCGCGACACGCTCGCGCACGCCGAGACGGTCGCCGACCGCGAACTGGCGGCGACGATCGACAACCCCGTGGTGCTCGACGACGGCCGGGTGGAGTCCAACGGCAACTTCCACGGCGCGCCGGTGGGCTACGTGCTCGACTTCCTGGCGATCGCGGTGGCCGACGTGGCCGCCATGGCCGAACGGCGCACCGACCGGATGCTCGACGTGGCCCGCTCGCACGGCCTGCCCGCGTTCCTCGCCGACGACCCGGGTGTGGACTCCGGGCACATGATCGCGCAGTACACCCAGGCCGCCATCGTCTCGGAGCTGAAGCGGCTGGCCGCCCCGGCCAGCGTCGACACCATCCCGAGTTCGGCGATGCAGGAGGACCACGTGTCCATGGGCTGGTCGGCGGCCCGCAAACTGCGGCGCGCCCTGGACGGGCTGACCCGCGTCCTGGCGATCGAGCTGGTCACCGCCGCCCGTGCCCTTGACCTGCGCGCCCCGCTGCGGCCCGCGCCGGCGACCGCCGCGGTGGTGGCCGCGCTGCGGCAGCGGGTGCCGGGCCCCGGCCCCGACCGCCACCTCGCGCCCGAGATCGCGGCCGCCGCCGAGCTCATCGGCGACGGCGCCGTGTGCGGCGCGGCCGAATCCGTCACCCCGCTCCGCTGACCCGAGGGAGACCCGCTCATGACGACGACGCCCACCGCCGGCCCGCGCCCGGTCCGCGCCGCCCGGGGTACCCGGCTCACCGCCCGCGGC
The DNA here is from genome assembly GCF_003336425.1 of Marinitenerispora sediminis. Taxonomy (GTDB): domain Bacteria; phylum Actinomycetota; class Actinomycetes; order Streptosporangiales; family Streptosporangiaceae; genus Marinitenerispora; species Marinitenerispora sediminis. The sequence goes on along the minus strand of NZ_QEIO01000024.1, from coordinate 43,140 downwards.
TGGCCGCAGGAGGCAGCACTGCGGATGCTGCACAACAACCTCGACCCCGAGGTGGCCGAGCACCCCGACGAGCTGGTCGTCTACGGCGGAACGGGCCGGGCCGCGCGGGACTGGGCCAGTTTCGACCGGATCACCGCCTCGCTGCGGGACCTCGCGGGCGACGAGACGCTGCTCGTCCAGTCGGGCCGGCCGGTGGGCATCCTGCGCACCCACGAGTGGGCCCCGCGGGTGCTCATCGCCAACGCCAACCTGGTACCGGACTGGGCGACCTGGCCGGAGTTCCGGCGCCTCGACGCCCTCGGCCTCACGATGTACGGGCAGATGACGGCCGGCTCCTGGATCTACATCGGCACCCAGGGCATCCTGCAGGGTACGTACGAGACCTTCGCGGCGGTCGCGGCCAAGCGGTTCGGCGGCACCCTCGCCGGCACGATCACGCTCACCGCCGGCCTGGGCGGGATGGGCGGCGCGCAGCCGCTGGCCGTGACCATGAACGGCGGGGTGGCCATCGTGGTCGAGGCCGACGACAGCCGCATCCGCCGCCGGCTGGACACCCGCTACCTCGACGTGCGGGCCGACAACCTGGACGAGGCGCTGCGGCTGGCCGTGGCGGCCCGGGACGCCCGGCGCCCCCTCTCGGTGGGGGTGCTCGGGAACGCCGCCGAGGTGCTGCCGGAGCTGCTGCGCCGCTCCGCGCCGATCGACGTCGTGACCGACCAGACCTCCGCGCACGACCCGCTGGCCTACCTGCCGGCCGGGGTCGCCTTCGAGGACTGGCGGGAGTACGCGGCCGCCAAACCCGAGGAGTTCACCCGGCGGGCGCGCGAGTCCATGGCCGCCCACGTGGCGGCGATGGTGGGCTTCATGGACGCCGGCGCCGAGGTGTTCGACTACGGCAACTCCATCCGCGGCGAGGCCCGCACCGCCGGCTACGGGCGCGCCTTCGACTTCCCCGGGTTCGTCCCGGCCTACATCCGCCCGCTGTTCTGCGAGGGCCGGGGACCGTTCCGCTGGGCCGCGCTCTCCGGCGACCCGGCGGACATCGCCGCCACCGACCGCGCGGTGCTGGAGCTCTTCCCCGACAACGAGCCGCTGGCCCGCTGGATCCGCATGGCGGGGGAGCGGGTGGCGTTCCAGGGGCTGCCGGCCCGGATCTGCTGGCTCGGGCAGGGCGAGCGCGCCGCGGCCGGCCTGCGCTTCAACGAACTGGTGGCCGACGGCACCATCAGCGCGCCGCTGGCGATCGGCCGCGACCACCTGGACACCGGATCGGTGGCCTCGCCCTACCGCGAGACCGAGGGCATGAAGGACGGCTCGGACGCCGTGGCCGACTGGCCGCTGCTCAACGCCCTGGTCAACACCGCGTCGGGTGCGTCGTGGGTGTCGATCCACCACGGGGGCGGGGTGGGGATCGGCCGCTCGGTCCACGCCGGGCAGGTCAGCGTCGCCGACGGCAGCGCGCTCGCCGCCCAGAAACTGGAGCGGGTGCTGAGCAACGACCCGGCGACGGGGGTGCTGCGCCACGTGGACGCCGGGTATCCGGAGGCGGAGGCGGTGGCGGAGCGGCACGGGATCCGGGTCCCGATGCGCGGACGCTGACGGGCGCGGGCGCCCCGCCCCCGCCCGGGACGGGGAACCACCGGTGACATGGAGGGTCATGGTCCGAGGATGCCGGCCCGGCCTCGCTCGGCGCCGCCCGATTCCGCGGCCTGTGGACAGCGCACCCCGGAACATCGGCGACACCCCGCCGGGCGGCCTTCCAGCCCGCGTCGCGGCGGGAGAGACTTCGGGGGAGGCCCGCACGCCGGCGCCCGAGGTCCCTCCCGAGCCGCACGACGACCTACGGAGATCCCGATGAGCGACACCTTCGACGAGCTGTGGGGCGCCCTCGCGCCGGTGGGCCGGCAGCGGACGACAGGCGGCTACCGCCGGTTCTCCTGGACCCCGGCCGACACGCAGGCGCGTGCGTGGTTCGCGGCCGCCGCGGCGGACCGCGGTCTCACCGTCGAGACCGACCGCAACGGCAACATGTGGGCCTGGTGGGGCGACCCGGGACCGGACGCGGTCGTCACGGGCTCGCACCTGGACTCGGTCCCCGACGGCGGTGCCTACGACGGGCCACTGGGCGTGGTCAGCGCGCTGGCGGCCGTCGACGAACTGCGCGCCCGCGGCGTGCGCCCGGCCCGGCCGCTGGCCGTCACCGTGTTCGTCGAGGAGGAGGGGGCCCGCTTCGGCGTGGCCTGCCTGGGCAGCCGGCTGCTCACCGGGGCGATCACCCCCGAGCGCGCCCGCGGCCTCACCGACGCCGACGGCGTCACCTGGGCCCGCGCCATGGCCGAGGCCGGCCTGGACCCCGAGCGGATCGGCGCCGACCCGCTGGCGCTGGAGCGCATCGGCGTCTTCGTGGAGCTGCACATCGAGCAGGGGCGCCACCTCGTACACCGGGGCAGCGCCCTCGGCGTGGCCAGCGCCGTCTGGCCGCACGGCCGCTGGCGGCTGGACTTCACCGGCCAGGCCGACCACGCCGGCACCACCCGGCTCGCCGACCGCAACGATCCCATGCTGCCGTTCGCCGAGACGGTCCTCGCCGCACGCGAGGCCGCCGAGGCCCACGACGCGGTGGCCACCATCGGAAAGGTGGCGGTGCATCCCAACGGCACCAACGCCATCCCGTCCCGGGTCCGCGCCTGGTTGGACGCCCGGGCCCCCGACGAGGGCACCCTGCGGGCCGTGGTCGACGCGATCACCGCCACCGCCCGCCGTGCCGCCGGCCGCCACGGAGTGTCCCCGGCGAGCTTCCAGGAGTCGTTCAGCCCGGTCGTCCACTTCCGCGACGACCTGCGCGACCGCGTCGCCACCACGGTCGGCGGCCCCGCCGGTCCGGCCCCGGTCCTGCCCACCGGCGCCGGCCACGACGCGGGGACCCTCGCCGCGGCGGTCCCCACCGCGATGCTGTTCGTGCGCAATCCCAGCGGCGTCTCCCACGCCCCGGACGAGTACGCCGAACCCGCCGACTGCCACACCGGCGTGCGCGCCCTGGCCGACGTGCTGGCCGACCTGCTCGCGGCGGAGTGACCGGGTGCGGGGCACGGCACACGCGCGGGCGGGCCGCCGGTGAGCCGGCTGAGGGCACCGACGTCCAGGACGACCCGCGCCGTCCCGCTGGTCCGGGACCGCGCGGCCGTGCACCGCACGCCCGGGCTCGGCGAAAGGGCGCTCGCCCCATGGCCGGCCGAGCGGAGTTCGGCGACGACGTGGAAGGGGTTCGACGGGTGACGGAACCGGCAGGCGGGGTGGAGGCGGGAACCCGGCGGTACTGGTGCGCGTGGGCGCTCACGGGTGACGGGGCGTCGGCGGTGCCCGGGACCGTGGTCGAGGTCGCGGGCGGCCGGATCACCGCGGTGGGCGCGGCGGCCGAGCCGCCACCCGGCGCCGAGCGGCTGCCCGGCCTGGCGATCCCCGGCCTGGCGAACGCCCACTCGCACGCCTTCCACCGGGCCCTGCGCGGGCGGACCGGGGAGCGCGGCGGCAGCTTCTGGACCTGGCGCGACCGCATGTACCAGGTGGCCGACCGGCTCGATCCCGACTCCTACCGCCGGCTCGCCCGCGGGGTCTACGCCGAGATGGCCCTCGCCGGGATCACCTGCGTCGGGGAGTTCCACTACCTGCACCACGGACCCGGCGGCGTGCCCTACCAGGACCGCAACGCGATGGGCGCCGCCCTGGTCGCGGCCGCGGCCGACGCCGGCGTCCGCATCACCCTGCTGGACACCTGCTACCTCTCCGGCGGGCTGGCGGCCGACGGCCGCCACCTGCCGCTCACCGGACCGCAGCTCAGGTTCGGTGACGGCGACGTCGACGCGTGGGCGCGGCGCGTCGCCGACTTCCGGCCACACGGCGGCCACGCGCGGACCGGCGCCGCGGTGCACTCCGTGCGCGCCGTACCCGCCGACGCGATCCGGCGGCTCGCCGACACCGTGCGCAGCCCGGACGAGCGCCCGGTCCACGTCCACCTCTCCGAGCAGCCGGCCGAGAACGCCGCCTGCCGGGCCGCCTACGGCCGCACTCCCGCCCAGCTCCTCGCCGACGCCGGCCTGCTGGAGCGCGCCAGGCCCACGCTCGTGCACGCCACCCACCTCACCGCGGAGGACGCCGCCCTCATCACCGGTGCCGCCGCCCGCGTCTGCCTGTGCCCCACCACCGAGGCCGACCTCGCCGACGGCTGCCCGCCCCTCGACCTCCTCGACGGCACCGAGCTGGTGCTCGGCAGCGACGGCCACTCCACCATCGACATGTTCGCCGAAGCCCGGGGCGTGGAGGCCCACGAGCGGCTCCGCACCGGCCGGCGCGGCCACGTCCCGGCCGGGCGCCTGCTGGGCGCCCTGCACCGCCCCGGCCACGCCGCCCTGGGCTGGCCGGACGCGGGCGCCATCGCCCCCGGCGCCCGCGCCGACCTCGTCGTCCTCGACCTCGACAGCGTCCGCCTGGCCGGACTCGACCCGGCCCGGGCCGCCGACGGCGTCGTGGCCGCCGCCACGGCCGCCGACGTCCGGCACGTCATGGCCGACGGCCGCTGGATCGTCCGTGACGGCCGACACCAGGCGATCCCCGACGCCGGGGCCCGGCTCGACGCCGAGATTCGAGCCCTGACCTCGGGATGAGCACGCTGGCGCCAGGGCGAGCGGACCTGCGGCCGCGACTCGGCTGCTGGCCGAGGCGGGCGGCCGGCCCTCGGACGGGCCCGGCGAGCGCGGTCCGTCCACGGCTGGAACGCGGCCGCCCCGTACCGCTGGACCACCATGTCCGTACCCGCCGCAGCGCGGGGTGACCACGGAGGAGATCCGATGACCGCCACGACCACCGCTCCGCGGTCCCTCGTCATCGACGGGATCAGCGTGCTGGTCACCAACGCTCCCGACCTCGGCGCCGGGCCGCTGGGAGAGATCACCGACGCCGCCATCGTCGTCGCCGACGGCCGCGTCGCCTGGGCCGGGCCGGCCGGGGCGGCGCCCGCTGCCGACGTCCGGGTGGACGCCGCCGGGCGGTGCGTCATCCCCGGGTTCGTGGACAGCCACACCCATATCGTCTTCGCCGGGGACCGCGGCGCGGAGTTCGCCGCGCGGATGAGCGGCGCCCCCTACCAGGCCGGCGGTATCCGCAGCACGGTCGCCGCCACCCGGGCGGCCTCCGACGCCGACCTGCTCTCGACCGCCGTCCGGCTGCTCCGCGAGGCGCGCGCCCAAGGCACCACCACGTGCGAGATCAAGTCGGGATACGGGCTGACTGTCGCCGACGAGGAGCGCCTGCTGCGGATCGCGGCCCGGCTCACCGAGGAGGTCACCTTCCTGGGCGCGCACGTGGTACCGCCGGAGTACGCCGACGACCCGGCCGGCTACGTCGACCTCGTCACCGGACCGATGCTCGACGCCTGCGCGCCGCACGCCCGCTGGATCGACGTGTTCTGCGAGCGCGGCGCCTTCGACGAGGAGGTATCCCGTCGCGTGCTGCTCGCGGGCCGCGAGCGGGGACTGGCCGCGCGCGTGCACGGCAACCAGCTCGGCACCGGGCCGGGGGTCCGCCTGGCGGTCGAGGTGGGTGCGGCGTCGGTGGACCACTGCACACACCTGACCGCCGCTGACGTCGCCGCCCTCTCCGACGCCGCGTCGGACGGCTCCGGCACCGTGGCGACCCTGCTGCCCGGCGTCGACTTCGCCACCCGCCAGCCCTACCCGGACGCCCGAGCGCTGCTGGACGCCGCGGTGCCCGTGGCGCTGGCCAGTGACTGCAACCCGGGTTCGTGCTTCACCTCCAGTGTCGCGTTCTGCATCGCGCTCGCGGTCCGGGAGATGCGGATGACCCCCCGCGAGGCGCTGTACGCGGCGACCGCTGGCGGCGCGCGGGCGCTGCGGCGCACCGACGTCGGCCACCTCGGTGTCGGCGCCCGGGCCGACCTCGTGCTCCTCGACGCGCCGGACCCGGTCTATCTCGCCTACCGGCCCGGTGTCCCGCTGGTCGCCGCCGTCTGGCAGGACGGCGAACTCGTCAGCGGCGACCCGGCTCGCTGAGCGGCCCACCACGCCGGATCCGGAGCGCTCTCCGCCCCCTTTCGAGGTGGCGGCCGGGTCCGAAACGGCGAAGTGCGGCGGAATTCCCACCGCTGTAGCCTCCCGGAAACGTCCCGGCGGCACTGTGGGGTCGAGGCCGTGCGGACCGCGGAACGCCGTGCGGCGGGTGAGGGCCGTGCCCCGCGTCCCATCGCCCGTCCCGGTGAGCCGCGGCCGCCCCCACGACGTGCACGGCCGGAGAGGACGACATGAGCCTGTGGCGCATCCGCACCGTGGTCGAGGACCGGCCGGGCCAGCTGGCCGGGATCGTGGACGCCGTGGCCCGGCACGGCGGCAATGTCGTCGGGCTGTCCATCCACGCCGACGTCGCCGGCGTGGTCGACGAGTTCATCGTGGACGTGCCGGGCGACCACCGCCCGCTGCTGCGCGAACTCGCCGCGCGCAGCGGGTCCGGAGGCGCCTCAGCCCGAGCGGCTGCGGAGCGGGTGGAGGTCCGAGCGGCTGCGGAGCGGGGTCCAGCCCGAGCGGCTGCGGAGCGGGTGGAGGTCCGAGCGGCTGCGGAGCGGGAGGTGCTCGCTACCCCCGCGCAGCCCCGCGAGGTCGGCGACGAGGCGACCCGCGCGCTGCTGCTGACCGCGCGGCTGCGCGCCGAACCCAACCGGCTGCCCGCCGCCCTGCAGGAGCTGCTGCTCGCCGACGAGGCGCGCTGGACCAACCTCACCCGTCCGGCGGCCGAGTTTCCGGAGGAGCCGGAGAGCACGCTCCTGGTGCCGGTGGGACCGCTGCGTGCCGTGCGGCTGCGGCGCGCCGACCGGCCCTTCACCTGGACCGAGTCCGCCCGGGCCGACGCGCTGGTCCGCTCGGTGCTGCCGGCCACCGGCCCGGCGCCCACCGAAGGAGCGGTGGTCACGCACCGCGGCACGGAGCTGTTCGTCTGGCGGGCGGGGACCACCGACGCCGACGCGATCCAGCGGCTGCACCGCCGCTGCTCTCCCGAGACGACCCGCCGCCGCTACTTCGCCGCCATGCCCGAGCTCAGCTCCCGCATGCTCGGCGTGTTCTGCGACCCCGAACGCGGGCTCACCCTGGCCGCGCGTCCGGCGCGTGGCGGGGAGCCCGTGGCGCTGGCCCACCTGATGTACACGCTGGATCCGGGGGTCGGCGAGATCGCGCTCTTGGTGGAGGACTCCTGGCAGGGGGTGGGAGTCGGGACCGCCTTGGTGCGGGTGCTGACCGCCATCGCCGCCGACTGGGGACTCGCCGAGGTGCGGGCCGACATGGCGGCGGCGAACGCCCCCATGCGGCACGTCATGCGCCGCGTGGGGGCGACGATCCGGCCGCCGCGCGGCGGCGTCGTGCAGGCCCGGCTCCCGGTCGCCGGGACGGTGCCCTCGCGGCGGCCGGGCCGGCTGATGACGCTGCTGGGCCAGGTCGGCGCCCCCGGGAGCGGGACGGGCGCCGCACGGTGGGCGGATCCGACCGCGGCCCGGTGACGGCGTCCCGGGGACGGCGCCCGGCAGACGGCGCGGGGCCGGCCCGGGAAGGGCCGGCCCCGCGGGGTACCGCGCCGGGGGCACCCCCCGGAAACGGGATATGCGAAGGACGGAGCGAGCGCGTGGCCGCTCAGTCGGTGCCGGGCGCCGACGGGCCGGCCTGCGCCACCTCCTGCTCGCCGCGGGCGAGCCGGCTGCGCCGCATCCCGTAGCAGAAGTAGATGACCACGCCGAGCAGCATCCAGACGCCGAACCGGATCCAGGTGTCCACGGTGAGGTTGAGCATCAGCCACAGGCAGGCGACCGCCGCGATGATCGGCAGCACCGGCACGAGCGGCGCCCGGAACGAGCGCGGCAGGTCCGGGCGCTTCTTGCGCAGCACGATGACGCCGATGGAGACCACCACGAACGCGAACAGCGTCCCGATGTTCACCATCTCCTCCAGCGCGGCGATCGGCACCAGGCCCGCGAGCACCATGACGGTCACCGTGGTCACGATGGTCATGATGTAGGGGGTACCGAATCTCGGGTGCGTCTTGGAGAGCCCGCGGGGCAGCAGCCCGTCCCGGGACATCGCGAACGCGACCCGCGACTGGCCCATCATGAGCACCAGGATCACGGTGGTGATGCCGATGACGCCGCCGAGCGAGATGAGCGTTCCCGCCCAGTCCGCGCCGACCTGGCGGAACGCCTCGGCCAGCGGTGCGGGGGAGTCGAGCTCGCTGTAGGGGCGCATGCCGGTGACCACGGCGGCGACCGCCATGTAGAGCACCGTGGTGATGATGAGCGAGCCGAAGATGCCGATGGGCATGTCGCGCTTGGGGTTGCGGGTCTCCTCCGCCGTCGTGGCCACGATGTCGAAGCCGATGAAGGAGAAGAACACGACCGACGCGGCGGCGATCACGCCCCACAGGCCGAAGGCGCTCGGCTCCAGCCCGAGCAGCACCTGGGTGAGGGGGGTGTGCCCGATGGCGGTGCTCTCACTGGGCAGCGGCTCGGCCGGCGGGATGAACGGCACCCAGTTGGCGGCCTTCACGAAGAAGGCGCCGACCACGATGATGAAGAGGACGATCCCGACCTTGATCGCGACGATGACCGCCGAGACCCGCCCGGACAGCTTGGTCCCCAGCGTGCCGAGCACGCCGAGCACGGCGACGATGAACATCGCGCCGAAGTTCACCGGCCAGCCCGCTATGGAGACTGATGTGGGTATCCCGAGGAGGTCGCCGGCGTAGCCCGACCATCCCACGGCCACGACCGACGCGGCGAGGGTGAACTCCAGGACCAGGTCCCATCCGATGATCCACGCGACGAACTCACCCAGGCTGGCGTAGCCGAAGGTGTAGGCGCTGCCGGCGACCGGCACCGTGGAGGCGAACTCGGCGTAGCACATGGCGGCGAGGGCGCACACCAGGCCGGCGATGAGGAACGACAGGACGATCGCCGGGCCGGCGTTGACCGCGGCCTGCCGGCCGGTCACCACGAAGATGCCGGTTCCGATGATGACGCCGATGCCGAAGACGATCAGATCGAAACCGCTGAGGTCCTTGCGGAGCTGGTGACCTGGTTCGTCGGTGTCCCGGATTGATTGTTCGATGCTTTTCGTACGCCAGATGCTCAAGGACGGACTCCAGCCCCCGTTATCAGGCCCTTGTGGGGCCGTAGAACAAGATCGATTGCCGCGTGAGCATACTCTCATCCGAAAGGTTTCCTAAAGTCCGCTTTGAAGGAGAGATGCTGCAAAATCGCGATCGAAGTCCGGAATGCCTACCTGGTAAGGGGTTCCGAGCCGTCTGCCGTGTCGCCGGCCGAGGGCCAGGTAATGTGAAGAATCCCACTGTATGTGCAGGTCAGCGAGTATTTCTGGTCGCCGCGCCGACGCGGTGAGCCGGCGGCCGGAATCGGTCCGACCGGCTCCGGCCGCGGCCGCCGGCACGCGGCGGCATCGTTAGGTCGGGTGAACCCGGAACCACGTCGCGCGAGGGAACGGCGAAGGCCGGCGGCGGATCCTGGAGGATCCGCCGCCGGCCGTGATGTGCGCTCGCCCGCGTGACTCGGTCGCGTCCGTGCGGAACCGGAGGTCGACGCCCGTTCGTCCGGGTGTGAAGGGCGGGGCTCCGGAAGTTCTGAGAGGTGCCGCGGCAGCGTGTGGCGCCTCGTCGTTCCGGCGCCCGCGGTCCGCCGTCGCCACGTGGCGGAGATCCCTCGTACGCCGGTTCGCTACGGTCGGACGCCGGTCAGGCGCCGCGGGAGCGTCAGGCGTCGGCCGACTGCTCCGCGCCCTCGGCGGCGGGGGCCGGCTCGGGCTTGTCGGCGCTGTCGTCGGCCTTCGGCTTGGTCGCGCGCTTCTTCTTCACCGGGCGGGAGTAGTCGACCAGCGGCTCGAACTGCGCGTCGTACTCCTTCTTGCACTCGGTGCAGGCGTCCACCTCGCGCACGGTGCCGTCCCAGGCGAACTGGAGGACCTCGGTCGCCTCGACCCTCTCGTCGCGGACGGCGTGCGGATCGCAATACTTGCGCGTGAAGACCTCGGTGACCACGGCAGTGGCATCCCTTCGGTAGTCGGTGTGGGTACTGGCGCCAAAATCATACACGCGTTCGAAAGAGCGGGCGAGGGATCGCCCGACTTCACAACGGTCGTCCGCCTCTGCCGGACACCCGAACCTCTGCGTCGCGAGCCGTGTCCCGCGCCTCCACCGGCGTCCGGGGTGAGGAGCGGCGGAGCGCCCCTGGGAGGGCGGCGGGGGCGGGGCGTGTCAGCGGTTCCGCTCGGCGTAGGAGGAGCCGCCCGGGTCGCCGTCGGCGCCGCCCGTATCGGAACGCCGTGCGAACCGGGCACGGGTGACCGGGTGAGTGCGTCGCCCAGCCGCGGCCAGCGCCCATCGGGCGGGCCCCGGGCCGCGTGTACCGGTGAGCCTACCGAAAACCCGGCGGTCACGGGACGCCAACGCGTGGCGCGCCTTGAGGGCGGGTCGAACGCCTGTGGCTATCGTCACGTTCAGTGTCGGCTCGGTACGTAATACGATCCACTTTCCGAGGAAGATTTTTTCTGGATGATCTTCCGTGGTCCGTCCGGGTCGCGAACTGCCCGAGCCTGCCTCCGGTGACGCTGCACCGAACCGAAGGACACGGGTCCGCGCACACGAGCAGAAGGCTAGAGAGAGATGGCTGGACAGACTCTGACGACGAAGTACCGACTGGCGGACACCGCCACGCTGATCGCGCGCATCGCCATCGGCGTCATCTTCATCGCGCACGGCTGGCAGAAGATCGGGTCCGGCGTCGACGCGGTGGCCGGCGGATTCGCCGCCCTGGGCATCCCGCTGCCCCAGCTGGCCGCGATCGTCGCCATCGTGGTGGAGTTCGGTGGCGGGATCCTGCTGCTCGTCGGCTTCGCGCTGCCGGTCACCGGGACCGTGCTCGCGCTGCAGATGCTCGCCGCCTACGGCTTCGCGCACTTCGGCACGCCGCTGATCGGCGAGGGCGGGTTCGAACTCGTGCTCGCGCTGGCCGTCTCCTCCCTCGCGCTCGGCTTCACCGGCGGCGGGTTCGCCGTCGACCGCCTGCTGCCCTGGGGGCGCGACCGGGAGGGCGCCCGCCCCGTGCGGGTGGCCTGACCTCGCGCGGACGACGCCGGGGCGGCCGGGAACCCAGCGGTTCCCGGCCGCCCCGGCGTCGGCACGGCCTACTCGAAGATCTCGTCCAGGAAGTCGGCCTGCCGCCGGCGCCGCTCGCCGTGGTAGGCGTCGCGGTCGGACTCCTCGGCGTACTGCGTGCCGTCCTCCCGCCGGCGGCGGCCCCCGGTGTAGCCGCCGTCCTGGCCCCGGGTCCACCGGTGCTCGGCCTCCAGGAGCTGCTCCAGCTCGCCTCTGTCCAGGAAGATCCCGCGGCACTTCGCGCACTGGTCCACGGTCACCCCCACGAGCACGCGCCGGGAGAGGCCGCCGGGGCACTTGGGGCAGTTCAGTTGCGTCATGCCCCCTTGGACAGCGCCGGGCCCGCCGCGGTTCCCGTCCGCTCCGCTCACCGGCCGAGCAGCCCGGCGACCTCCACCGGGGCACCGGACTCGATGGAGGCGTTGGCCGCCAGGCCGGTCAGCAGGGCGTGCGCGCCGTCCTCGTGGTCGGCCCGCGACTCCCCGGCCGCCGCTCCGGCGAACAGCGAGTCGAGCATGCGCACGTCGCCGCCGCCGTGCGAGCCCTCGCCCACCGCGACCGGGATCTCCCGGGGCGGCTCCCAGTGCCGGCGCAGGGTGAGGGTCGCCGTGGTGTTCTCCTTGGGCGCGGGCATCCCGCGCACCGGCGTGCGGTCGCTGCGGCCCGGCTCGGTGTGCGGGTTCTCCACGACGTCGAGCTCCAGGCGGCCCTCGCTGCCGGTGAACGCGATCCGGTAGCCCTCCCAGGGCGAGTACGCCGCGAGGTGGTAGCTGAGTTTGGCGCCGGAGTCGTAGCGGACGAGGACCGACATGTCGTCCTCGATCGTGATGTCGGGCCCGAACACGTTGCGGTCCCGCTGGTAGCCGTCCTCGTGCTCGGCGTCGAGGTAGAGGGACACGAGGTCGGGGCTGTCGGCGAGGTGCAGCGCGAAGGGGTCGTGCTCCGCGCCCGCCTCGCCGTGCGCCCGCTGGTAGTCGGCCGCCAGCTTGCGGCGCCGGCCGTTGGCCTCGCCGTAGAAGAACAGGTCGCCCCAGGCGAACACGCTCGTCGGCGCCGCCCCCAGCCACCAGTTGACGAGGTCGAAGTGGTGGCTGGACTTGTGCACCAGCAGCCCACCGGAGCTGCGCTTGTCCCGGTGCCAGCGCCGGAAGTAGTCGGCGCCGTGCCGCAGGTCGAGCAGCCACTCGAAGTGCACCGAGCCGATCTCGCCGATCGCTCCGGAGGCCAGCTGCTCGCGCAGGGCGGTGTGCACGGGGTTGAACCGGTAGTTGAAGGCCACGGAGACCCGGCGCCCGGTGCGGCGCTGGGCGTCCAGGATCTGCCGGCAGCCGTCGAGGTCGGCGGTCATCGGCTTCTCGGTGATGACGTCGCAGCCGGCCTCGAGGGCCGCGCTGATGTAGTGGGCGTGCGTGTGGTCGACGCTGCTCACCACGACCTCGTGCACGTCCTCGCGGCGCAGCATCTCGGCGAACGCGTCGGCCGAGTACGCCGGCACCGGGTCGTGGCCGAGGTCGGAGAGGATCGCGTTGTGCGCGCGCATCCGGGTCTGGTTGGTGTCGCAGAAGGCGACGAGCCTCCCGCAGTCTCGGTGCGTCGTGGCCAGGGCCCTGGTGTACATCCGCGCCCGGGAGCCGAGGCCCACGATGGCGAACCGGCGGAGGTCGGAGGGGCGGTCGAGCGGTTCGGCGGTCCGTTCGGAGCTGTCAGGGAGTGTCACAGGGGAGAGGGTAAGCGTTTTCCTGGTCCGTGACCAGCCCCGAACCCGGATTCCGGCCGCGTTGCGTGCCCGTCGGGAGCGGTGGAACCGCTGGATGCGGCCGTTCCGCGGCCGGGTTCGATCTCGGCCGAGGCCGTTCCAGATCAGGAACCCACTGTTGACTCGGCTGTAAATGGAGTGTTAAAAACCGGATATTCCGCTCTGGATAGCGCTTACCCCCGAGTGCTCGCCTCCGCCACGCCCCTGGTCGACTCCCGACAGTTTCCGCAGCTCCGCCACATCCCACGAACGGTGGCCCGATCATGTTCCTGCAACGCGAGATCACCGTGACTGCGCGGGTCGGCCACGCGGCTCCCGCCGTCCCCGCCGGCGCCGCCTGATGGTCAGCCTCGACTCGGCGCCCACGACCGCCGCCTCCGACGGCGAGCCGCCCCGGCCCACCCCCGCTCCGCGCCGCCGGCGGCCGGCCCGCGGGGACGAGAGGGCCGCCTACCTTTTCCTCGCGCCCTGGTTCCTCGGCCTGGTCGTCATCACGATCGGGCCGATGGTCGCCTCGCTGTACTTCTCGTTCACCGACTACAGCCTCCTCTCCGAACCGGAGTGGGTCGGTCTGGACAACTACCGGCGCATGCTGGAGGACGAGCGCCTGCGCAGCTCGCTGGGGGTCACGTTCTTCTACGTGTTCGTCTCGGTGCCGCTCCAGCTCGCGCTCGCCCTGCTCCTGGCGATCGTGCTCGACCGGGGGGTGCGCGGACTCGCGCTCTACCGGTCGGTCTACTACCTGCCGTCGCTGCTCGGCGGAAGCGTGGCCATCGCGATCCTGTGGCGCCAGGTGTTCGGTGCGGAGGGCCTGGTCAACTCGCTGCTCGGCCTCTTCGGGATCACCGGTGAGGGATGGGTCTCGCATCCCGACTACGCGCTCGGGACCCTCGTCGTGCTCAACGTGTGGACCTTCGGCGCCCCCATGGTCATCTTCCTCGCCGGCCTGCGCCAGATCCCGACGATGTACTACGAGGCGGCCGCCGTCGACGGCGCCGGCCCGATCCGCCGGTTCTTCCGGATCACCGTGCCGCTGCTCAGCCCCATCGTCTTCTTCAACCTGGTGCTGCAGATCATCAACGCCTTCCAGAGCTTCACGCAGGCGTTCGTCGTCAGCGGCGGGACCGGCGGCCCCTCGGACTCCACGCTCTTCTACACGCTCTACCTGTACGACCAGGGCTTCGGGTCGTTCGACATGGGCTACGCCTCGGCGATGGCCTGGCTGCTGCTCGTCATCATCGCCGGGTTCACCGCCATCCACTTCATCGCCTCCAAGTACTGGGTTTTCTATGACGACTGAGACTTCGGCGCCGCCGACCGCGCCCGACCGCCCGGCGCCGGCTCCGCGCACGGCCCGGGGGAGGCGCGGGCTGCGCGGCGGCCCCCGGCGGCTGCTGACCCACCTGGCGCTCATCTCATTCGGCCTGGTCATGCTCTATCCGCTGCTGTGGATGCTGGCCAGCTCCTTCAAACCGACCTCCGAGATCTTCCGCGACCCCGGGCTGTGGCCCACGACCTGGGCGCCGGAGAACTACACCGAGGGCTGGACCTCGCTCGCCCAGCCCTTCCACCGGTACCTGCTCAACTCCGCGATCGTCGTGGCCGGGTCCATCATCGGCAACCTGGTCTCCTGCTCCATGGCGGCCTACGCGTTCGCCCGCCTGGAGTTCCGGGGCCGCAAGCTGTTCTTCGCGATCACCCTCGCGACGCTCATGCTGCCCATCCACGTCGTGATCGTCCCGCAGTACATCCTGTTCGCGCAGCTGGACTGGATCAACACCTACCTGCCGTTGATCGTGCCGAAGCTGCTCGCGACCGACGCGTTCTTCATCTTCCTGATGGTGCAGTTCATCCGCGGCCTGCCCCGGGACCTGGACAACGCGGCGCGCATCGACGGGTGCGGGCACGCCGGCATCTTCCTGCGGATCATCATGCCGCTGTCCATGCCGGCGCTGGCCACCACCGCGATCTTCACCTTCATCTGGACCTGGAACGACTTCTTCAGCCAGTTGATCTTCCTGACCGATCCCGACATGTACACCGTCCCGGTCGCACTGCGGACGTTCGTGGACTCCACCAGCCAGACCTCGTGGGGACCGCTGTTCGCCATGTCGATCGTGGCACTGGGACCGATCTTCGGATTCTTCCTCGCCGGTCAGCGCTACCTCCTGCGGGGCATCGCGACCACCGGCATCAAATGACGAAGGGAGCCACACCGTGCGCGAGGACCGACGGGCGCAACGCCCGACGCGGCGCCGCCGCACCACGCTGGCCGCACTGGCCGGCTGCTGCGCCGTCGCCCTGGTCGCCACCGGGTGCGGCGGCGGTGCCGACGACGGCGAGGTGACGCTGCGCTTCTCCTGGTGGGGGGCCGACGAGCGGCACGCCGAGACCCAGGAGGTCATCGAGCGGTTCGAGGCCGAGAACCCCGGCATCACCGTCGAGGGCGAGTACGCCGACTGGTCCTCGTACTGGGACCGGCTGGCGACCAACGTCGCGGCCAACGACGCACCCGACATCATCCAGCACGAGGAGCGCTACCTGCGGGAGTACGGCGACCGCGGCGCGCTCGCCGACCTGCACGAGTTCGAGGACGTGCTGGACCTGTCCACCATCGACGAGCTCGCGCTCGGCGGCGGCGAGGTGGACGGCGAGCTGTACGGGGTGGCCACCGGAGTCAACGCCTACGGGATCATCGCCGACCCGGAGATCTTCGACCAGGCCGGCGTGGAGATGCCGGACGACACCACGTGGACCTGGGACGACTACGCGGAGATCGCGGCCGAGATCTCCGAGAACACCCCCGACGGCGTCTACGGCGCGCAGAACTACGGCTTCAACGAGGCCGGCTTCAACATCTTCGCCCGCCAGCGCGGGGAGGCGCTCTACACCGCCGACGGCGGCCTCGGCTTCTCCCAGGAGACGCTGGCCGACTGGTGGGAGCTGTCGCTGGAGCTCCAGGAGAGCGGCGCCGAGCCCGACGCGGCCCGCAGCGTCGAGACCGAGTCGGGCGGGGTGGACCGGTCGCTGATCGCCACCAACGCCGGCGCCATGTACCACTCGTGGAGCAACCACCTCGGTATCCTCACCAACACCTCCGGGCGGGAGCTGCAGATGCTGCGCTACCCGCGCGCCGACGAGGAGGGCCCCACCGGGCTGTACCTCAAGCCGGCGATGTACTACTCCGTCTCCGCACGCTCGGAGCACCCGCGCGAGGCGGCGATGTTCGTCGACTTCCTGCTCAACGACCCGCAGGCGGCCGAGATCATCCTGGCCGACCGGGGGCTGCCGGCCAACCTCGAACTGCGCGAGCAGATCCGCGGCGACCTGGAGCAGGGCGACGCGGTGGGCGCCGAGTTCATCGACGAGATCTCGGCGGAGATCGACGACGCGCTGCCGGTGCCGCCGATCGGGGCCGGCGAGGTGGTCGACCTGATCAAGCGGGTCAACGAGGACGTGCTGTTCGGCCGGCTGTCGCCCGACGAGGCGGCCGAGCGGTTCATGGCCGACGTGGAGAGCGCCACCGGCTGACCCCGCTCCCGCCGCCCCGTACCGGTCCGGGGCGGCGGGCCTGCGCGGCCCGGACGGTCAGCGCACCGTCCGGGCCTCCCACGCGCGGTCGACCACCCGGACCAGCCCCCGGTCGGTGATCTTGACCTGCGGCGAGACCGGAAGCGTCAGCGTCGAGACGCTCATGAACACGTTGCGGTTGCGCCAGCCCCACGCCAGCAGCGCGTCGCGCACCCGCCCGGAGACCGCGGCGACCTCGTCGGCCGGTGCCGGCGACATCACCCCGCCGATCGGCAGCGGCAGCGTGACCGCGTCGGCGCCGTCGCGCACCACGCTCATCCCGCCCCCGGCCGCGATGACGGAGTTCGCCGCCGCGCGCAGCGCCGCGCCGCTGGTCGCGATCACCGTCAGGTTGTGGCTGTCATGGGCGTAGGTGGTGGCGAACGCGCCGGCGCCGAGCTCGTGCCCGACCACCGGGGCGACGTTCATCCGGCCCGAGCCGGTGTGCCGCTCGAACACCGCGACCACCGCGGTCCGGCCCTCCCAGTCGACCAGCCCGCCCCGCACCGGCAGCCGCACCTCGGCGGGCTCGGTGTAGGTGTCCACCTCGTTCACCCGCAGCGCGCGGAACACGTGCTCGCCGTCGGGCAGGTCCACCCGCCAGTCGGCCGAGCCGGCGCCCAGCTCGGCCAGCCGCACCGTTCCCGAGAACGGCACCTCCTGCGGCGCGGCCGCGTCCGGTACCGACGCGCCGGACAGCGGCCGGCCGTCGCGGCCCGCGATCCGGCCACCGGCGACGACCACCGCGGGTGTGAGCTCGGTGAGCGAGCGCAGCAGCACCAGGTCGGCGCGCTTGCCCGGACTGACGACGCCCCGGTCGTGCAGCCCCAGCCGGCGGGCGGGGTGCAGGGTGAGGGCGCGCAGCACCGCGACCGGTGGCAGCCCCCGGCGCAGCGCCACGCCGCCGACGTGGTCGAGGTGGCCGCGCTCCAGGATGGCGTCGGCCGCGACGTCGTCGGTCACCAGGCACAGGTCCGGCAGGTGCGGCAGCCCGAGCAGCGCGTCGACCACCTCGGGTGTCAGGCACTTCTCCTGCAGCATGAGCAGCATCCCGAGCCGGGCCTTCTCCACCGCGACCTCGGGCGTGTTCTTGCAGTGGTCGGAGTCGATGCCGGCCCACAGGTACTCGCCCAGGTCGGCGCCGGACAGGTTGGGGCAGTGCCCGTCCAGGCGGACGCCGTGCCGGCGGGCCGCCGCGACGATCGCGTGCATCCGGGGGTCGCCGTCCACCACGGCGCGGTAGTCCATGACCTCGCCGAGCGTGGTGACGTCCTCCCAGCCCAGCATCTCGTCGATGTCGTCGGCGTCCAGCCGCGCCCCAGCGGTCTCGAAGCCGTCCAGGGCCGGCACGCACGAGGGGACGGCCCAGCGCATGGTCTGCGCGGTGGCCCGGCCCTCCTGGATCATCCACGCCTGGGCCTCGCGTCCCGCGACGTTGACGATCTCGTGCGCGTCGGCGAGCACGGTGGTCGTGCCGCGCGGCAGCGTGACGCGGGCGAACTCGCGCGGCGCCAGCAGCGAGCTCTCGATGTGCATGTGCGCGTCGACGTAGCCGGGGGCGACGACGAGCCCTCGGGCGTCGAGCACCTCGGCGGCGGGCAGGCGGGTCCCCGGCGGCAGGACCGCGCGGACGCGGTCGCCGACGACCGCGACGTCGGCCGGCCAGACCTCGCCGGTCTGGACGGACAGCACGTCGCCGCCCGTGATCAGCAGGTCCACGGTCTCCGGTAGCGGCATCAGGTTCGTTCCTCGGCAGACGGGTCGGCCGGCGCGGGGCGCCGGGGCGGTGGTTCGGCGGGTCTCAGCGTCCGGCGTAGCCGGCCAGCCGCTCGGTGAGCAGGGCGGTGAAGGCGTCGGCGTCCACCCGCAGCGCGATCTCCACGTCGCGGGACCGCTCCGGCCGGCGGAGGTCGGCGACCAGCGCGCCGCGGGTGAGCTCGCCGGCGCACTCGACGCCGGCCTCTCCGGCCTCCCAGCCGAGCAGCCCGGGGTGGGTGACCGCGGCGACCGCCAGCGCGTCGTGTACGGGAACCGCGGCGACGCCGTAGCGCTCCTGGTAGCGGGCGACGAAGCCGCACAGCAGCGCTCCGGCGACCCCGGCGGCGCCCGGCAGCGCGGCCAGCCGCTCGGCGGCCGCGCCGGGGAAGAGCGCGGCGCGGGTGACGTCCAGTCCGACCACCCGCACGGCCGCTCCCGAGGTCAGGACGCGGTGCGCCGCCTCGGGATCGGCGTGGAAGTTGAACTCGGCGGCCGGCGTGACGTTGCCCTGGGCGTGCGCGGCGCCGCCCATGACGACGATCTCGCGCAGCGCCGGGCCGGCCTGCGGGTGGCGGTCGAGCAGCGCCGCGACGTTGGACAGCGGGCCGATCGCCAGCAGCGTGAGCACGCCCGGCTCGGCGAGGGCGCGCTCGGCCAGCCAGTCGACGGCGTTCCCGGCCGTCGGACGGCGCGGTCCGTCCGGCACCGGGAGCCCGCCGAGCCCGCCCACCCCGTGCATGGGCTCGTCCGGGATCCGGACCGCGCCGCTGACCGGCCCGGCCAGGCCGGCGACCAGGGGCAGAGCCGCCGGGGCGCCCACCAGGTCGAGCACGTGGCCGGCGTTGCGGGTGGCCTGCTCCAGACTGACGTTGCCCGCGACCGTGGTCACGCCGCGCACGTCCAGTTCGGGGGAGGCGAACGCGAGCAGCAGGGCGATCGCGTCGTCCACCCCGGGGTCGCAGTCGATGATGACGGGCCGGCGCCGCGGGCGGCTCATCGCTCGACCTCCTCGACGTAGCGGTCCAGCCAGGCGGAGCGCTCACCGGCGATGAGGTCGAGGTCGCCCTGGCGGTAGCCGTTGCCGGCCGGGTCGACCGCGGCGTCGCCGGACACCTGGGTCATCAGGTCGGGCACCTCGGCGTCGGGATGCACCGGCTTGTCGAAGAAGGCCTCGGCCATCTGGGACTGCACCTCGGGCTCCAGCAGGAAGTCGATGAACGCCTCCGCGCCGGCCCGGTTCGGCGCGCCGGCGACGATCCGCGCGGTGTTGGCGGTCATCAGCCGGCCGCGCTCGGGGACGGCGAAGCCGATCGGCTGGCCTGCGGCGACCGACTCCGTGGCGAAGTTGTCCAGGCTGGGTGCCATGGCGATCTCGCCCCGCTCCAGCAGGCTGGAGACCTCGGTGCTGCGGCTGTAGAACTGCAGCGCGTCCGGCCCGATCTCGGCCAGCCGCTCGAAGCCGGTCTCGGCGTCGGTGGGGCCGGAGCCGTAGGCCTCCCCGGCGGCCAGCACCATCAGGGGGCCGGCCGAGACCGAGATGTCGGGGAGGGCGAACCCGCCGGGGTGCTCGGGGTCCCACAGCGCGTCCCACGAGGTCGGCGGCTCCTCGACCAGGTCCGTGCGGTACATCAGCCCGAGCAGCTGGTAGGTGTAGGCCGGGCCGTAGCCGTCGGGGTCCACGGCCCACGGCTGGATCTCGGCCAGGTTCGGCACGGCGGCCGGGTCCACCTGCTCGAACAGCCCCATGTCCTCGCCGATCGCGGCGAAGTAGTCCGAGATCAGCACGACGTCGGTGTCGGGGTGCTCGCGGTTGATCCGCAGCTTGGTCAGCCGGGTGGCGTTGTTGCCGGTGTCCAGGACGACGCGGATCCCGGTCCGCTCCTCGAACGGCTCGGCGACGACCCGCTCGAACTCCTCGGTGGCGAAGGAGAACGTGCTGACCACGAGGGTGTCGGTGTCGTTCTCGCGGACGGGCGCGCACGCGCCGGCGGCGACCACCAGCGTGCAGACGGCGGCCAGCGCGGGAATGGGGGCGGCGCGCATCAGCGGTCCTCCGTCCCGGCCCCGCCGGCGAGCGCCACCAGGTGGCGGTGCGGCAGCGCGATCCGGACCCGCGCGCCGGGGCGCACGTCATCGCCCGGGTGCAGGCAGTGCAGTGTCGCCTCCCCGTCCCCGCTCGCGGCCGCCACCTCGACCAGGCAGTGGCTGCCCTGGTAGGTGACCCCGCGCACCTGGGCGTCCAGCAGCACGCCGTCGCCGCCGGCGGCCTCGCCGTCGGCGAGCAGCCGCGTGTGCTCAGGGCGGACCGTCACCGGGCCGTGGCCGGGCACGGTGAGGAAGTTCTGGTAGCCGAGGAACTCCGCCACGAAGCGGTTGGCCGGCGCGGGGAACACCTCGCGCGGCGCGCCCTGCTGCTCCAGCCGGCCGCCGTTCATGATGACCAGGTGGTCGGAGAGCTCCAGCGCCTCGTCCTGGTCGTGGGTGACCAGGACGGCGGTGAGGCCGGTCTCGCGCTGCACCCGCAGCAGCTCCTGGCGCATCTGCACCCGCAGCCGGGCGTCGAGGTTGGACAGCGGCTCGTCCAGCAGCAACACGGAGGGGCGGACGGCGACCGCGCGGGCCAGGGCGACCCGCTGCTGCTGGCCGCCCGAGAGCTGGGCCGGCCGCCGGTCGGCGAGGTGGGAGAGCCCCACCAGCTCCAGCGCCTCGCCCGCCCGCCGGAGCACCTCGGGCTTGGCGATCCGGCGGGTCCGCAGGCCGAAGGCGACGTTGTCCCGCAGGGTCATGTGCGGGAACAGCGCGTAGGACTGGAACACCATGCCGATGTTGCGCTTCTCCGGCGGGGTGCTCGTGGCGTCGGCCCCCTCCAGCAGGATCCGGCCGCTGGTGGGCCGGACGAAGCCGGCGATCATCCGCAGCGTCGTGGTCTTGCCGCAGCCGCTTGGGCCGAGCAGGGTGGTGAACGAGCCGCGCGGCACGTCGAGGCTGAGGTCGCTCACCGCCGCGAACGCCCCGGAGGCCTTCCCGTACTCGCGGCTCACCCCGTCGAGCCGGACCACGGGGGTCCCGGGCGCGGCGGCTGTCTCGGCTGTGTTAGCCATTGCACGTCTCCACAGTGGTTGTCGAGGCCGTCACCGGCCGAAGACCTTCGTGAAACCGACGAGCCGCTCGGTCACCAGGGCGACCGCGACGCTGCCGGCCAGCAGCAGCACGCTGACCGCCGCGACGACGGGGTCGAACGAGGACTGCACGTAGTTGAGCATCTCGACCGGCAGCGTCGCCACGCCGGGGCCGGTGAGCAGCAGGGACAGCGGCACGTTGTTCAGCGAGGTGACGAACGCCAGGATCGCGGCGGACAGGATGCCCGGCCGCATCACGGGCAGCGTCACCGAGAAGAAGGTGCGCACCGGTCCGGCGCCGAGGCCGCGCGCGGCCTCCTCCAGCCGGGGGTCGGCCAGCGCGAGCGACGCGCCGGCGACCCGCACCGCGTAGGGGAGCAGCAGCACCGTGTGCCCCAGGACCAGCGCGGCGGTCGCGGTGCTGTGCAGTCCCACCATGATCTGCTGGAACAGCGCGAGGCCGAGGACCAGCTCGGGCACGATGACCGGGCTGAGGAACAGGTTCTCCAGCACCCGGCGGCCCGGGAGCGAGCCGCGGTGCAGCGCGACCGCCGCGGGGATGCCCAGCGCGAGCGCGAACAGTGTCGACGTCAGCGCCACGACGACGCTGGTGCGGAAGGAGTCCAGGAACGGCTGGTAGGCGAGGGCCGCGCCGAACCAGCGCAGCGACAGGCCCTCCGGCGGGAAGGTCAGCGTGCTCCCGGCCGTGAAGGCGACCCCGAGGAGGATGACCACCGGGCCGAGCATGATCGTGAACGCGACCGCGGCGAGCAGCGTGAGGAACGGGCGGCGGATCACTGGGCGCTTCCCTTCGGGGTCAGCCGGCCGGACAGCACGCTCACCGCGAGCACCAGCACCGTCATGACCAGCGCCACCGCGCTGGCCGCCGGCCAGTCCAGACTGACGTTCACCCGG
This sequence comes from Marinitenerispora sediminis, assembly GCF_003336425.1. Taxonomy (GTDB): domain Bacteria; phylum Actinomycetota; class Actinomycetes; order Streptosporangiales; family Streptosporangiaceae; genus Marinitenerispora; species Marinitenerispora sediminis. The sequence goes on along the minus strand of NZ_QEIO01000024.1, from coordinate 20,808 downwards.
CTGTACAGCAGGGTGGAGAGGATCCGCTCCCGCGCGCCGCCCAGCAGCTGCGGCGTGGTGAACGCCGTCACCGCGCCGGCGAACACCAGCGTGCAGCCGACCAGGGCGCCGGGCATGGCGAGCGGCAGCACCACCTGGCGGAAGGCCCGGCCGGGCGAGGCGCCGAGACCGCGCGCGGCCTCCTCCAGGCGCGGGTCCTGCTGGGAGAGGCTGCTGTAGCAGGACAGGATCATGATCGGCAGGAAGAGCTGGACCAGGCCGAGGTTGATCGCGGTCTCGGTGTAGAGCAGCTGGGGGCGGCCCAGCCCGAGCGCGGCCGACACATCGCTGATGAGGCCGTTGCTGCCGAGCAGCACCAGCCAGCCGTAGGTCCGCACCACGGTGTTGAGCATCAGGGGGAAGATCGCCAGCGCGAGGAGCCGGCCCGCCCAGCGGGCGGGAGCGCGGGAGATGAGGTAGGCCACCGGGAAGCCGAGCAGCAGGCAGGCCGCGGTGGTCACGACCGCGACCCGGATCGTCCGGGCGATCACGGGGAGCAGGTAGGGGTCGCTGAGCAGCGCCGCGGTCTCCCGGGCGACCGTGGCGGGGTCGCCGTCCGGGGGAGCGGCGAGCGTCGCTGCCACCGGGTAGAGGAAACCGAAGGCGAGCACCGCCAGACCGGGGACGAGCAGCGCGACCATGGCGCTACGCCGGAACAATGCCACCTCCGAGGGGCCGGCAGCCGAGGGGCCGACGCGGGGACAGGGAACACCTCCCGTGGTGCAACGGGAAGTAGGACCTCCCGTGGTGCAACGGGAGGCACGACCTCCCGTGGTGCAACGGGACGCGTCACTCCCCGTAGTGCGCACGGGAGGCCGAACGCGCGGGCTGAACAGCGGCAACGAGTGCGGCGGTTCTGCAAGCGCTTGCAACACCGTAGCCTTGAATCGGACATAACGACAAGCCGCACCGTAAACACGTTGTTAAGAGGGAGGCCCGGTGGCCGGTCTGGAGGATGTGGCGCGGGCCGCCGGAGTGTCGGCCTCCACGGTGTCCCGGGCGATGAGCCGGCCGGACATGGTGGCCCCCCGCACACTGGAGCGGGTGCGCGCCGCCGCCGCGGAGCTCGGCTTCCGCGCCAACCCGGCCGCGCGGGCCCTGACCACCGGCCGCACCGGCTACCTGGCCATGGTCGTCCCCGACCTGCACAATCCCTTCTACGGCGGCGTCATCTCGGGCGCGCAGCAGGCGGCCGAGCGGCGCGACGCGCGGCTGGTGATCACCGTCACCGACGGCCGCCAGGACCGGGAGGCGGCGGCGCTGCGCGACCTCGCCGGCCAGGTCGACGGCTTCGCCCTGCTCTCGCCGGTGAGCACGGCGGCCGAGCTGGCGGCGGCCCGGCGCCGCGCCCCGGTGGTGGTGGTCAACCGCCGCGTCCCCGGAGTCACCTCGTTCACGGCCGACACTCCGGGCGGGCTGGCGCGCATCTTCGACCGGCTTGAGGAGCTCGGGCACACCGACGTCGGCTACCTCGCCGGACCGCCCGGCTCCTGGATGGACCGCCGCCGCCGGGCGGAGTTGCGGGACCGCGCTGCCCGGCGCGGCCTGCGGCTGCACGTGTTCGGGCCGGTCCGGCCGGCCTTCGCCGAGGGCGCGGCTGCGGCCGGCGAGGTCCTCGCCTCCGGGTGCGGCGCGGTGCTCGCGTACAACAGTCTGCTGCTGCTCGGCCTGCTGTTCGAGTTCGGCAGGAGGGGGGTCCGGGTGCCGGCGGATATCAGCGTGGCCGCGGCCGACGACATGGCGTTCGCCGACCTGCCGGGTCAGCCGATCAGCGCCCTGCGGGTCCCCGCCGTCGAACTGGGCCTGCGGGCGGCGGACGCGCTGCGGGCCATGGTCGACGGCGGGGGGTCCAGCCCGCGGCCGGCCAGCCGGATCCTGCCCACGGAGGTCACCCTGACCGGGTCGCTGGCCGCTCCGCCCTCCCGTGGTTGAGCGCGCGGCGGTCGCGCCGCCTCACAGTGCGTGGCCGCCGGCCACCTGCAGCACCTGGCCGGTGATCCAGCGCGCCTGGTGCGAGGCCAGGAAGACCACGGCGTCGGCGATGTCCTCGGGCTCACCCACTCGGCCGAGCGGGACGACGGAGCGCGCGTACGCAGCCGTGTCGGCGTCCATCCACCCCGTCTGCACCGGGCCGGGCGCGACGGCGTTCACCCGGATCCCCGACGCGCCCAGGTCCAGCGCCGCCGCCCGGGTGAACGCCTCCAGCGCGGCCTTGGAGGTGCCGTAGCCGATCTGGCCCGGGAAGGCGCGGGCGGCGTCGGTGGAGATGTTCACGGCGCACGGGGGCGCGCCGCCGCGCGCGCGGCAGGCGAGCTCGCTGGTGAGCAGCGCGGGCGCGATCGCGTTGACCCGGTAGTGGCGCCCCAGGTTCTCGGCGGTGAGCGCGTCGACGCCGTCCGGGGTCTCGCAGTGCGCGGCGTTGTTCACCAGCACGTCGACCGGCCCGAGGAGGCGTTCGACGTCGTCGAACAGCCGGGGCGCCGCGTCCGGCGCGGAGAGGTCGGCGGCCACGGCCGCGGCGCCGGCCAGTTCCGCCACCAGCTCCTCGACGGCCGCGGGGGCCGGCGTGCGGTGCTCCCACACGGCGCCTCCCGATGCCGGAGGGTCGGCGGGCAGGTGGTGCACGGCCACCCGCGCCCCCTGGGCGTGGAAGGCCCGCGCGATGGCCGCGCCGATCCCGCCGCCGGCGCCGGTGACGAGGACGACCTTGTCGTGGAGTCGGGTGTCGAGCACGGCGGCAGGATCCCGTATCCCGCCGCCCCGGGCAACCGGTTTCTCCGGCGCCCCGGGGGCCGGTCCGGCCGCCCGCGGGGGGCCGGGGGCGGTGTCAGGGGAACGACCGGTTCTCGGACCGGCGGGAGCGGCCCGGCTGCCGGGGCGTTCGCCATGGCGGCCTTGGGCCGCCGGGCGGCGGCCTAGCCCCGCGGATCCGGCTTCCAGTCCTGGGCCAGGAGCCCGAGCAGCACCTCGTCCATGAACTCGCCCATCACCCAGGCGGAGGAGCGCAGCACGCCCTCACGGACGAAGCCGTTGCGCTCGGCGGAGCGCAGCATCGCGGCGTTGTCCGCCAGCGTCTCGACCTGCAACCGCCGCAGGCCGCGCACGACGAACCCGTAGTGGCACAGCACCGCGACCACGTCGGTGCCGTAGCCTCTGCCGCGGCAGGACGGCCGCACTCCCACCCCGATGTGCGCCGACCGGTTGTGGTTGTCGATCCCCCACAACACCGCGGTCCCGACCAGCGTGCCGCCCTCCAGCTCCACCACGGAGAACGGGACGCGCCCCTCCTCCTCGTCGTCCACCACGAGGCGCGGGTCCTTCGAGCCGGGCGTGATCGGCCGCCACGGCCCGCCTTCGGCCCGCGAGGAGGTGACCACGTCGTCGTAGAGCTCGGCCCGCAGGATCGGGATGTCGTCCTCGTGCCGTGCCCTGAGCCCGACCTTGGTTCCTGTCAGCATCCGAGCTTTCTATCCGGCCGGACCGGCCAGCGGCAAGCCGATAAGAACCCTGGTCGGATGGCCGGGCACGTGCCGCGCGTCACCGCCTCGCCGCCGGACTCCTGCGAGGCGCCCCGCGGCAGCGGTGTGAACAGGCGGGACGCCGGTCACGGTGCCATGGGCGCGACCCCCGGTGGCGCCGGCGCACCGGCCCCGCGGACCGGCGGCGGGGCGTTGCGCAGCCCGTCGATCTGGCGGTCGAGCAGGGCGCGCGCCGTCTCGGGCGCGTAGTGCGCGTGCAGCAGGTCGGTCGCGATGCCGTCGGTGGCGGCGAGGAGCGCGTACGTCTCCAGGCGGGGGTCGATCCGCTCGGGGATCTCGCCGGCGGCCGCGGCGGCGGCCAGGTGCGACATGACCTCCGCCACGAGCCGGGCCCGGCCGCGCTGGTAGAGCTTCGCCAGCTCGCGGTCGCTCAGGGCCCGGTGGAAGACGGCCAACCCGACCAGCGCGGTCTCGCGTCCGTCCGCGTCGAGCGGGAGCAGCCCGGTGAGCAGGGCACGCAGGACCAGCAGCGGGGAGCGGGGCTCGGGGACGTCCTCGGCGTGCCGGCGGATCCGCTCCTCGATCCGGCTCCGGAGCCGCGTGGCCGCGAACGCGACCAGGTCGTCCTTGCTCTCGAAGTAGTGCTGGACCCGGCCGATGGAGACCCCGGCCTCGGCCGCCACCTCGCGCATCCGCACCGCCTCCAGGCCGCGCGCCGCGGCGATCCGCCACACCGCCTCCGCGATCTCGCGTCGGCGCTCGTCATGGTCCACCTGTCTGGGCATTCGTCACTTCGCTCTCGGATGTGGTTGAATGCGGATTCAATACAAACATATTGTATAAAAGGAGAGTCCGCATGACGTCCAGGGGCCGCGGCCGAGTCGAGTCGCCCGGCGGGATCGGGCGCTTCACCTCGCCGGCCGCGCGCGCACGGTTCGAGTACCACTACGGGAAGGCACTCGACGGACTCCCGGAACGGGCGGGGCTCCACAACATCGTGACCCGGTTCGGCCGGGTGCGGGTCTACCGGTTCGGCGCCGGCGAGGGGCCGCCGCTCGTGCTCCTCCACGGCACCGGCGGAACCTCCGCGATGTGGCGTCCCAACATCGCGGCGCTGGCCGCGCGGCGCCAGGTGTACGCGGTCGACCTGCTCGGCGAGGCCGGGGGGAGCGAGCAGACCGCGCCCATCCGATCGGCGGCCGACCGCGCCGCGTGGCTCGCGGAGGCACTGGAGCGCCTGGAGATCGAGCGTGCCCACCTGGTGGGGGTGTCCATCGGCGGCTGGAGCGCCGTCAACCAGGCCGTGCACGCCCCCGAGCGGGTCGCCTCCATCAGCCTCCTCGACCCGATCCAGACATTCGCCCGCATGTCCCTCGGCCTCGTGCTGCGCACCGTCCCGACGGTCGTGCCGCTGACCGCGTCGTGGGCGCTGCCCCGCTTCCTGCGCTGGATCGACGGCCAGGGCGTGGCCCCCGAGGGCGACCCGACGGGCGAGGTCATCGCGGCGGCCCTGCGCTGCTACCGCACCGCCCTGCCCGCCCCCGCGCTCTTCACCGACGACCAGTTGCGCGGTATCAGCGTCCGGGCGCTCGCCCTCATCGCCGGTCGCAGCGTCGTGCACGACCCGCGGCGGGCGATCGAGCGGGCGCGCGCCCTCGTACCCGACGTCCAGGCCGAACTGTGGCCGGACGCCACCCACGCGATCTCCGGCCAGTGCGCGGCCGAGGTCAACGCCCGGGTCCTGCGGTTCGTGGACGAGGTCGACGGCCGGGGCGGCCCCGGGCACTGACCGCCGGGGGTCCACCGGGCCGGCGCGGCCGATCCCGGCCATCGGGCTGCGAACCGGCCCCTCCGTCCGCCAGGATGATCACCTGCGCCCCCGGGCCGGCCCGTGCACGCCCCCGGCCGGGCGCCCCCGCGCCGCCGGGCCCCCGCCGGCGACCGGTCCGCCACCGCAGTGACGAGGAGATCTTCCGTGCCCACCAGCCCACACGAACCCGCGGCGGAGGGGGTCCTCGTCGGCGTCGACCTCCGCGGCATCCAGGCGTTCGTGTTCGAGACGCGGCGGCTGCTCGACGCGGTGGGCCGGGCCGAGATGGTCGCCGAACTCACCACGCGCGCGTGGCTGGACGAGAGGCTGTACCGGAGGCACGGCGCGGAACCTCCCACCTACAGCCTCGAACGCGAGCACGGCGGCACCCTCGTCGCCGGATTCGCGGACCGCACCGCGGCCCGCGAGTTCACCGGCCGCTACACCCGCGAGGTGCGCAAGCGGTCCGACCGGCTGGTGCCGGTGGTGGCGCACCTCCCCTACGGCCCGGACGAGCCGCAGCGCACGCTCGCCGAGGCGCTCGCCGCGCTACCGGGCGAGCTCGCCACGGCCCGGGGCCGGGCCGTCGAGCACCTGCCCGCACGCGGCTTCGGCGTCACCGCGCTCTGCGAGGTGACCGGACGGCCGGCCGAGGTCGTGGACCAGCCGCCGAAGGGGCGCGGGGGCGCCGACCGGCCTGCCGAGCGGGTGGCACATGACATTGTCGAGGCACGCCGGGTCGGCAGCCAGTGGCACCGTAGACAACGAGAGGCGTGGCTGGACGCGGCCGCCCGTCCCGACGGCTGGACCGAGGACCTCGACCTGCCCACGGACGTGGAGGAACTGGGCCGCGACGTCGGCGACATCAGCCGCCTCGCCGTCATCCACCTCGACTTCAACGGCCTCGGCGACCTCCTCGCCAGATTCACGCAGGAGCTCGCCCCCGGCGAGATCGCGGCGGAACTGCGGCGCGTGTCGGCCGACATCCACGCGGTCACCGCCGGGCTCGCCGAGGCGATCACCCGCGCCGTCGCCCGCGCGATCACGCTCACGGACGACGGTGAACCGGTCATCACCGGGCGCGGGAACGGCGGCTCCGCACTGCGTCCCGCCGTCAGGTCGCCGGAGCACGGCCGACGGCGCACCCTGCTCGTCCCGGTCCGGCCGCTCGTGGTCGCCGGTGACGACCTCACCATCCTCTGCGACGCCCGGCTGGCGTGGAGCGTCACCCGGTTCGCGCTGGACTGGCTGGACGGTGCGCCCACAGGGCCGAAGGACCCCCGCCACCGCATGGTGAACCGGGGAGCACCGTGGGCCCGGCCGGTGTGGGACGGCCCGGACCTGCCGCCCCGGACCACCGGGGTGCCCACCGCGGGGGTCGGGATCGCGGTGCAGCCCGTGGGGTCCTCCCTCGCCGTCGGCTACGACATCTGCGCGGCGCTGTGCAAGCACGCGAAGGAGCAGCTCAAGGCGGAGCAGCGCAGGAAGAAGCAGCTCAAGAAGGCGGAGGGCGAGCGGGCGGACGGCGCTATCGACGACCACGTCGTCGCCTGGTCGCAGCGGTTCGACGCACCGGAGCGGGTGGTCGGGAGCCTGGCGGCGGCGCGTGGTGAGAGCGGCACTGACGGGCGCACCGCGCTGCCCATGACCGGCACCCGGTTCCGGGCCTTCCTTGACGGCTACCTCGCCGACGCGCACGGCGGCTCCGGTGCTCCCGGGGTGCTGCGGAGCCCGGACATGGCCGAGCAGCGGTCCTGGGTCCTGTCGGACCTGCGCACGCTGCTGTACGACGGTGAGCCCCTTGAGCCCGAGCTGGAGCGGCGAAAGGCCCGGGGGGTCGCCGCGGAGCTGCCGCCGGAGTGCTCCCGGGGCGAACTCCTCGACGCCATCGACCTGCTCGACGTCCACCTCGACGTGGCGCTGGCGGAGGAGCCGGTGCGGAGCGGGGAGGGCGCATGAGCGACCGGCCGGAGTTCGTCACCGTCGACATCACATCTCCCGCGATGTTCGTGGGGAACAGCGTGGCCGGCACCGCGGCCGACACCGACATCGCCACTGACGACCACGGGCTGCCCCGCCTGCCCCGGCACCGGCTCGCGGCCCGGCTGCGCGCCGCCGCCGTCGGCGTGGTCCGGGCGGAGCCCGGCCTGCTGGACGCGGCGGAGGAGGTGTTCGGGGTTCCCCGAAGGCACGACCGGGAGCGGCTCGTGCAGATCGACGACGCGCGGTGCGCCGAGCCGATCCGCGCCGCCGTCGCCTACGCGCTGCACCAGCGCGGCCACCGCCCGGGCATGACCCCGGACGGACTGGCCGCCGTCCTGGTCCGGTCGGTGACCGACGCGTTCACCAGCCTGGAGAGCGGCGTGGAGGTCGACGCGGACGGCGCTCCCATTCCAGGACGGCTGCGTACCAACCGGGTGCTCAACCCCGGGATCCACCTGGTGGCGCCCCTGCGGTGGCACGGCGAGCCCCGGGCCGACCACCTGCGGCTGCTCGCCCGCGCCGCGCTCGCCACCACCCAGGCCGGTCACCGCGAGACCCGCGGGCGGGGACGCATCGACGTCCGGCTCGGCTCGGCGAGCACGTCCGACGAGCATGAGGCGACCCTGGCGTGGGCCGGTCTGCCGCCGCGCGAGCAGCGGTCCCCGGAGGGCGCGTGAGCGGGTGCGGGTCCGGCCGGTGCCGCCCCGGTGGGCGGTCCGCCCTGCGGACCCGCTCCAGCGTGCACCCGGGCAGGTCGAGTGCCGCACCGCGTCCCCCGGCGGGGGCGGCCGCCGGCGGCCGCCGCCACCGGCCCACCCCGACGTCCGCCTGCGAGAAGGGAACCGGGTGACTGTGACCGAGTCCGCGTTCACCCCCGTACCGGGAGGGGGCGGCGTGACCGGCTATCTCCGGTTGCGCTACCACACCACGCAGTCCATGGTGCTGCGCACCGACCTCAACCCGCTGTTCGTCCGGTCGGCGGCCGTGATCGAGGGGCGGGTCCAGCGGGGCATGCTCGCCTCCGTGCTGCACCGCGCCGGGCGGCGGGACCTGGTGCCGGAGTGGGTGGCGCGCGGAGCGGTCGTCCGGTTCGCGACGGCGTTCCCGCTGCTGGAGCCGGAGGGGATGCGGCCGACCCCCACCATCCCGGCACCGCGGTGGCTCCGGGCGCACGTCGAGAAAGGTGTCGGCGTCGGACTGGTCGACACGCTGGCTGCCCGGGGCGGCGACACGGGCCGGACAGGGGAGGGCGGGCGGACCCGTTCCTACGACGGGCTGGTCACCCCCGATCTCCGCTACCGGGCGGTGCCCGCCATGAGCACGGAGCAGTACCTCGGTCGCGGCGACGGCGGGGGCCCGGGATCCGGGACGCCGTTCCTCACTACGAGCGTCGACCACGGCCAGGTCTTCGAGGCCCGGTGGCAGTTGCGCGCGCCGGACGAGGCGGGGCTGCGCGCGCTGGCGGCCGAGATCCGGACGATCCTGGTCGGCGGCGGCCACCCCGTCACCCTCGGCGCCGACCGCACCCGGGCGCACGGTGGCCGGGTGCTGGTCGGCACCCTGCCGGGGACACCCGGTGGGGACTCACCGCTCGCCGTGGACCGCACCGCCTGCCCGGCCAGCGCGTGGCCGGCCGGCGAGCACCGCGACCTGGTGGTGCTGGCTCCGGCGCTGATCGTGGACGATCGCGGCCAGCCGCACCCGGGCGCGCTGCCGGCCGCCGTGCGGAGGCTGGCGGAACGCGTCGTGGGACCGGACGCGGTGGCGGTCGAGGCCAGCCACATCGAGCCGTGCGAGCTGGTCGGGTACCACGTCGGCTACCGGTCCGAGATGGCGCAGCGCTGGGCGGCGGCCCCCGGCTCCGTGGTCCGGCTGCGCGCCATGCGCGACCTCGCGGCAGAGGAGGTGCGCGCCCTTGAGTCGGTGCCGCTCGGTACCCGGACGGTGGACGGCAACGGCGCCTTCGTGCTGCTGCCCGAGCCCGACCTGTCCCGGTTGCCGGAGGACAGGGTGCCGACCGCCGCCGGGGAGGCGGGCCCGCCGTACCGGCGGAACGGAGGCGGGCCCGGCACCCCGGTGACGCTCGCCAATGGGGAGAGCGCCCAGGTGTCGTCGGACGGGCTCGCGGCGGCCGTCAGGTCCGAAGCCGGGAAGGATGCCCCGCTCGCCGCTCTCTACGACAAGCTGCTGTGGAACGCCTGCGCCCGCGTCGTCCGCGACCGGGCCCGCGCGGTCGCCGCCGCCAGCGCCGAGGCGGGACCGCTGCCCACCAGGAGCCTGCTCGGCCGCCTGCGCGAGGTCGCCGCGGCATCGGCGCCCGGCCCCGGGGTCACCCTGAAGCGACTGGCCGGCGTCGCGGCCGGGGAGGGCGGGAAGATGGCGCACTTGGCGGCCCCGTTCAAGCCGTTCACCGGCAAGGCGGCGAAGGCGGTCGAGTCCGCCAGGGTCGAGTGGCAGGGCAAACGAGTCACGTTTCCCGCCTGGCTGACGGCGGCGGCGACGGCACCGGCGGAGTGGCGGGCCGGTGCGTTCGAGGACGCTGACGCGGCGTTGGCCCGCGCGATCGCCCCGGTCGACCTCACGGCCCCCGACCCGGCATCGGGCGTGCTCAGCCCGGCCGCCACGAGCTGGCTCGGCGACCCGCGGGTCGCCGACCGGCTCGCCCTGCTCCTCGTCACCACCTGGCTCGCCGAGGCCGCCGCCCGCGCCCGGCCCCATGACGAGGAGCGGGCCGAGAACAGGGCGGGGACCGTGTAGTGGCGGCATGCGCGTCGACGGAACCCGCGGGCACCGGCACCGCCGGCGGTCCCGTGCGAGCACCGGCCCCGACCGGCCGCCGGTACGGTCGGCCGCCGTGCCGGGAGGAGCAGGAACAGGGAGGAGCCATGGTCGGTGTGCGGCCGGAGACGTCCGTGCGCCGGTCGGCCTGGACCACCGGGAGGAGTTCCCAGGGGCCGCGGGCGGCGCGGGACGTCGCCGTCCGGCCTCGGCCGGTGGCTGCCTCCCGTTCGGAGCGGGCGAGTGACGTGTTCCGGGCGCCGCGAGGGGACCGGGGTATCCGATCGGCGGCCGCGGGGCGGACCGGTCCAGGTCCGGGAGACGTCCCGCGCGCGTGGAGCGGAGAGGCACTGACATGACGGGAACGGACCCCCAGGTGTTCGAGAAGCGCCTGGACGAGTTCGCCGGCGGCGCGCCCGCCGGGCCGCGGGTGATCTGGGAGATCAGCACGCGGCTGCGGCTCCTCGGCGACACCCACATCGGCTCGGCCGCCCCCAGCGCGCCGCACGCCGCCGAGAGCGAGGTCGACCAGCTCCTGGACCGCGACCCGGTGACCAGAGAACCCCGACTGCGGGCCAGCACGCTCGCGGGACTGCTCCGGCACCACCTGGCCGACCGATGCGACCCACCGGTCCACGCCGACGCCACCGGCGCCGCGGGGGCCGGACGACGCGGCTGGGCCGACACGCTGTTCGGGGCACCCGCGGTCCCGGAGTTCGCCGCGACCGACACCGAACCGGCGACCATGAGCGCGCTCGACATCGACGACGCGGTGGCCGTCCTCCCCGAAGACGCGAACATCACCGTCCGGGTCGGCAACCGGATCGACCCCGATTCGGGCACCGCCGCGCCCGGCGCGTTCTGGCGGATGGAGGTGCTGCCGGCCGGAACGTCGTTCACCGTCACGATGCGGCTGCGAGTGCCGGACGGCGACGAGGGGCGGCTGCTGGCGCTCGTCTCGACGGCCGCCGCCGGGCTCGCCGCCGACAGCGAAGGCGAAACATCTGACGACGGCCTCCCCGGGCCCGCCGGCATCCGCATCGGAGCCCGGACCGGGCGCGGGTACGGGGAGGTGGTGGCCGAGGCATGGCATGTCCGGCGCCACGACCTGCACACGCCGGAGGGCTGGGGAGCCTACTACGCCCGCGGATGGGAGGAGCGCTGGAAAGAGGCCCGCAACGGGCTGGAAACCTCCGACCGCCACGCTCGGCTGGAATCCGCGGTGGACGGCACCCTCGCCGCCCTGCGGACCGCCGCACTGGCCGAAGCCGGTCACGACGAGCGGGCCGGGTGGACCGCTCGCGACCTCGAACGGACGCACACCGCCTTCCACCACGAACTCGACGCCCGGCGTGCCGACGTCCGGTGCCGCGACACCTTCGTCGTCACACTGGCCGTCGCCGAGCGCAGCACCCGGTCCTTCGTCCCCGCACCGTTCGACGACCTCGACGGCGCGCCCGCCACCGGGCCGTGGCCCGGCGTGCTGCTGGTGGGCGACACGCCGGCGCCGGACCGCCTCGGCGAGGTGGACCGCGCGCACCGCACCCGGCCGCGCTACTCCGACGGCCGCGTGCAGTGGCGGCCCGAGCTGGGCGGGACCGCGGTCTTCGCGCTGTTCAAACGCACCGCACGCGGTCTGGTGCGCGAGATCGCCGGCACCGCCGAGCAGCCGGGAGCGGAGTGGGACGTCTCGGGCGACCCGGCCCATAACTGGTTCGCCCACTGGTGGGGAAGCGACACCGGGCCCGGCGGGGACGGAGGTCCGCGCCCGGCGCGGCTCCGGCTGCGCTCGCCCGGAGTCCTCTCCGAAAGCACGAGGTTGCGCACCACCCGCACGACGATCGACACGCTGTTCGGCGACACCGTCGACGGCCGGCTGTTCACCGACGACGTCGAGGCCGGCGGGGTCGCCCGCGTCGTCCTCGACGCCGCCGACGCCGACGACGCCCTGCGGGGCCTGCTCACGCTGGTCGTCCGCGAGCTCTACACCGTCCCGTTCCACTCCATCGGCGGCGGCGCGGGTGTGGGCCACGGCCGGCTCACGGTGCGGTCCGCGGTGCTGGTGTCCCGCCGGCCGGGCGAGGAGACGGAGCGGACCGACCTGCTGCGGGCGATCGACGACCCGGCCAGCCCGGACCGGGCACGGGCCGCCGACTGGCTGGCCGAGCTGCACAAGGAGGCCGGAGGCGGAGCCGATCCGTCGGCGGCCGGAACACCGTCCGGAGCGCGGTCGCCCAGAGCGCAGCCGTCCGGAGCAGCGTCGTCCGGAGCAGCGTCGTCCGGAGGAGAGGGGAACGGATGACCACGAACGACACGACGGGCTCACCGGGAGTCGCCCCGGAGGATGGCGAGCTTTCCGCGCCGCACGGCGTGCTGGTGCGCGAACTCGGTGACGACGAGATCGCGGCGGCCTTCGCTGACGTGTTCGGCGAACAACGCCGCTGCCGTGTGCTCGACGCGGTGGCCCCGAGGGAGCCGCAGTGGCTGCTCGCGGAGTTCGGCCACGGCCGGATCACCGGTGGCTGCCCCGATGAGACGTGGCGGCTGTCCAGCACCGACCAGGCCACGCAGCAGCTCTCCGCCCCGACCCCGGCCGCCGACCGGTCCGACGCCTGGCAACTGCTGGAGGCGATCGTGTTCTCTCCGTCGGCCGAACTGCGCATCGGGGAGGGCGCCGAACGGGCGTGGCTGTCGCGGGACGCGGAGGACGTCGGCCGGCTCCCGTCCTGGCTCCAGCCGCGGGACCGGTGGTTCCTGCTGCTCGGCGGCACGGTCACCCAGCTTCCCGAGAGCAGGCCGGGCATCGGCCCCCTGTGCATCGCCACGGACCGGTCCGGGTCCACGGCCGTCCATCCGGTCGAGTGGCAGGCCCCGGAACCGGACGGCGAGAAGGGCTACGGCAGTTGGCTCACCGTCCGCGAGTACTGGGCGGAGGACCCGGCTACGGGGGCGGTGGGGGTGGTGTTCCACCGGCTCACAGGTTTCCGGACGACCAGACCCGACCCGGCAGCGGGAGGCCGAGGAGCATGAGCGAGCCGAAACCGACGTCCCCGACGGACGGGGTGCGACCGAACCCCAACATCATGCGGAAGACGAAGCAAACCGACGCGGTACGCCGACAGCCCAGGCCACCCCGTTCCGGTGGCGATCGGCCTTCCCGCCAGGCGAAAGGCGGCTCGATCGGCGACGAGGGAAGGTTGCCCCGCAACCGGGCCCTGGCCCCCTACGGCCTGGTGCCGCTGCCCGACCACCCCATGCCGGCGGAGCGCCTCCAGACGTCCGTCGGGGAGACCCTGCGGCAGGAGGAGCTGCTGAGGAGCCACGACCGGCGGATTCCGGGCACTCACACCGGATGGATCGACCTGCGGATCCAGAACCTGACGCCGCTCTTCATCGGGGCCACGGATCCGCAGAATCCCGAGTCGACGCGTTCATTGCGTGTCAATGGGCGTCCGGCCATTCCGGGATCGTCGTTGCGTGGGATGCTCCGCGACTACCTTCGGATGCTGACCGGGGGAGAGGTGGGGCCGGTCAACACCCCGCAGCTGTTCTTCCGGGCGCCGATCAAGGTCAAGGGGGGCAAGGACAGACCGTTGAATCGCTCCCAATGGGTCATGTCGCGCCTCCACGACCAGTACAAGGCGAAGCACTCAGGCAATGTCGAGACCAAGATCGGTTTTCTCTTCCGCGGCGGCGACGGGTGGCGGATCAAACGCAGCCCCTCCAAGCTGCCGCTGGAGATGTCATTCACGGACTTCCAGCGCTGCATCGCGGAACACGAGTTTCCCCACCGCACGTTCCTGATCCCGCCGAACGACAACACCTACGGCCCCATGGAGGACCCGCATCATCGGCACTTCCAGTTCCGCATCGTGTATGCGCTGGATCCGCCGCCCGATCCCGATGGCGGGTATCAGGAGGTCGAGCGAGTGTTCCCGAGTCGGGAGCGGGCGTCCGAGTTTCAGCGGACCCGCCAGGGCTACCAGAACCACGAGATCGTGCGGTGCGTGATCGTCCTGACCGGTGTGGCGGCCGGTCAGCGGACGCACCTGTACCTCTTCCCGATGCCGGACGGCTTCCGAGGTGACCTCCTTTCCGTTCCGGAGCGACTCATCACGGAATTCGAATCATCTGAACAGGTCACTCAGTATCAGCAGCAGAACTTTCCCGGATATCTCCGGGTCAGAGACATCGATGCGGAGCTGAACGAGGAGGAGTCGAAGCGGCGACTGCTTCCGTACGGCCGTGGCGGCGGCCTCCCGGCTCAAGGGATCGAACCGGTCTGGTTCCGGGCTGATGAATCAGGAGAAGTGCTCTCCTTCGGCCGGGCTGGGGGCTACCGGATCGCGGTCGGCGACTTCGATCCCATCCGCGTGGCGGTCCCCGAACCGCTGATGGGGGAGACAACCGGCCGTGCGATCGACGTTCCCCGTGCCCTTTTCGGCGACATCGACCTGTGCACGAGCGACGACGACAGACCGCTCGCCGTGCGTGGACGGGTATCGGTCGGCTCGGCGGTGAGCAGCGACGAGAACCCGGATGACAGAACGCCCCTGCGGGTCCAGCTCCTCTCACCGCATCGCACGGCGTTCGGACAGTACCTCGTTCAGAACCACCCCAGCTGCTGGGAGGAGAACCCCCGCCTGAACACCTGGTCCCAGGAGAACCAGGACAGGATCCGCCTCACCGGCTACAAGACCTACCTCCACCGCCACGCCACCAAGCCCGACGGCTCCGACGCGCCCCCGGAGCTGGACGTGCCCCCGGAACTCAAGGACGCCCGCGAGCGGTGGTCCGCGACGCAACCGCCCGGCGACACCGAACGCGACATCGTGCCGCTCCGCGCGGGCCTGACGTTCCACGCCCGGATCACCTTCCGCAACCTGACCGACGCCGAGCTGGGCGCGCTGCTGCGCGTCCTGCACCTCGGCAACCCGGTCGGCGCGGAGCCGGGTAGCAAGTCCGCCGCCAAGGACCTCGGCCCCGCGTACGCCCACAAGATCGGCCTCGGCAAGCCGCTGGGTTTGGGCAGCATCCACATCACCCTGCGGCTGCGCCTCACGGACCCCCGCGAGCGGACCCGCAGCCTGGACGCGGCGGCGGGCTTCCGCGCCGTGGGGTCGGACGAGGTACAGCGCTACCTGGACGCCTTCGACGGTGCCCTGCTCGCTTGGGAACGGGAGGAGGCCGCTCGCGCGAAGCGCCCTGAGCCGGTCGAACTCCGGCACGTCGAGCGGGTGGACGCGCTGCTGCTCTCCGCCCAGTGGCGGGACCGGCTCCCTGCCTCGAAGACCAGGACCATGACTCTGGAAGAATTCGCGCACTATCCGGTGCTGCCTAGCATCCGGGACCGGTTTTCGAGGAAAGGGGCGTCGAGAGGGCGATGACCGTTCACCTGGTGACGGTGGGGCTCAGCCTCCGGAACAAGCTCCACGCTTGGCTGGAGAAGGAGGCGGCGAAGCGTGAGCACAACAGCCCGGCAGTGCCGAGCGCCCCCGATCTGAAACTCGTCCCCCTCGGCGACACGGGCGTGCAGGACTTCCTGCGAGCCGCGCTCACTCCGGGAAGCCCAGAATCGGAACTGCTGCGCGCGGCCGCCGCCGAATTCCGAGTGCACGATTGGCCGAGCAACCTCAGCGCCGAGCTCACCACGCTCGCCCGCCACGCCGACGAGAACGCCGCCGAACCGCCTGAAAAGGTGCGCGCCGGCGCGGACGACATCGTGGTCCTTATCGCCAGCGACACCCCCGGGGCGCTGCGGGCGGCACTGTGGGACGCGGTCGCTCTCACCGACGGCGACCTGTCCCGCATCCGCTACCTGCACGAGCCCGACCAGGGGTCCGAGGAGGCCCGGGGGCAGGTCCTCATCGTGCGGGTGCCAGGCATGGACGTGGGCAGCGGCGAGGGCTTCCGCCTCGCGATGCGCCAACTCGGGACGCTCGCCCGTCACCTCATCGAACGGCTCGCCGGCCCGGAGCAGGACTATGTCTTCCACTTGACTGGGGGCTATAAGGCGGCTGGCTTCTACTGGCTTGGGATCGCCGAGGGCATGCTCGGCCTGGCGCGTGCCGATGGCGGGAAGAAGCGTGAGGTCAGGTCGGTGCGGGCCGTGGTAATCCACGAGTTGTCCCACGACTTCATCGACATCCCAGTGCGGCCGCTCAGTCCCCGGATGGTGGCCGTGGAGCTGCGTCCGACTGACAAGGACGGTGTATTCCGCCTCCCACCGCACCGATCTCGGCTGTTGGAGGGGTATGCCTACGTCGAGGAGCCCGAAGGACACTGGCGGACCACGCCGTTCGGTGAGGGACTCCGTACCCTCTTGCCGAGCCGGGAGTCCTGACGGTGCCAGCGGGGCCGGACGCTGGGAGTGACACAGGCGCGTCGCCACCCCCGGAGCTGTACGTGCGCCTCGCGGGCGGTGTGTTGGATGCGGCTGAACGGTCTCGCGATCCAGGAGCCGGCCACGACGACGCCCGAAAGCTCAGGGAGCCGCTGTCGTCGGAGCTGCAGAAATTGTGGTCCCTCCATACCACCAGGGTGGAGTCGGAGACGGAAGTGGAAGCTGCCATCGGCGACGCCGCTGCATGGTTGGCAACTCACGAGGACATGCTGCGTGCCATCCTCCACCATCCGCACGAGCAGATGACGAGGTCTGCGAATGTCCCTGGGGCTGACGACGAGCGGGATCACTGGGCGCGGCTCTGCCTACTGGCCGAAGCGGCCTGGCGCAGCCTGTCCGCCCCGGAGATGGATCCGGTGGTGGCTCGCCGTCTGCGTCCCCTGGCTGCTCGATTCCGGTTCCTGACCCTGAGCGAGCCGTTCCGCTACCGGCGAGCGGCCGGGACGGTATGGCTCTCCGAAGACGAGATGACGGATGAGCCAACGGAGATACGCATGGGCCAAGTCTTCGGAGGCGACACGGAACACTTGCTGCTCCGCCGCGCCCGTGAGGCGAGGGCGGATTGGGCTGCCTGTCTCGATGCCCGGCACTCACACCCGTTTTTGGCCGGAGCGGATCCCGAGGAGGTCGAGGCCGAGATCGACACCCTTGTCGCCGCACGTGGTTACCGTAGTGGGCAACTGAAGCTGACTCTGACAGACCTGCAGAACTACGAGGCGCCTACCTCCGATGACCGTGCGATCAACCTTGCGGTGGCCGAACGCCATCTGCTACCCCGCTTCCGGGTGCTCGCGGTCGCGGCGCTCTGCGAGCCCACCCAGTGGGTGGGGTACCTGCCGTTGTACGCCGCCGTCGCGGGTGGCCTGGGGGCGGTGGCCCTTGCAGCGGGCGGCGGCCACTTCGGTATGGCGGCGCTGGCCGCCGCCGCGTGCTATGCGCTGATCGCGGCGGGCGCCATCGGCCTGGGCGCGCTGTGGGCCGCCCAGTGGCTGCTCCGGCTGCCCGCTGCGGCGGCCGTCGGCCTGGTCGCGCTGGTGGCGCTGCCGGACTGGTGGCAGCGGGCCCGGCTCGACTCCCCGCAGCACTGGTGGGCCTTCGCGGCGCTGGCCGGGGTGGCGTGGGGATACCTGGTCATCGAGGGGCGCAACCACGGGCTGTCCGCGTCGGCCTGCCTGCGCCGCTCCACCGGGGTGGCCGCGATGGGGTTGGCGCACGGGCTCCTGGTCAGCCTGATCGGGTTGGTGGCGGTCGCCCCGGCCTTCGCGGAAGAGGACGCGGCCCGCCCGCTGAGCGCTCTGTGGGCCGGTGCCACCGGCGACCCGTGGGCGGTGCTGCTGCTGTCCAGCGCGTGGTGTCTGGCCATCGGGGTGTTCTCCCAGATCCTCTGGGACGACCGGCCCATCACGGCACCGCTGCGGCACCTGTGACCGCCGATCCATCGGCTTCTCACCGGCAGGGTGCGGCGTAGCAGCGCGCCGCGACGGTGCGGCCGTCAAGGCCCAGCGGACCAGGCCCGCCAGGCCCGCCGGGCCACCGGGGTGTTGAGCTCTATAGCTGGCCGTGTCTGATGGCCGCGAGGAAGGCGGTCCACTCCGGGCTAGGGAAGGTGAAATGGCCCTTGTCTGGGTGCTTGGAGTCGCGCAGGGCGATGGTGGAGGGGAGATGGGCGCACTCGACGCAGTTTCCTCCTAGATCCCCGCTGTAGCTGGATCTGCGCCACCGGCCATGGAGGGGGGTCACTTCGAATTCTCTTGCAGGGGCGCCGCGTAGTACCGGGCAGGGAAGGTGCTGTCACGGCCAAAGGAATGCGTTGCGGTTGCGAGGAATGTCCAGCCCAGGCTCTCGTACAGGCGGATGGCTGCGGTGTCCTTTTCCAGGACGTCGAGTAAGAGGTCGGTCTGTCGGCTCTGAGCGTAGCCGGTCGCCGCTTGGACCAGCGCCTTGCCGACGGACTGCCTGCGGGTCTCCGGGTGGACGAAGAGTCGGGCGAGGACTGCCACCCGGCTAGCCGGGGCGGTGGTACGTGTTCGCCAGAGGGCGACGGCTTGATCGTCCCCTGGGGGGGCGGTGAGACTGACGTGTCCGACGATCGCGCCGTTCAACTCGGCGATCCAGGAGCGCATGAGACCGGGAGGCTGTAGCCAGGCGCGGGGGTCGGCGACGCCTTCGACCGGGTAGCCGTCGCGGCGATGTACCTCGATGAGGAGGGCTGTGGTCGCCTCAATATCCGCCATCTCACGTGGGCGGATGATTGTAGAAGCAGATGGTGGTGTGGGATAGGTGGAGTTGTCCATGTTCAGTCCTCGACAGGCATGTTGTAGTCCAGGCCATTGAGATCTGCCCGCATGACAAAACGGGTGACTTCGAATGGAGTTCCATCCCCGGTGATTCCGGTGTGTAGCACTTCGAGTACGGGAACTCCGTCAGGGATAGACAGATTCCGGCTCTCCGCTGGGGTCGGCATCCGCGCCGCGATTTCCTCGCGGATCCGGGCGATGGGGTATCCCAGTTCCTCGAACCGGGCGTAAAGGCTTCCCCTGCCCATGTTTGCGGAGGTAGCGAGAACGGAGCCTTCCGCGATCGCGAGTGGGATGAAGGTTACGCCGATCTGGACGGGTTCGCCATCCGCGTAATACCAGTTCTCGCGTCGGACAACGGAATCTGCCTCATGGTCAACGGCGAGTCGCTCTGCAACCTCCGGTGGTGGTTTGACGTGGGTAATCGAGGTGCAGTCAACATGTGCTGTACGCCCCTGCTTCGCGAGTTCCGCGCGGTAGGGAGACAGCCCTGTCTCCTCACGCAGCCGACGCGAATAACGCTCGCTGCCGAAGTGGAACCGCCGGTGCTTTCTGCGCACGAAGACGCCCCGACCATGCTGGACATCGACGAGCCCTTGCTCCACGAGCAGGCGTATGGCCTCTCGGGCGGTGTTGCGGGCAGTGCCGTACTCCTGGGCGAGGACTCGTTCGGAGGGAAGCTTGGCCCCCTCTGGGAGGGTCTTCGACTCGATCGCACGTCGCAGGTCTTCCGCGATCCTGCGGCTCGGGAGTTGATGGCTCTCGCTGGTTGCACCCATGCAGCCAGCATACAAGAAGTGGTTCAAGCCAGTTGCTTGACAGGTGTGTGTGGCTGTGTTTGGCTGGCTTAAGCCTCTACTCTCCGTGTGTCGGCTAAGGAGAAGTACATGCGTCCACCTGCGATCGGCTTTGAGTCCCGTCCTCCGGAAGAGGCTAGGCGTCACTACCTCGTCGCTCTCGCTCAAGCACTTCACAGTCTTGGCCTACGGGCTCTACTCGCCCGCCCACACGAAGCCGTGCCGATTCTCTACGTCGCCCCGCATGGCCGCCGCATCACGGTTGTCGCTGCGCAGTCTCCACGTGGCTGGGTCTTCCTCACCTGCGGCCTTGAAGTCACCGCCGACGACCCCGCAACCGCCGCACGGCAGGTAGCTACCACCCTGCCGCCCTTCGGTCCCAGCGGTCCGCCACTTCGTCGTCCATTTCCGGTGGTCGCGCAGTTGAGGGCGGTGGTGTGACGCCATGACCCCCTTCGCGCTCAACACCGAGCACGTCCTCCCCGGCACCCTCACCGCAGTGTGCTCCGCCCGAGCGCTTGCCCGCGACGTCCTGATCGACCGCTACACCCCCGACCTGGTCGACACCGTCGAACTCTGCGTCTCCGAATCCGTCACCAACGCCCTGCAACACACCCGCTCCGGCGACCCCGGCGGAACCGTCACCCTGCGCTTCTACGCCCTCGGCGCGCGCACCGTCCTGCACGTCGACGTTCAGGACGACGGTCCCCTCAAGCCCGACGACCGCCCCGCCGTCAGTGATGCCGCCGCCGACCTCACCGCCGAACACGGGCGCGGCCTCTACCTCATCCATGAGCTGACCCGCTACTGGATGTACGTCCCCCGCCTCGACCACGGCTGCCTCTGCCTGACTTTCGACACCACCGGCACGAGCCGCAAGACGGAGGACCGTCATGAGATCCGGCGGTAGACCTGACAGACCCCGCAAACCCCGCAGACCTCACCCCACCGGTCACACGTCGGCCCCGCCTCCACCAGGAGACGGGGCCGATCTCGCGTGCTGGGATGCGCGGCCGGTCAGACCACCCCGGCCGGGGCCAGCCCCGCCGGGAGCCGGGCCGCCGCTGGCCGGTCCAGCAGGAACAGGGTGCGGGACCGCCCGCGCGCCCCCGCTGCCGGGACCTGGACCGGGCCGGCCTCGCCCAGGGCGAGTCGGACGGCGTCGGCCTTGGCCCCGCCCGAGCCGAGCACCCACACCTCATGCGAGGCGCGGATGGTGGGC
>NZ_QEIO01000230.1 GCF_003336425.1 Marinitenerispora sediminis | reverse complement strand
GGCTGGCAGCACACCGGCGCGCTGGACGCCGCCGCGATCCAGCGGGCCAAGGACCACGCCGTCAGCGAGGCGGGGATCCGGCGCGACAACGACCCCGTCCTCGCGACCATCAACGAGGACTCCCTCAAGGCCTACCTCAACGACGCCAAGCGCGGCAACGGCGTCGGCCTCATCGACGTCGGCCCCACCAGGTGGCGGCTCGGGGCGAACCTGCACACCGACCGGGCCACCGTCATCGACGTCGCCGTCGACTCGGCGACCAGGGACTCCCGGTCGGGCGGCACCAGCCGCTCGACCTCCGTCACGACGACCGCCGCGTCCGGCGGCTCCGCCCCGTTCCGAGGGGCGGGGACGACGGCCAACAACCCGCCGGCCGACGACCCCACCGCTCCCACCATCAGCACGGGACTGGCCGGCCAGGTCGCCCTCAATCCGAGCGGGGAGCGCGGCGGCACCCGCACCGACGGGCACACCGACAGCGACCGCCCGGTGCCCGGCCCCGACGCGACATCCAAGCGCTCCTACCTGGTGTCGATCCCGGTGGACTGGGTCGTGTCGGCCGAGGTCCCGCACCGCTCGATCCCCGGCTTCGGCCGCCAGCCCACCCAGGGGATGGCCGAGGCCTCGTCGACCAGACCTACTACGACGAGCGGGCCAAGCTGCCACCGCTGGTCCGGCGGCTCATCGCCGACCCCACCGACCAGCAGGCCCGCGACGACTACGCGGCCGCCGAAAAGGCCACGGACAAGGCACGGCAGGAGTTCGAGAAGCGGTTCACCGCCTGGCGGGACGCACTCGACCGCGCCCGCGCCACGATCGGCCACCCCGAGGCCGCCGAGTCGGGCTTCAGCACCCCGCGCTCGGGTGAGTCGCCGGACGTCTCCGGCAGCACCACCCCGATAGACGGTTCGCTGTACGACTCCAGTACCAGCCGGCGGCGCCGTGTCACCTTCGCCCCGGGCCCGTCCACGCACCGCGGCGGCAGCAACCCCACCGTCATGCACGCGGAGGTCGGCCCGACCGCCCCGATCCCCCGGACCACCACGGACGGCGACCGGACGCCTCCGACCTCGGTGGACGAGGCGCGCGCCCGCGTCGGCCGGGCGCAGGCCGATGTCGTGCGGTTCGAAATCGACCTGGAGAACACCCGCGAGCGGCTGAAGCAGTCCGGGGACGACCTCTCCTACCTCGGCGGCAGGGTCGAGGCCGCCCAGCGCCGCGTCACCGCCGCCCAGGCCGAGGTCGACCTCGCCCAAGCCCTGAAGGCGGACGCCCGCGACGGTAACTACAGCGAAGTACTCGCTCCCGAGGCGGACGAACGCTCCAAGGCCGAACTCGACCGCGCCCGGGCCGACCTCGACCAGGCGCTCGAACAGTTCACCCAGGCCGGCGGCTCCTACCACCCCGACGGCACCCCGATCCGGCCCGCACCCGAGACACCCGACTCCGACGCGCCCCGGGCCACCGACACCGCACCGGACCGCGATCCCGACCCGAACACCACCAGCGACGACGCCGGCACCCGGACGGAGAACCGGAGCACCACCACCGACCCCTGGGCGGACGCCGCCCTGCGGGAGTGGCGCAACGACCCCGCCTACCAGGTGAACATGGCGTTCACCGACCAGCCGGGCACCACGCCCACCGGGGCCTACTACCCGCCTCCGCACCCCACCACCGTCGACGCGCAGCTCCAGATGCAGGTCGCCGCCGGGCTCGGCCAGCCGCGGCAGATGGTCCCCGGGCTCCACCCGAATCTCGCCTACCCGCTCCTGACCGCCTTCTACGACAACCACGTCAACGGCGTGCCGATGGCCCACCTGGCCGCCAGGTTCACCGCGGACCCCAACGCCTACGGCCAGGTCGAACAGACCTTGCGCGCCCAGTGGAGCCAGTGGCGGGGATCCGGCCACCTGTTCTGGGCCCTCGACACCCTCAGCCGGTCCGGTGGCGTCTACGTGCCCAACGCCTCCTGGGGCACGCTCCTGCCGCCGCCGCGCACCTGGAACCCCGGCCGCGCGGAGCTACCGGTCGGCAGCGGAATGAGCCGCGGCGGCACCACCAACCGTCTCTCCGACGTCGAGGCGGGCTACTGGTCCATCCGGGTCCTGGAGGGCCAGGACCGCGGCAGCCGCGTCCAGGACCTGCTCCCTCCGCACGAGGTCGAGACGGTCCGCCGCTACGCCGGCGACGACTTCGACTTCGTCAACAGCGCCCTGCGCGGCCAGAGCTACGTCCTCGCCGAGGACCGGCCCCGGCTGCTGCCGATGGTGCAGAACCTGGACGCCGCCCTCAGCCGCCGCCCGTTCCCGCAGCCGTTCCTCATGCAGCGCGGGGTCAACACCGACTTCATCAACATGCTCGGCGGCAACGTCGACAGCCCCGCCGCCATGCAGGGCCTGGTCGGCACGGTCTACACCGACCCCGGCTACATGTCCGGCTCCCTCGGTGCCACCACCCCGCTGGAACGCGACGTCTACATCGCCATCCGCGTCCCCGCCGGACACAACGGCCTCAGCACCATGCCCTTCGTGGAGACCGCCGCCGGGGAACGCGAGATCTTGCTGCCCCGCAACACCTCCATGGTCTTCCACGCCGCCTACCAGGCCGAAGCCGTCCAGCCCGGAAGCGGCGACCGCACCACGATGTGGTTCCTTGAGGCGGAGGTCGTCCCGCTCGGATGGCGCCCCGGCCCCGACTGGCGGCCCGCCCCCTACGGCGACATCCACGAGGGATACCAGGAGGACGCCGCCCGCGACTCCGACTCCGACGATGACATGTACGCGTCCTCCGACGACGACCTCCCGCAGTCCCCTGACGGCCCGCAGGTGATCGGCGGACGGGACGGTCTGCCGCCAGAACGGGCCGCCGTGCTGCTGGACGCCTACTACGACCACTACGTCGACGGCAAGAGCCTCGACAGCATCTTCCGAGGCGACTCCGCCGCGGAGCGGCAGTTCCATGAGGCCACCACGTACTGGCGGGAGAGCGGCGCCCTCCGGCAGGCCCTGCACGACCTCGGACGGGTGGGCTACCAGCCGCCGCCCGGCGGCTGGGACAGCATCGTCAACCCCACCCGCCGCACCGTGCCGCTCCCCGACACGATGGCCGCGAAGTTCGGCAACTCCCCCGGCCAGTCCCAGGACCTCTCCGTCACCACGGACGACGGGACCGTGCTCCCCGCCCTCATCACCCAGCGCGGTCCGCGTCCCGTCCCGCCGCGGTTCGAATGGAACCGCATCCACCGGGACGGCCGCGACATCGTCGAGGTCCAGGTGCGGCTGGCCCGCCAGTCGCCGCCCGACGGAGTGGACCCCCACACCATCACGCGCGCCGAACAGCGGCTCGTCGCGGACCTGGAATCCCAGGTCAACGACGGTCGCCCCGTCCCCGACGGCCGGGGTGGCACCCGGGAGCGCGTCCCCTACACCCTGCGCAACGGCAGCGAACTCCGCCTCAAGGTCGAACTCGTCGACCCGGCGGACGTGCCCGACGCGTTCTCCTACCACGGCCGTCTCCAGTGGGCCCCGCCGGTCTCCACCCCGGGCCAGGCGCCCCCCGACGGCAGTGTGGTCGGCCCCGACATCCTCGCCTGGTTCGGCCTCACCGAATCCACCCTGTCCCAGGTCGACCGCACGCTGCAGCAGGCCGAGCGCAACGAGACCAACGCACGGGAGGCCCAGGATCGGGCCCAGCGCGCGGAGCACTCGGCCACACGCGGCACCCGCCCGCCGAGGGACGACGACTGGGAGGACTCCCAGGAGTCGCGCGAGGAAGCCAAGGTCGTGGCGGAGGTGGCCGCTCAGGCGCGCGCGCGGGCCCACGACCTGGCCGCACGCGGCGATCTTCCCGGAGCCCTGGCCAAGCTGGCGGAGGCCCGCGCCAAGGCCGCGGACGCCATGGCCTACCAGCGGGAAGCCCTGGACCTGCATCCCACGCCCCCGACGCTCGCTCCGGGCACCCGGCCGTCGGCGGACGACAACGCCCGCCGGGCCGAGGCCGAGGCCATGCGTGCCGAGGCCGTCGTGTACCGCGCTCTCACCGACGCCCTGGACGCCCGGATCCAGCGGCTGCGCCTCCTCGACCCCGCCGGGCAGGACGCGGTCCGCGACGCCCACCCGCCCCGCGTCACCGCCGCCGCCCTGTCCCGCATCTCCGAACTCACCACCGAGTCCACCAGCAGACCCGCCCCCGTCCACCAGGGACTCGCTCCCGTCGCCGACTGGGAGAACCCCCATGGCCCGGCGTCCGAGGACGCCCGCCGAGCCTGGGACGAGGCCCGCCGCCAGGCCCCGGTCACCGTCATCGGCGCGCTCATGGACGAATCCGGCGTGGACATCTCCGGACGTGAGGTGCGGCTCTCCGCCCGTCCGGCCCGTCCGACCCACCGCGACGATCCCGCCGGTGAGGAGGTCCCCGGCCGCCCGGAGGGTGTCCCCGAACGCCTGATCCCCAGCCAGACGCGCTTCCAAGGCATGCCTCGCCGCATGGAGGTCCGCCGGGTCCCCATCCCCGAGGAGCACCGCACTCCGGGCGGCCCCACCCACGTCCGCGAACTCACCATCCGCATCAAGTTCGACCGGAACGGGAACGACCCCGCGCTGCTCGCCGAACGCTTCGCGGCGATCAAGAAGAAGCTGGAGCAGACCGCCAACCACCTGCACCGGCTCCCCGACGGGGACGGCGGCCCCGGCGACCAGCTGCACTTCCGGGTCCTGGACGTGGACGAGCCGGGTGTCACGGGGCCGGCCGACTACCGGGTCACCTGGCGCCCCACGACCGGCGGGATCATTCCGCGCAACAACGCCGGCAACTGGTCCGTGGACTCGCCCCCGGCGGGCCTGGTCCACGAGATCCTGCACCTCTTCGGACTCCGCGACGAGTACTTCAAGGCGTCCGACACTGACGCCAGTGTCCTGCGGGCACGCCCCGACCACTCCCGGGTCGACCCGTCCGTCGCGAACATCATGACGCACCCGAGGACGCCGTTCACCGGGCTGCGCGAGCACCACCTCCACGAGTTCGCCGACATCACCCGGCCCGCGCTCGACCGCGACACCGGCGGACCCGCCCCCTACCGGACCCCGGTCCGCGTCGCCGACCTCCCCGACTCGGTCATCGCCCCCCTGACCCGCCTCGGCGGCCCCGTTTCGGACACCGACGCGGCACGCGACGTCTTCGGCGCCTACTACGACCGCCGCGTACGCGGCCGCAGCATGGAGGAGGTCGCCGGCGACCTGGCCGATCTCCAGGTGGCGGACTCCGCCGGCGGGGCGCGCCGTCCCACTCCGGAGGAGACGGCGGACATGCTTCGCGAGGTGTGGCGCCGCTGGCAGCGGAGCGGGGTCCTGCGGCCCGCCCTCGACGCCCTCGACGCCCTGAACCAGCCCGCCTCGCCGGGCGCGGGCTGGAGCGACACCCTCACGCACCGCGGCGGCACATCGTCCGCCGACCCGGCGCAGCTTCCGCAGGAGCCGGGGGACAGCGACGAGGACACCACGAGCCGGCCCCCGCTGGACGAGGACGGGAGCCGCGCCGCGGGCACCGACGGCCCCGGATCCGAGCCCCGTGACGCGGAGGACTCCTCCTCCCCGGACACCGCGCGGGGGCTGCGCAACCCGGAGCCGGAGCACGTCCAGAACCTGGCGGCCGACGTCAACCGGCGCGCGGCCGACGTCGACTCCGCCCGGGCGGAGTCGGAGGCCGCCGCCGGCCGGGTCGGACAGGCCGAGTCCTGGGCGAAGGACTCCGCGGACGCCTACGAGGCGTCCCAGAAGAAGTACGACGAGGCCCGGGCGGCCGCGGAGGCCGCCCGGGCGGAGCGGCAGCGCCAGGTGGACGCGGCCACCGAGCGCGCCGACGCCTCCCAGGCCCGGGCGGACCGGTCCTGGGCGGACGCGCAGAGCGCCCGGGAGCGGGCGGAGGAGACCCAGGAGGCCGTCCAGGCCGCCCGGGAGGAGCAGCGGGAGGCCCGCCGCGAGGCCGCCCGGCTCCGCGGCGAGGCGGAGACGGCTCGGCGGCAGGCCACCGAGACCCTGCGCGACGCGCGCGGCGGCTCACCGGACCGGCAGCGGAGCGCGCGCGAGGAGGCGGCCGGGCTGCGCTCGGACGCCACCGAGGCCGAGCGCGAGGCCGCCCGGATCGAGAAGGCC
>NZ_QEIO01000229.1 GCF_003336425.1 Marinitenerispora sediminis | reverse complement strand
AGGCTGGGGCTGGGGCTGGGACTCAGGCTGGGGCTGGGGCTGGGGCTGCGGCGTGGGCTCGGTGGCGGGCGTGGGGCTGGAGGCCGGCTCAGCCGCCGCGACCGGTTCGGGTTCGGGGCGGTGCTCCTTCCGGGGCGCCGGAGCGGAGGACGGAGGAGCCGGGTTCTGCGGCGCCGACTCGGCGCCGCTCTCCGCCGTGGCCGGAGTGTCCGCCGCAGCCCGAGTCTCCGCCGTCGCCGGAGTCTCGGCCGCAGCCGGTGCATCGCCCCGGTTCGCGGCGGGGGTGAGCGGGCGCTTGGGCCACCGGCGGGCCGACGGCGGTGCCGCCGGGCGCCGGGGGCTCACGGCTCGCCCGGCCGACGCCGAGGCCGGGGTGCCCGTCCGCTGGGAAACGGCGGGCCGCCGATCCGCCGGGTCCGCTGCCGGGATGGTGGATTCCGGCTGCTGCTGAGCCGCCTCGGCCGGAGCGGCCACGGACCGGCCGGGCTCATCCGGTTCGGCCGGCTCGTCCTTGGCGGAGCCGGTGGGCGCGGGTGCGGCGAGCGGGTCGGCCGGGGCTTCGGTCGGCGCGGCGACCGAATCGGCCGGTACCGGCCGCTGGTCCGGGCCTTCCTGCTCGGTACCGGTGCCCGGTGCGGCTGCCTCGTCGCGAGCCTCGTCCTGTCGCGGGGTCTCCGCGGCGGGTTCGGTGACGGTGCCGGCGTCCTCCCCCGTCCCGGCGGACTCGCGCCAGTTCGCGGCGGCTCTGCTGCCGGTGGTGCTGCCGGTGGTGCCGCCGGTGCTCCCCATGCTCCCCGTGCTCACCGTGGGGGCGTCCGCCAGCCACGGGTTCGCCGGTTCGGCCGGCCCGGTCTCCGTCTGCACCTCCGCCTCGGTGGCCGCCGGACGCTCCGCCGAGTCCCGTTCGGCCGTCTCGGACGCGTAGAACGGGTCGAACTCCTCCGTCGTCGCGGCGCCCGCCCGCTCGGTCCGCGCCCCTTCGTTCTGCTCGGTCGCGGTCCGTCCGGTCGTGGCCGGTTCGGCCGGGTGCTGTTCGGCCGGGTGCTGTTCGGCCGGGGTCTCTTCCGTCGCGATCCGCTCCGCCGGGGACGGCTCGCCCGTCCGGTCGGCCGTGGCCGGTGCCGGCGACTCCTCCGGTGCGTTGGCGGCGATCTGGTCGAACAGCCGCTTCCAGTCCCCCGGGGCGTCCTCGTCCACCCGCGCGCCGCGGTGCCGGCGGATGAGCTCGTTGACGCGGGCCGCGTCCAGCCCCGGCCAGTAGGCGTGGTAGATGCCGTTGAGCGGCGGGCTGGTCTCGGTGATCAGGCCGTTCGACTCGATGGTGCAGCTGCCGCCGAGCGGCCACCGCCCGAGCAGCACCGCGGTGATCCCGCGCTCCTGGCCGTGCAGCAGCAGGCCGGACAGGGCGGCCTCGTCCTCGGCGTCCGGGGTGGCGATCAGGATCAGCGGGTCGTGCTCGTCGGAGCGCACGGAGCTGTCCGCCCGGGAGTGCAGCTCGCGCTGGAGGATGGTCAGGGCCTCGTGCATGGAGTCCACGACCCGGACCGACTCCAGCTGGCGTTCGGCGAGCCGCCGCTTGCCGTTGGTGCCGAGCAGCACGACCGCGTCGGCGTCCGTGATGAGGACGCGCGCCGGGTGCTCCGCGCTCGGGGTGAGCGCGTTGGCGATGAGCCGCCGGGCCGCGCCGCGCGCCCCGGAGCCGGTGATGCCGATGCCCGGCACGTGGGTGAGCTCCACGAGGACCCGGTCGTCGACCTCGGCGGGAGGGAGCGGGCGCGGCGGCTCGGGAATCTCCTCGCGCGCGGCGTGGGTGCCGGCGGTGAGGGCCCGCCAGCGGGGCAGCTGGAGGGTCAGGCGCGGGCCGCCGCGCCGGCCGACCAGGTAGCCGCCGAGGATTCCGGCGAACGCGGCGCCGCCGAGGAGCGCCTCGTCGGGGATCTCCATGACCACGATCCTGGACGCGCCGTCCGCCGCCGCGGCCGCGATCGCCTCCTCCTGCTCCGACACCGCGCCGACGAGCGCCGCCGACTCCAGGTCCGACTCCAGGTCGGGTTCTGGCTCCGGTTCCGGCTCCGGGTCGCGGGAGTCGGAGCCGGAGCTGTCCTCGGTCTCCGCGGCGCCGCCGGCGCCCGCGTCCGCCTCGGCGTCCCGCGGGGTCTCCGCCTCCACGGGAGGCGCGGCGCGGTCCTCGTCCTGCGGGGTCTCCGCCTCCGCGGCGCGGTCCTCGCCCGCCGCCGGCCCGCTGCGGACCGTGTAGCTGATCTCCACCCGGCGCTGCGCCGCGGCGTCGCCCTCGCGCTGGTGCTCCGACCCGACCCCCTCGACCTCGATCTCGGGGGCCGCGTCGCCGAGCTGCTCGGCGATGTGGTCGGCGACGCTGCGCGCGCGCTGCTCGGAGAGCGCCAGGTTCACCTCCGTGCTGCCGGAGGCGTCGGTGTGCCCGGTGATGCGGATGGTGGAGTCCGGGTCGCCGTGCTTGCGGATGAGCTCGATCGTGGTCGCGAGGTCCTCGCGCAGGTCCTCGGAGAGCCCGGCCGAGTTGAGCGCGAAGCCGGTGACGGTGCGCGCCCGTTCGGTGGCCTTCTGCCGGGGGCCGGTGTCGGCGTCGGCCTCCGGCGCCGCCTCGGCCGGCGGTGCCGCGTCACGCTCGGCGTCGGCCTCCAGGGTCGTCTCGTCGTCCAGTGACACGGTGACGGTGTCGGCCATCGCCTGCGCGGGCGAGACGAGGGTGCCGCCGATCGCGGTGGCCGCGATGATCTGGAGCGGCCCGAGCGGACGGATCCGGCGGGGCGCGCCGCGCAGCCGGGCCACGGCCTCGGCGGCGAGGCCGAGCGTGTACAGGCCCCACAGCGCCCACAGCGTCACGACGAGGGCGGCGGCGAGCAGCCCCGGCGGCAGTTGGAGGCTGGACAGGTGGACGAGCAGGCTGGCCCAGGTCAGCTCGGGGCCGGGCCAGCTCAGGCGCACCAGCAGCAGGTAGGGGAGCCCGACGACCACGGCCGAGCTGAGGAGCAGGGCGCCGAGTCTGCGGGTTCGTCGCATGACCGCCTCCAGAAGACGCTACGCGGTGGGCTCGGTGTACGGGCGGGCGCTGGCGGTCGCGTCGACCGACGTGGCCGGCATCGGCAGGAGGACGAAGGAGAAGTCCACGGAGCAGGTGACAGTCACCGTATCGCCGTTGACGCTGACCGTGCCGTCCGCCCCGGAGCTGTTGAGGAAGCCGCGGGCCGCGGCCCCGGCAGCGACCGCGTCCAGCCGGGTGGTGTCGCCGGCCCGGTAGGCGGCCCAGTCGATCTGCTGGGCACCGACCCGGGCCGCCTCCTGGGCGAGGATGGCGGCCTCGTTGCGGGCCCGCAGCGCCCCGCCGCCGTCGAGGACGAGCCCCAGGCAGAGCACGAACGCCCCCGTCATGACGACGACGAACGCCGTCACCTGCCCCCGGTCGTCGCGCCGGACCAGCCGGCGGGCCGCCCGCCGGGCGGCGGACGGCCGGTGCGGCGCGCGGGCGGGGCCGCGGGGTGCGCGTGGCGGCGGGCCAGGGTTCACGGTGTCCCCCGGAAGGTGTCGATGACGACGGTGGACTCGCCCCGCACCGTGACGGTGCCGGGCACGTTGAGGAGCGAGAGGTCGCCGAGGGCGACGTTGCAGTCGAGCGCGGCGGTCACGGCACCGCCCGGTTGCAGGCCGCCGTGGTCGAGGGCGAGCGAGAAGTCCGCGCACCGCAGCCCGTGGCTGGCCAGGGCGGAGGCGGCCATCTGGTTGCCCGCCGCCTCGGCCCCGGCCGCGTCGCGTTCCATCGACGCGGCCCGGGCAGCGGCGTGCGCGACCTCGTCGGCCGCGCCGTGCGCGCTGGTGACCCGTCCGGCCAGGACCATCAGCAGTACGAACATGAGGAGCAGCGGGGTGACGACGGCGAGTTCCGCCGCCGCCGACCCGCGCTCCCGGTCCCGGCCGGTCACGGCGCGGCCTCCGCCGGGGTGGGCGGCACGAACCGCTCCACGGGGGCGGACAGCTCGTGCCGGACCGGCCATGTCATGCCGGGGATGATGGTGGGCACCTCGGCTGACACCACGACCCGCGTGGTGGTGGCGCCGCGTTCGATCACGATGCTCCGTTCGGCCAGCAGGGACCCGCCCAGCTCGTCGGCGACCGCCTCCGCGTACGCCTGGGCGTCGGTCGGTTCGGCGGTGCGCGCCGCGTCGATGGCCCGCTGCGCGACGCTCGTCGCCACCTGGTCGCCGTGCACCCACACGGCCGCCTGGATGACGAGCATCACGAGCAGCAGCAGCAGCGGCGTGGCGACCACGAGCTCGGCGCTGCCGCGGTCGTCGCGAGGAGAGTGGGGTCGCACGTCAGTCCAGGCTGATGGACTCGGCCCTGTTCTGGACGGTGGTGGCGATGGCGCCGACCGCGCCGACGGCCAGGGCGACCAGCAGGGCGATGACGAGCACGGTCTCCGTCGTGTAGCCGCCGTCCCGGCCGTGGGTGCGGCGGCGGAGGAAGAAGTCGCGGATTCGGTTCACTGGGAGCTCCTGGTTCTGTGGTTCGTGGAGGTGCGGAGTCGGGTCACAGTCCGGACAGGACGAGGCTGAGGGCGGGGTAGCCCAGCAGCAGGAGGAATCCGGCGAACAGCAGGACGACGGGCAGGCTCATCCGCTCCGTGGCGGACTGGGCGTCGGCGTCGAGTTCGGCGAGGTGCTGGGTGCGCAGGCTGCGGGCCTTGGCGGCCAGCGAGCCGCGGACGCGCGCCCCGTCGGAGCCGGCCAGTCGCAGGCTCGCGGAGAGTTCGGCGAACTCGGGGACGTCGTAGCGCTCACCGAGCTCGCCGAGCGCGGTCCACGGCGGCCGCCGGTTCAGGGCGGCCGCGCGCAGGGCGTGGCGGATCCGGGTCATCGCCCAGCTGCCGCTCGTCCCGGAGGCGTCGGTGAGCGCGCCGGTCACGCCGGCGCCGCCGGCGAGGGAGACGACGACGAGGTCGGCGAACCCGGCGAGCGCGTGCCGCATGCTCTCACGCCGCTTGCGTGCCTCGTCCCGGAGCGCCAGGTCGGGCGCGACCCAGGTGACGACGGCGAACACCGCCCACGCGAGCGCCGAGCTCAGCGCGGGCAGTTCGAGCCCGGTCATCGTCAGGGCGGCGCCGAGCAGCGGCGGGACCGCGAGTCCCAGCAGCAGGCTGGTGAACTTCTCCGCGAGGAACCGGGCGGCGTCGCGCTCGCACACCTGGAGGTCCCGGCGCGTCCGCGCGGTGGGCAGTCCGATGGCGGACAGCAGCGGGACGCCGACGGTACCGAGCCGGGAGGCGAACCCGGCGTCGCCCTCGGTGGTCCGGCGCGGTGCCGGCGGCGGCGCGGGCTCGGCCAGCCGTTCGGCGAGCGACGGGCGGGCGAACCGCACCGCCAGCACCACCCACAGCCCGACGCCCACCAGCAGCCCGCTGGCGGCGGCGAGCAGCGTGCCGTCGATGTTCACGCCCGGCTCCCTTCGGTTCGGCGGGCCGACCGGGCGCCGGCCCGGTGGCGGGTGGCCGGCTCCGGGCGGGCTCCGGGTCTGGTCCGGGTTCGCGCCATCAGGCGGGCACCCCCTCGGGCTGGGGCTCGGGGC
>NZ_QEIO01000228.1 GCF_003336425.1 Marinitenerispora sediminis | reverse complement strand
GTCTCGGTCATGCGCGGGTCACCTTCTCCACGAGGGCCGCGAGCTCGCCGAGTTCGGCGGCGGTGAGGTCGGTCAGCGGCGGGCGCACGGGGCCGGCCGGCCGGCCGGTGACGGCGAGCCCGGCCTTCACGATCGACACCGCGTAGCCGGCCCGGCGGTTGCGGATGTCCAGGTAGGGCAGCACGAAGTCGTTGAGCTTGCGGTAGACGGCCGCGGCGTCGCGGGCGCGCACGGCGGCGTAGAAGTCGAGGGCGAAGTCCGGCAGGAAGTTGAAGATGGCCGAGGAGTAGGTCGTGACCCCCATCTCCAGGTAGGGCAGCGCGTAGGTCTCGGCGGTCGGCAGGCCGCCAATGGAGAGCAGCCGGTCGCCGAACCGGGCGTGGATGCGGGTCATCAGGTCGACGTCGCCGATGCCGTCCTTGAACCCGACGAAGTTCGGGCACTCGTCGGCCAGTTCCTGGACGGCGTCGAAGCCGAACGCGGCGTTGGCGCGGTGGTAGACGACGACGCCGAGGTCCGTGGCCGCGCACACAGCGCGGACGTGGGCGATGAGCCCCTCCTGCGGGGCCTCGGTGAGGTAGGGGGGCAGCAGGAAGACGCCGTGCGCCCCGGCGGCCTCGGCGGCGCGGGCCATGGCGACGGCCTGCGCGGTGCCGTACCCGGCGGGGGCGATGACCGGAGTGTCGCCGGGGACGGAGGCGACGGCGGCCCGCACGACGCGGTCCACCTCCTCCGGGGTGAGGGCGAAGAACTCGCCCGTACCGCCGGCGGCGAACACCCCGGAGGGGCCGGCAGCGGCCTGCCGGCTCACGTGGTCGCGGTAGGCGTCCTCGTCGAAGCTGAGATCGTCGCGGGCGTGGGTGACGGGGAACGAGAGCAGCCCTGAGCCGAGGACGGCCTTCAGTTCTTCGGGGGCGAACAGCGTCATGAACGGTCTCCGGTTCATCGAATGGACTGGCTGCGAGCCTAGGCATCCGGCGCAATACCCGTCCAAGTCGATTTCGGCATTCGTTGATACCTTTTCGGCAAACCACGACTCGGGGAGCCGTCATGCCGCACCGCTTCACCCTCGACCAGCTGCGCGGATTCGTCGCCGTGGCCGACGAGCGCCACTTCGGCCGCGCCGCCCGCCGCCTCAACATGACCCAGCCGCCGCTGAGCCGGCAGATCCAGAAGCTGGAGCACGCGCTCGGCGTCGACCTGCTGGTCCGGCCGTCCCGCACGGTCCGGCTGACCCCGGCGGGCGAGGCGTTCCTGGCCGACGCCCGGCGGATGCTCGGCCTCGCCGACGCCGCTCCGCTGACCGCCCGCAACGCCGCGCGCGGCACGGCCGGCGCCCTGCGGATCGGCTTCACCGCGGTGTCGGCCCTGACGGTCCTCGGCGGCTGGCTGGCCGCCGTCCGGACGAACCTGCCCGACGTGCAGCTGACGCTCGCCGAGATGGTCAGCCGGGACCAGGTCGAGGCGCTGCTGGCAGACCGGCTGCATGTGGGCCTGGCCCGCGGAATCCCGGCCTCGGACCTGCTCAGCGCGCGCCGGGTCCACACCGAGAGCCTCATCCTGGCGTGCCCGCGCGACCACCCGCTCGCCCGGCTGCGCCGGCCGCCGACGCTGGCGGAGATCGGCCGGCACGACGTGGTGACCTACACGCCCACGGCGGCCCGCTACCTCAACGAACTGGTGGTGAGCGCCTTCCACGACGCGGGCGTGCAGCCGCGCTACGTCCAGCAGGTGGAGCAGGTGCACAGCCTGCTGGCGCTGGTCGACGCGGGGCTGGGCGTCGGGCTGGTCCCCCGCTCGGGCTCCCGGCTCCAGCTGCCCGGCCTGGCCTTCACCGAGATCGCGGGCCTGCGGCCCAACCTGGTGGAGACGCACTGCCTCTGGCGGACGGACCACGGCAATCCGGCCCTCGCGGCGCTGCTGTCACTGACAGCGACGGACG
Source organism: Marinitenerispora sediminis (assembly GCF_003336425.1). Lineage (GTDB taxonomy): Bacteria > Actinomycetota > Actinomycetes > Streptosporangiales > Streptosporangiaceae > Marinitenerispora > Marinitenerispora sediminis. The sequence goes on along the minus strand of NZ_QEIO01000228.1, from coordinate 3,682 downwards.
CGGTGATCCCTTGACGCACCACAGCCCAGCCGTCTACAAATGCAGACCACGTACGTGTTTCTAGACACACGCTCTCGTGTCTTCGCCCACTCCGCCCAGGCAGCGCCCCCACGACCATCGGAGAGACGATGCAGTCATCCGCACCTCCCCGGCTGCGCGGCGGGCGGTCCCGCACGCTCGCCGCCTTCACCGCGCTGGCCGCGCTCGTCTCGTCCGCGGGATGCACCGTGGCCAACAGCGACGCGGCCGGAAGCACCGGGACGGCGGGCAGCACGCTGCGCGTCGTCCTCGCCCAGGAGCCCCCGACCCTGGAGCCCTGCGAGGCGTCCCTGACCTCCACGGGCGTCGTGGTCCGGTCCAACATCACCGAGCCGCTCATCGAGCGCGACCCCGAGACCGGCGAGCTGCAGCCGCTGCTGGCGACCGGGTGGCAGCGCACGGACCCCACCACCTGGAGCCTGGACCTCCGCTCCGGTGTGACGTTCCACGACGGGCAGGAATTCACGGCCGAGGACGCCGCGTTCTCGATCGACCGCGCCGTGAACTCCGATCTCGCGTGCAACGTGGACGGCTACGTCTTCGACGGCAAGGACCTGGAGGTGGCGGTCACCGGCGACATGTCGCTGACCGTCACCACGCCGGACCCCGACCCGATCCTGCCGCTGCGCCTGAGCTTCATCGAGGTCGTCCCCCGCACGACGAGCACCGAGGACAAGGTGCGCGAGCCCGTCGGCACCGGCCCCTACGTCCTCGACGACTGGGAGACCGGGGTGTCGATCTCGCTGCGGCGCAACGACTCCTACTGGGGCGAGGCCCCGGCCTACCCCGAGGCGCGCTACGTGTGGCGCTCCGAACCGAGCGTGCGCGCCGCGATGATCACCAAGGGCGAGGCCGACCTCGCCACCGCCCTCAACCCCGAGGACGCGACCGATGAGAACTCGGTCGCCTACCCCAACAACGAGACCGTGGCACTGCGGCTGGACGGCCGGGAGCCCCCGCTCGACGACATCCGGGTCCGCCGGGCCATGGACATGGCCGTCGAGCGCGAGGCCATCGTGGACACCCTGCTCGCCGGCCTCGCCGAGCCGGCCGCCCAGCTCGTGCCCGACGGCGTGGTCGGCTACAACGACGAGCTGCGCGGCACGCCGACCGACCTCGACGCCGCCCGCGAGCTCGTCGCGGAGGCGGCCGCCGACGGCGCGCCGATCGACCGGGAGATCTCGCTGATCGCTCGCAACGGCCAGTTCCCGCGGGTCGCCGAGACCGCCGAGGCGCTGCAGTACCAGCTGGCGCGGCTCGGCCTCAACGTGCGGATCGAGATGCTCGACACCGCGGCGCACCTCCAGTACCAGCTCCGGCCGCTGCCCGAGGACGTCGGGCCGGTCGCGCTGCTGATCATGCACGGGAACCAGACCGGCGACGCGGCGTTCACCGCGAGCCAGTACCTGCTGAGCGAGGGCGCGCAGTCCACCTTCGGCACCCCGGAGCTCGACGCGGAGATCGCCGCCGCGAGCGCGCTGTCGGGCCAGGAGCGCCAGGAGGCACTCGCCCGGGTGCTGGCCGACCAGAACGCCGACGTCGCGCAGTACGTGCACCTCGCCCACATGCGCGGGCTGATGGGGATCTCCCCCGGCGTCCACTACGAACCGAACTCCGCCAGCGGAGACGAACTGCGGCTGGCCGACGTGCGGCCGGCCGGCCGGGAGGGATCCTGACATGACCGCCTTCCTCGGCAAGCGGATCGCCTCCAGCGCGATCCCCCTGCTGTTCGTCGTGCTCGGCGTCTTCTGCCTGGCCCGGCTGACCGGCGACCCGGTCAACCTCTACCTCCCGCTGAGCGCGACCCCCGAGCAGCGGGCGGAGTTCTCCGCCGCGCACGGCTTCGACCAGCCCATCGCCGTGCAGCTGTGGGACTACCTCGCCCAGATCGCCCGCCTCGACTTCGGCGAGTCCCTGCGCACCGGGCAGTCCGCCGCCGAGATGGTGCTGGACGCGTTCCCCGCCACCCTGCAGCTGGCGGCCGTCACCATGCTCCTCGCGACGGCTGGCGCGGTCGTCATCGGCTGCCTCGCCGCCTACCGGCCCAACTCCGTCGCCGACCGCGCCTGCAGCTTCCTGTCGATGACGGCGGCCAGCATCCCCGACTTCTGGTTCGCGATCATGGGCGTGCTCGTCTTCGGCGTCACGCTGGGCTGGCTCCCGACGTCGGGGGTGACCGGCGGCCCGGAGGTCTGGGTGCTGCCGATCGCCACACTGCTCATCCGGCCGTTCGGCGTGCTGGTGCAGGTGGTGCGCGGCGCGATGGTCGCGGCGCTCGCCTCGCCCTACACCAAGGTGGCCCGCAGCAAGGGGGCCAGCGAGAAGCGGGTGGTGTTCGGGCACGCGCTGCGCAACGCGGCGATGCCCGTGCTGACCGTGGCCGGCGACCTCACGATCGGCCTGGTCAACGGGGCGGTCGTCGTCGAGACCATCTTCGGCTGGCCCGGGATCGGGAAGCTGATGATCGACTCCATCCTGCAGCGCGACTTCGCCGTCCTCCAGGCCGCCGTGCTGCTGACGGCCGTGACGATCTTCGCGCTGAACATCCTCATCGACGCCTGCTACGCCCTGCTCGACGCGCGCGTGCGGCACGCCGTCCCCGCCTGAGACCGAGGAGCCCCCATGACCGCCCTCCACCGCCCTCCCGGCGCGACGGCGCCCCCGGCGAAGCGCCCCGCGCGCTGGTGGACCCTGCTCGGCAGGGACCGCTTCGCGCTGGTCGCGGCCGTGCTGCTCGCGCTGGTCCTGCTGACCGCGCTGCTCGGCCCGCTCCTCATCGGCGACCGGGCCGTCCGCCAGGACCTCGGCGCGTCGCTGCGGCCGCCGTCGCTCGACCACGGCGTGTTCGGCCTGCTCGGCACCGACGTGCTCGGACGCAGCATGCTCGCCCGCCTCATCGAGGCGGCCGGGACGACGCTGTCCGTCGCCGTCCCCGCGGTGCTCTGCTCGCTGGTGATCGGCTCGGCCGTCGGCATGTGGGCCGGCTACCACGGCGGGCTCCGGGAGAACATCGCGATGCGCGTCGCCGACGTGATCCTGAGCTTCCCGTCGCTGCTGCTGGCCGTGGTCGTGCTCTACGTGTTCGCCCCGAGCGTCGCCAACCTGGTACTCATCCTGGCGCTCGCGCGGATCCCGATCTACCTGCGCACCGCACGCGCCGAGGCCGCGGAACTGCGGAGCCGGCTGTTCGTCGACGCCGCCCGCACGTTCGGCGCGCGCAGCTGGCCGACGATCTACCGGCACATCCTGCCCATCACCCTGCCCACGCTCCTCACCGTGGCCACGCTCGACTTCTGCTTCGTCATGCTCACCGAGTCCTCGCTGAGCTTCCTCGGCATCGGGATCCAGCCGCCCGAGGTGAGCTGGGGGCTGATGGTCGCGCAGGGCCGCCAGTACCTGCAGACGGCGTGGTGGATCGCGGTGCTGCCCGGTGTCGCCATCGTGGTCACCACCGTGTCGGCCACCGTACTCGCCGCCTGGGCGCGCCTGGCCACCGACCCGGCGCAGCGCTGGCGGCTGACGACTCCCCGCTCCGCGGCCGCTCGGGCCGAAACGCCCTCCGCGGCCGCTCGGACCGGAACCCGCTCCGATGGTTCCCGCGCGAACGAAGAAGGGACCAGCGCATGACCGCGTCCGCCAGCCC
>NZ_QEIO01000227.1 GCF_003336425.1 Marinitenerispora sediminis | reverse complement strand
CTCCCCTCCCCTCGGCCGAAAGACGGCGATCCCATGCCCTTCACCGCTCCCGAACCGCCCGATCCGGCACTCGCCCGACTCGGCCGGTTCCTGGCCCGGCGCCGCGTCGGCGTCCTCGTCGCCGGCCTGCTCACGGCCCTCGTGGCCGGACTGGTCGGCGCTCCGACGGTCGGCGCCCTGGTGCTGTCGCGGTTCGAGGCGCCGGGCTCCGAGTCGCACCGCGCCGCGACGGCGCTGCGCGAGGAGTTCGGCACCGGAAGTCCGAACCTGCTCCTGCTGCTGACCGTCCGCGACGGCACGGTCGACGATCCGGCGATCGCCGCGGCGGGCCGCGAGCTGACCGCGGAGCTGGCCGGCGCCGACGGCGTCGCGGAGGCGTACTCCTACTGGACCCGGGACGCCAGCCCGGTGCTGCGCAGCGAGGACGGCACCCAGGCGGTGCTGCTCGCCCGCCTCCCCGGCGACGCCGACACGGTCCGCCGCGAGGTCCTACCGGAACTCGGCCCGGACTTCACCCGCGACACCGCCGCCTACACCGTCCGTGTGGGCGGCGGCGAGCAGGTGTTCCTGGAGGCCAGCGGCCAGGCCGCGGCCGACTTCCTCCGGGCCGAGGCGATCATCTTCCCGATGGTGTTCCTGCTGCTGCTCGTCGTGCTGCGCAACGCGGTCCTCGCCGTGCTGCCGCTGCTGGTCGGCCTGTTCACCATCGCCGGCACGCTCGCGGTCCTGCGCGGCGTCACCCTGTTCGCGGAGATCTCGACGTTCGCGCTCAACATCACGCTGGTGATGGGGATCGCCCTCGCGGTCGACTACTGCCTCTTCCTGATCTTCCGCTTCCGCGAGGAGCTCGCCGCGGGCCGGACGGTCCCCGACGCGGTCGCCGCCACGGTGCGCACCGCCGGGCGGACGGTCCTCTTCAGCGGCGGCACCGTGGTGGCCTCCCTCTCCGTGCTGTTCGCGCTGCCGTTCGACTTCCTGCGGTCGTTCGCCTACGCGGGCATCGCGGTGGTCCTGCTGGCCGTGGCGGGCTCGGTGCTGCTGCTGCCCGCCGCGCTCGCGCTGCTCGGCCCCCGGGCCTCCCGGCGGCTGTTCGGGGCCCGCCGGGCATCGGGCGCCGGAGCGGCGGTCGACCCGGGTTCGGCGCTGTGGTCGCGGACCGCGCGCCGTGTCATGCGGCGCCCGCTGGCCTACGGCGCGGCCGCGGTCGTGGTCCTCGCCGTCCTCGGTTCACCGGTGTTCTCGCTGCGCTTCGGGCTGCCCGACGACCGGGTGCTGCCGGAGTCGGCGCCGAGCCGGCAGGTGCAGCAGGACATCCGCGACGGCTTCACCGCCGAGCAGAGCGACGCCCTGCTGGTCGTCGCCCCGGACGCGGGTCCGGCCGCGGCCGACCGCGCCGCGCTCGCCAGCTACGCGGCGGAGCTGTCGCGGATCGACGGCGTCGCGCAGGTGGACGGCGCCGCGGGCTCCTTCGCCGGCGGCGAACTCGTCACCGTCCCCGCCGCGTCCGCGGAACGCTTCGCCGGGGACGGAGCCACCTGGCTGTCGGTGGTCCCCACGGTGGAGCGCCTGGAGACCGACCCGTTCGGGCTGGTCGCCGAGGTGCGCGGGCTGGCCGCCCCCTTCGACGTCGAGGTGGGCGGCTATCCGGCCGACCTGGTCGACTACCGCGACTCCCTGGTCGACCGCCTGCCGCTGCTGCTCCTCCTCGTCCTCGCCGTCACGTTCGTCATCCTGTTCCTGCTCACCGGGAGCGTGGTCGTCCCGCTCAAGGCGACCGTGCTGAACCTGCTCAGCCTCTCGGTGATGTTCGGCGCACTGGTGTGGGTGTTCCAGCTCGGCAACCTGTCCGGCCTGCTCGGCTTCACCGCGACCGGGTCGCTGGAGTCGAGCATCCCGATCCTGATGTTCTGCGTCGGCTACGGGCTGTCCATGGACTACGAGGTCTTCATGCTGGCGCGGGTGAAGGAGGAGTACGACCGCACCGGCGACACCGCGACCGCGGTGGCCGAGGGGCTGCGGCGCAGCGGGCCGCTGATCACGGCCGCCGGGGCGATCCTGGCGCTCTCCTTCGCCGCCTACGCGACGTCGGAGGTCGTCTTCCTGAAGATGCTGGGCGTCGGGCTGGCGCTCGCCGTGCTGGTGGACGCCACCCTGATCCGGGCCATCCTGGTCCCGGCCATCATGCGGCTGGCCGGCGACCTCAACTGGTGGGCCCCCGCACCGCTGCGCCGCCTGCACGCCCGCGTCGGCATCAGCGAGTCGGACGAGGCGCCGCGGAGCGCAGCGCCGGCCCGGACCGGCTGACGGACGGCCGGGCGGCGGACTCCGCAGCCCCCGGAAACCGGGGTGCCGGCAGCCGGGGAGCGCCCGTCGGTGCGAGCGGCGGACTCCCCGGCGCCGCGTGCGCCCCCGCAGGGTCCTCGGGGGTCGGGCGCCCCGCGGCGGCTCCGGAGCGCCCGGCCACGGAGCACCGCCCCTCCGGTGGGCGGCCGCGGACCGGAGGGTCGCCGCCCCGCCCCCGCGTGGACGGTCCCGCAGCGGGGCATGGCGCGCCCGGCTCCCCGGGCGGCGCCGGTGGACCAGCGAGCAGCTCGACGCGGCGGAGCATGCGCACGAGCTCCGGCCGTCGGACCGGGTGTGGGTCAACCTGGACGCCGCCCTGGACGGCCTCGGCTCCGCCTCCTGCGGCCCCGAGCCGCTCCCCCGGTACCGGCTGGCCGCCGCACCCCGGACGTTCGCCGTCCGGCTGTCCGCCATCGGCGGAGGGCCCTGACCCGCCGGCCGGGGTGCCTCCGCCGGCGGACGCGCCGCGGCCGGCCTCCCGCCTCCCGGCCGCCCGGCGCGCCAGACTGGGCCGGGTGAGGGGCAGACGCAGCGCCGGCATCCTGGTGTACCGCGCGGCGGGGTCGGGCACCGAGGTGCTCCTCGGCCACATGGGCGGACCGTTCTGGGCGCGGCGCGACGCGGGCGCCTGGTCGGTGCCCAAGGGCGAGTACCCGCCGGAGGAGGCGCCGGAGGCGGCGGCCCGGCGCGAGTTCGCGGAGGAGCTCGGTGTACCGCCGCCCGCCGGGGACCTCCTCCCGCTCGGCAGCACCCGGCAGGCGGGCGGCAAGACCGTCGCGGTGTGGGCCGTGGAGGGCGACCTCGATCCCCGGCACGTGGTCCCCGGGACGTTCGAGATGGAGTGGCCGCGCGGTTCCGGCCGGCTCCGGGAGTTCCCGGAGATCGACCGGGTCGCCTGGTTCCCCGTAGCCGCCGCCCATGAGCGGATCGTGGCCGGGCAGCGGGTCTTCCTCGACCGGCTGGAGGCGCACCTGCGCGGCGGGTGAGGCTGCCAGGCCCCGCCCCGCGCCACGGCCGCGCGGCGGGCGGAACGCTCCGCCGGGGCGCGGCGGCGCCGGCCCCCGGTCCCGCGCCGGGACGTGCCCGGCAGCCCACGGGACCACCGGGCCGGCCGCCAGCGGCCCGGACCGGTCACGGCCGGCGGGCTGGGTTCCGTCTACCGGCAGGTCCGCGGGGCGGACCGGTGCCGCGGCCCCCGGTGCCGACGCGATGCCGGAGCCCCGCTCGGCGCCGCTGGTCCCGTCGCCTCGACCTGGCCGGCCTCCAGCGCCGGAGCGAAATGCCGTCCTCATCCCCGAGCGGGCACCGCTCGCAGCGGGTCGGTCGGGGGACCGCGGCCGCCGGCCGCCTCCCGCCGGGCCCGGAGGCGGCCCAGCGGGGTGGGCAGCCGGCCAGGACGCACCCCGCGTCCGTGGGGCGCGCCCCAGGGGCGGCTGCGGGACGCACGGCCCGACCGGGCTCGGCCGGCTCAGCCGGCGCCGGCCGCGGCCAGGCGCGGGCGGAGCTCCCCGGTCCACGCGCGGTAGCCGGCGGGCAGCAGGTGCAGTCCGTCTGCGGTGAACTCCGCCCGGAGCCGCCCCTCGGCGTCGGCCAGGGCGGGCCACAGGTCGAGGTACTGCGCGCCGTGCTCGGCCGCCGCGCGCTGGTAGCGGGCGTTCAGGTCCCGGATCCGCGCGGTGTAGGGCGCGGTCCGCGGCGGCACCGACTGCAGGTGGAGCCGCGTCCGCGGAGTCGCGCGCCGCAGTTCGGCCAGGATCGCGGCGGTGTCGGCGGCGATCGCGTCGAGGTCGCGCCCGAGCGCGACGTCGTTCGTGCCGATCAGCAGGAACACCTGGGCCGGCCGGCCCTCGGCGACCGGCCGCAGCCGGCGGCGGACCCCGGCCGCCGTGTCGCCGCCGACCCCGAGGTTGCGCACGGGGAGCCCGGGCAGCAGCTCCTGCCACGCGCCTCCCTCGGTCAGGCTGTCGCCGAGGAGCACGATGTCCCCCCGGCCCACGATCGGCTCCGTCCGCACGTCCATCTCCGCTCCCCCGTCCGCGTCCGTCGTACCGCGCGTCCTCCCGGCGGTGCCCCCGCGGTGCCCCGCCGCCCGCCGTGCGTCCCATTCTGCCCGTCACGCCCGCGGCCGCACGCGGATCGCGCGACTCACGGCGCGCTTCGGTGCCGCTTCCGCGACGAGCCCGCTCCACTGGGTGATAGTGGTCCCATGCGGTATATCGAGAACGCGCACACCAGCAGGCCCTACTCCAAGATCGGCCTGGGCACCTGGCAGTTCGGCTCCCGGGAGTGGGGGTACGGCGCCGACTACGACGATCGCGAGGCGGCGCGGCTGGTGCGCCGCGCGCTCGAACTCGGGGTGACCGTGTTCGACACGGCCGAGCTGTACGGCTTCGGACGCGGCGAGCGGATCCTGGGTGCCGCGCTGCGTACGGCGCTGGAGGCCGCGGGGGTGCTCCGTGAGGAGGTCGTGGTGGCGACCAAGATCCTTCCGCTGCTGCCCGTGGCGCCGGTGGTGGAGCAGCGCGCGGTCGCCAGCGCGGCGCGGCTGGACGTGGGCGGCATCGACCTGTACCAGGTGCACCAGGCCAATCCGGTGGTGCGCGACTCCACCACGATGCGCGGCATGGCCTCGCTGCGCCGGGCGGGAGTGATCCGCGACGTGGGGGTCAGCAACTACTCCCTGGCCCGCTGGCGGCAGGCGGAGGCTGCGCTGGGGGCTCCGGTGCTGGCCAACCAGGTGCAGTACAGCCTGGTGGCCCGGGAGCCGGAGCACGACCTGCTGCCGTACGCGGAGGGCGCGGACCGGATCGTGATCGCCTACAGCCCGCTCGCGCAGGGGCTGCTGTCCGGCCGCTACGACGCGCAGCGGCGCCCGGTCAACGCTGCCCGGGCGCTGAACCCGCTCTTCCTCCCCGACAACCTGGAGCGGGTCCGGCCGCTGCTGGACACGCTCCGCGAGGTCGCCGACGCGCACGACGCGGAGCCGTCGCAGATCGCGCTGGCGTGGGCCATCCGGCATCCGTCGGTCGTGGCGATCCCGGGCGCCGCCAGCGTGGAGCAGCTGGAGTCCAACGTCGCCGCCGCCGACATCAAGCTGACCGACGGCGAGTACGCGGCGCTGTCCGACGCCTCCCACCGGTTCACGCCGGTCACCTGGCCGACTGCGCTGCCCCGGCTGCTGCGCCGGCGCTAGGGAGTGTTTGGAAACTGTTTGAAACTGGGGCAATCAGCGTCAGAACAGTAACCGTGCGCGTGTCGATCCCGGGCATGAGTGAAGCCTCCGGTACA
>NZ_QEIO01000226.1 GCF_003336425.1 Marinitenerispora sediminis | reverse complement strand
CGTCCGCGCGTACGTCCCGCCCGGCCCGCGCTGGGAGGGCAGCGGCGAGGAGCCCGGCGGTATGGGTTCGGCCACCCGGTTCGACGACGACCGGGCCGCCGTCCGGTGGGCGCAGCAGCACATGCCCACGGACGGAATGAACGGGATCCTCCCGTGGCGGCTGCTGACCGCCGCGGAGCATCGGGCGGTGGACGACTACACCGGCACGGGGTACCCGCTCGTGGACGGCGGCCTCCTCCACGGGAACGTGGGCCCCGGCTGGGAGCGGGAGTTCTTCCAGCTCGTCGACCAGCTCGATCCGGCGGTGGACCGGTCCCGGCTGCCCGAGTCGCTCATCCTGCACGCCGGCGCCGACCGCGAGTTCCTCAGCCAGTTGCTGGCCGCGGTCGACCCCGGCAGCCGCGGTGTTCCCGACCCGGAGAACGTCCAGGCCCTGGTCGGCACCACCTTCACCAACCACACCTACGTCCGGGCGAGCATCGGCTCGCACTTCCCCGGGGAGCACGACGTCTACCTGGTGGTGCGCGCTCCCGAGGGCCACCCCGGGCTCAACGTGATGCGGATCTCCGGCTTCGGCGAGGACGAGCGGGGCATCCTGCTGCCGCGCAACGGCCGGAACGTGATCCACGCCGTCTACCAGCGCCGCATCGACGCCCCGGGCAGCGGCAGAACCCGCGACGCCTGGTTCGTCGAGGTCGAGACCGTCCCCGCCGACTGGGAACCCACCGCCGACTGGCGGCCCAGCCCCCTCGGCGACGCCGACCGCGGCTACCCGCGGCCGACGGGCGAGCCCGTGCCGTCCCCGTGGCCGGCGTCCACGCCCCCGCGGCCTGTCCCGACCGTGCCCCCGGCCGACGCCCCGGCCCCGCAGGCCGCACCGGTCACGGACGCCCCGGGACCGGAGCCCCGCCCGAGCACGCCACCCGGCACGGGGGACGACGCCGTCTCCGACACCTCGTCGGTGACGGACGACTCGTCCGAGACGACCGTGGCCGGGCAGCACGCGGTCCCCGAGGAGGCTCCGCTGCCCCCAGCTGCGGACTCCGGTGCCCGCGACGGCTCCTCGGCCGCCGCGTCGCACCTCGACGGCGCCGACTCCGAGGACTCCGACAGCGACGCGTCCGCCTCGCTTTTCGACGCGGACCAGGAGAACGACACCGACGCCACGTCCCTCCTCTCCGAAAGCGACGACTCCGACGCCGAGTCCTTCGACTCCACCCCGCTCCTGGACAGGGGCCTCGACTCGGACGACGACTCCGACGATGACTCGGGGCCGGCCGCCAGCGGCCCCTTCATGGCGGGCCAGGCGCTGCCGACCACGCTCGCCGTGTACTCGGCGATCGCCGACTCCGCCCCGGACGGCTCGTCCAACGGCACGGCGGCCTCCGTGAACGGGACGCGCCCGGACGCCGAGGGCCGCGACAGCGCCCCGTCCGCCTCGCGCCAGGGCGACGCCTCGACCGGCTCCGAGGGCAGTGGCCGGGGCCGCGGCGGCCGCACGGTGGACGAGGCCCGCACCGAGGCCGCCCGCGCCCAGACCGACGTGGTGCGGTTCGAGACCGACCTGGAGAACACCCGCGCCACCTTCGGCCTAGCCGAGGACGACCCGTACTACCTCGGCGGCAGGGCCGAGGCCGCCGAGCGGCGGGTCACCGCGGCCGAAGCGGAGATCGCCCTCGCCCAGGCCCGCCTGGCGGACGCCCGCGGCAGCCGCACGGGCACCGAGACCGCCCGCGCGGAGATGGCCCGCGCCCAGGTCGAACTCGGCAACGCCCAGCGCGACCTCGCCCAGGCGCGCGAGCGCCTCGCCCAGGCCGGCGGCACCATCGACCAAGCGGCCTCGGCCCAGCGGACCTCCGCCGCCGCTCCGGCCGCGCATACCCCTCGGGAGGCGGACGGCACCCCTGCCGCCCAGGACCGGGGCGACCGCGCCCCGGGTACCTCGGTCAACCCGGCGTTCGTCGACCCGCCGCAGCCCCCGGCCGGGGCCCTGGACACGGCCCTGGCGGAACTGGCGACGCCGAACACCGGCCCCTCTCCCGCTCCGGGCGGGCCGACGGCCGCCTCGCCGGGCAGGCGGGACGCCGTCTCCAGCGGCACGGAGACGGCCGACGTCTCGGACTCGTACGCCGACTTCGACGAGGACATGTCGGACGTCGGCGACCGCGCGACCCACGACGTCGGCAGCGGGTCCCGGACCGCCCCGCGCATGAGCCACCGATCCGCGCCGGTCAGCGAGGACTCGGACAGTGCCGACTCCAGCGCGGAGACGGACGACTCCGGGTCCTACGCGGACTCGGACAGCGAGGCCGGCGAAGCCCTCGACATCACCAGGGTGAACCTGGAGCCGCTGGTCTCCGGGCTGGGCGATATGCGGCCGGGGCAGGCGCTGACCATGCTGGCCGACTACTACCGCCACCACGTGGACGGCGAGAGCCTCGACGTCCTCTACCCAGGCGCCCTCGTCTTCGAGAACGACTTCCAGGCGACCATCCAGGTGTGGCGCGAGAACGGTGTGCTGGAACAGGGCCTGCGCGAACTGGAGAACGTGGGATTCCCGCCGCCGGCCGACGGGTGGGCGAGCATCGTCGATCCCGCCCGGCGCACCGTCCCGCTGGACTCGCGGACCGCCGAGCGTTTCGGCAGCGTACCCGGGCAGCACCGCGACTTCTCCGTCACCACCGATGACGGCGCCGTGCTGCCCGCCCGGATCACCCAGCGCCCGTACATGCCCGGTCACCCCGCGCACCCGCGCTTCGAGTGGAACCGCATCCCGCGGTCCACCCCGGACGGCCGGGACCTCACGGAGGCGGTGGTCCGGCTGGAGCGCGGACAGCCGCCCGCCGGCACGGATCCGGCCGCGGTCGCCGACGCCGAGCGGCAGCTCGTCACGGCGCTGGAGTCCCAGGTCAACGACGGACGTCCCGTCCCCGACGGTCAGGGAGGCATCCGGGAACGCGTGCCCTACACCCTGCGCGACGGCTCGGAGCTGCGGCTGCGGGTCCAGCTCGTCGATCCGGGCGAGGCCCCCGACGCGTTGGCGCTGCACGGCCGCCTCGACTGGGAGGCGCCGTCCGCCGAGGACACCGGCGCGCGGCCCGACCACACCGCGGTCGGCCCCGAGATCCTGGCCTGGTTCGGGCTCACCGAGTCCTCCGCGTCGCAGGCCGCGGGCGCGGAGGCCAGCGCCCGGCGAGCGGAGGCGAGCGTCCTCAACTCGCAGCGGTATGCCCGGTCGGAGGAGGCGGTGGCCAGGCGAGGGACGAATCCGCCGTCGCACGACATCGGCTGGACGAAGTCGGAGACCCTGCGCGGGGAGGCCTGGTCCCTGCGACGGGAGGCGAACGCCCTGCGCCGCGACGCCGTGGAGCTACGTACCCAGGGCGACGTCGACGGCGCGCTGGCCAAGCAGGCCGAAGCCCGGACCAAGCTGGCGGAGGCGCAGACCCGGATGGCCGAGGCGCAGGCCGAACACCCGGTGCCTCCGGGGCCCGACCGTGCCGGAACATCGAGCACCGTCCCCACAGCGGCCGACGCCGACCCCGACGCGGGTGCCCGGCGGGCGGAGGCCGCGGCCATGGAGACCGAGGCCGCCGCGCTGCGGGCGGCGCTGCGGGCACTGGACGCCGAGATCCGGGCCACCCGGGTGAACGACCCCGCCGAGCAGGCGGCCGTCCGAGCCGACCTCCCGCCGCGGGTGACGGCGACCGCACTGGCCCGCATCTCCGAACTGACGGCGGAGTCCACCAGTGTCCCCGCCCGCGTCCACCCGGGGCTGGCTCCGATCGCCGATTGGACGGACCCCCGCGGCCAGGCGCCCGAGGAGACCCGGCGGGCCTGGGAGGAGGCCCGCCGCCAGGCTCCCGTCACCGTCATCGGCTCGCGGCTCGACGTCTCGGGCCAGGTCCACGCCGCTCATGAGATGCGGACCACCTCCGCTCCGCCCCGTCCGGCGCACGCCACCGACCCCGCTGGTATCCAGGTACCGGGCAATCCCCCCGGCGTTCCGGAACGCGTACTCCCGGCCAGAAGGGTGGCGTACAGCACCGGCGACACCGGACTGGAGGTCCGCCGGATCCCCATCCCCGCGAAGCACCGGACGCCGGGCGGACCCACCCACGTCGCCGAGGTCACCCTGCGCGTCAAGTTCGACAGGAACGGTGTCGACCCCGCGGTCATCGACCGGAACATGGCTGCGTATCACGCGGAGCTGAACCGGAAGCTCAACCACCAGTTCCGGGTGCCGAACACTGACGGCACCCCCGGCGACCAGTTCCACGTCACGGTCGTGGACGTGGACCGGCCCGGCATGACCGGACCGGCCGACCACCATGTCACCTGGGGCCCGACGGTCGATGGCAAGACCCCCCGGAGCCACCAGAGCATGTGGGCCGTGGACGACGAGCCCGCCGACTGGCTCCACGAGACGATGCACATGTTCGGGATCGGGGACGACTACCCGGACGGCGACGCGCCCCAGCCCAGCGCCCTGCGGAGGCGGATCGACCAGAGCGGGGTCGACCGCCTGGGCGCGAACATCATGGCGACGAGGAAGCGTCTGGGCTTCGTCAGCCTGCGCCAGCACCAGCTGGACCGGATCGGCGATCTCATCCGCCCCGCGCTCGACCGCGGCAACGGCGGCCCCACCCCGTACGAGCCGCCCGTCCGCATCGCCGACCTGCCCCGCGACGTCCGCGACCGCATCGGCGCGCCCCTCCACCAGGACGCCCCCCTGGACCAGGACGGCTCCCCCCTGGTGGACAGCCCCGAGCAGGCGATCGAGTTCCTCGCCGCCTACCACGACCACCACGAGCGCGGCCGCAGCATCGCCGACGTCAGCGACAACCTGAGCCGCATCCGGACGACGGCCAACGGCGAGAACCGGACCCTCACCCCGGAGGAGGTCCAGAACCGGCTCCACGAGACGTGGCAGCACTGGCGCGCCAGCGGCGCCCTCGACACCGCCCTCGCGGAGCTGGCCGACACCACCACCCGGCCGGCGACCGCACCGCCGCGGCAGGACGCACCCGCGACCGCGGACCGCCCGGCCCCCGTTCCCGGCGGCACGGACGGGGAGGGCGCCACCGAGGAGTCCTCCGGGAACGGCACCGACCCCCGAGGGCGGCAGATCAGCGCCGACATCCAGGTCAACGTGGTCAACCTCGACGCGCCGGCGGCCGTCCCCGTCTCGAACGGCCAGTCCGGTGCCGCGCCCGGCTCCGGGAACGGGACGCGGCCGGCCGCCGAGGGCCGCGTTGGCACCCTGTCGACGCCGCGCGGGGGTGGGGACACCTCGGCCGGGCCCGAGGGCAGTGGCCGGGGCCGCGGCGGCCGCACGGTGGACGACGCCCGGGAAGAAGTGGCCCGGGCCCAGATCGACGTGGCGCGCTTCGAGACCGACCTGGAGAACACCCGCACCAACTTCGGCCTGTCCGACGACGACCCCTACTACCTCGGCGGGCTCATCGAGGCCGCCGAACGCCGCGTCGCCGCCGCCCAGGCCGAGACCGACCTCGCCCACGCCCGCCTCGACGACGCCCGCGGCAGCCGCACCGGCACCGAGCTGGCGCGGAGCGAGATGGACCGCGCCCGCACCGAACTCGACCACGCCCAACGCGACCTCGCCCAGGCACGCGACCGCTTCACCCGGGCCGGCGGCACCTTCAACGAC
>NZ_QEIO01000225.1 GCF_003336425.1 Marinitenerispora sediminis | reverse complement strand
GTGGCGGGGTGGTCAGGTGGCGGGGGTGGAGACTTTGGTGAGCTGTTCGGAGATCTCCCAGACGCGGGGTGCCTCCTCCATCGCGCGCAGCGGCGGGAAGAGCTGGTGCTCGGCGGGCGGGCCGCCGAGATTGCCGGGGCCGGCGGGCCCGTAGAGCACACCGGCCTTGGCGTCGGGGGCGGTCGCGGCCATCAGGGCGGGCAGTTTCGCGGTCTCGATGGTGCCGAGGAGGATTCCGCGGGCGGAGAGCGCGCGGATCCCACGGACGTGGAGTGTGTCTCGGCTGCGCCCGAGTTCGGGCCGGGCCGCCAGCAGGCTGGTCGGGGCCACCCCGGGGTGGGAGAGGTTGCTGGTGATGCCCCAGCCGTGGGCCTTGCTGCGGCGGTCCAGTTCCAGGCCGAACAGCCCGAACGCGATCTTGGACTGGGCGTAGGCGCGCATGCCGTGGTACGAGCGCTCCCAGTTCAGGTCGTCCCAGTTGATGCTGCCCCGCCTCGCGGCGACGCTGATCTGCGAGGTGACGCGGGCGCGGCCCGCGCGCAGCAGCGGGAGCAGGTGTGCGACCAGGGCGAAGTGGCCCAGGTAGTTGGTGCCGAACTGCAGTTCGAACCCGTCGGCGGTGGTCTGCCGGTTCGGTGGGCGCATTACGCCGGCGTTGCCGATGAGGATGTGGATGGGCTGGCCCTCCTCACGCAGGGTCGCGCCGAGTGCCGCGACCGACTCCAGCGAGGACAGGTCGAGGTCGCGCAGCGCGACCTTCGCGTTGGGGACCTGCGCCTGGATCCGCGCGATCGCGTTCGCGCCCTTGCGAGGGTTGCGGACGGGCATGATCACCTCCGCGCCGGCCGCGGCCAGGCGCGTGGCGATTCCCAGGCCCATGCCGTCGCTGGCTCCGGTGACGAGCGCGCGCTTGCCGGACAGGTCGGGAATGGAGATGTCGATCGGTTGACGTCGCATCGCTGTGCTCCTCAAAGTGTGGTTCCGGTAGTCACGGTGGCCCAGGCCGCCGGGGTCATCCAGGGACTGTCGATCCGTGGGTGCGCACTCCGCCGCTGGCCGCGGATGTGATCCGGGTGCGCTGGGACACTGGCTCGCGCGACGAGCAGGGACTGTCCGCTGATGCGTCCCACCAGGTCGCCGGCGAGGTACTCGGCGGCGTCAGCGACGTCCCCGGGGGTGCCGGCGCGTCCGCCGGTCGGACGCAGCCGGGCGTTCGCAGGGGGGAGCTCGTCGCCCCCGACGACGTCGGTGACCACGTCGGCGCCGGCGGTCGCGGTGGGCAGGATCGAGTTCACCGTGATGTCGCGGGGGCCCAGCTCCAGGGCGAGGACCCGCACGAGGTTCAGCGCGACACTCTTCGACGACGGGCACAGTCCCGTCCCCGGGCGCGGGCTGACCGCTGTGCTGGACCCGATGTAGACCAGCCGCCCTCCGTCGGCGACCAGCCTCGCCGCCTTCTGGAGGGGGAAGAACGCGCCCTCGGCGTTGACCGCGAACAGCCGGTCGAACTGCTCCTCGGTGATCTCCGCCGCCGGCTGGCCGGCGACCTCCATCCCGGCGTTGGCGACGACGATGTGAGGCGGCCGAACGCCTCCATCGCGGTCGCGTACAAACCGTCCAGCTCGGCCGGCGACGGCACGTCCGCCCGCCCGGCCGCTTCGACCCCCTCCAACGTGCGCGGCGCGCTGTCCTTGTCCGCGGAGTAGTTGATCACCACGCTCGCGCCCAGCCACGCGTAGCGCCGCACGATCGCTTCGTTCCGCTGACGGTCTTCTCCGATGTGCCGCCCAGCTCGGCTCTCGTGTCCGACGAGGTCTTCGGGCCGGTGCTGGTGGTCCAGGTCTACGACGCGGTCGAAGAGGCCATCGACCTGGCGAACCGGACGCCCTACGGCCGGTGCGCCGGGGTGTGGGGCGGCACCCGCTCCGCAGCCGTCGAGGTGGCCCGCCGGCTTCAGGTCGGCCAGGTCTTCGTCGACGGCGCCGGGTTCAACCGCGACGTCCCGTTCGGCGGCTACCACCGGTCGGGGATCGGCCGGGAGTACGGACGGTACGGGCTAGAGGAGTTCCAGCAGGTCAAGGGGCTGGTGTTCGGAGCCGAGGCCGCCGGCACCGATTGACGGCAGGTGGGTGGCGCCCCGTGCGCCCCGGACCGGTGGGACGGACGCGGTGCCGGCGCCGCGGCCTGCCGCCGGTCTGTCGCGGTCGCACCAGGTGCCCGCCCTCGAGTCAGTGCAGCGTCTGCACGCCGACGACGGAGAGGAGTTGCAGCCGTTCATAGCTCTCGGTGCCCGGGACGGCGGTGTAGACGAACAGGCGGTGCGACTGGTGCGGGTCGAGCAGCGTCTGGCAGTTCAGCTCCAGAGCGCCGACCCTGGGATGGATGAAGCGTTTGACCTCGTTGGGGTGGACGCCGATCTCGTGCTCGTTCCAGAGGCTGCGGAACTCCGCGCTCTCCTCCAGGAGGAGGTCGGCGTAGTGCGCCGCCCGGGAGCCCGGGCCGCGGAGCGTGGCGATCTGGCGCAGGCCGGAGGCATACATCCGTGAGAGCAGCGCGTGGTCCTGTGGCGCGTACAGCTCCCGGGCGGCCGGGTCGGTGAACCAGCGGTAGCCCTTGCTGCGCGCCGGACCGGTGTACTGGGTCGTATCGCCGGTGAGCGCGACGCCCAGCGGACTCTGGCGCAGCGTCTCCCCGAGTTCGGTGACGATCTCGGCGGGGGTGTCGTCCAGGCGGTCGAGGATGCGCAGCATGCCGGGGCTGACGTGCTCGCTGTCCGCGCCGCGGACGGGCGGGTTGTGCCCGGCGAGGCGGAACAGGTGGTCCCGCTCGTCAAGGGAGAGGTGCAGGCCCTGCGCGATCGAGGCAAGCATCCGGTGCGACGGCTGCGGGCCGCGCTCCCGTTCGAGGCGGGAGTAGTAGTCGACCGACATGTAACACAGCGACGCGACCTCTTCGCGCCGTAGTCCGTTGGTCCTGCGGCGCGGCCCGCGCGGCAGGCCGACGTCCTCGGGTTGCAGCGACTCCCGCCGTTTGCGGAGGAACTCCGCCAACCCGGTGCGGTCGATCACGATGTCTCCCCTCTCCAGTCCCTCGTTTCTACCGCCTGCCGGCCGACGGAGCCACGGACCGCCGATCCCCCCATCCCCGGCGGAACGGTGACTCGGCGGGCCTGTGATCGGGAGGCTCTGGATACCTCGCCACCGTCCGCCGAGGATGGATGCCGTGAACCGGCTCACGCCTCGAAAGGATCTGCCATGCCTCGCTATCGTGTCAGCGCCACGACCGCGGCCCCCGCAGAGACCGTGTGGGGTCTCCTGGTCGACGGACGTGCCTGGCCCCGGTGGGCCTCCGGACTGGACGAGCTCGTGGAGGACCGCTCGTCCCGGTTGGACCCGCACGGGCGGGACGGCGTCGGGGCGGTCCGCGCCTTCCGCTCGGGTCGGACGGTCACCGGCGAGCGACTCACCGAGCTCGTGGAGAACCGGCGGATGGCCTACGAGGACACCTTCAACCTCGCGTTGAAGAACTACCGGGCGGTGATCGAGCTGGAGCCGGCCGCCGCAGGCGGGACGACGATCACCTGGCGGGGCACCTGGCGCGCCAGGCCCGGAGTCGGCTGGCTGATGCCGTTCATCCTCCCGAGCGTGATGCAGCGCATGGGCGACGACCTCGCCGCCTACGCCGCGGAGGCCAGCTCGGCCGCTTAGGGCCTTCTTCACACGGGCCGAGTTCGAGCGCACCTCGGCGGTGTGTCCGCGAAGCGCGCCGCCGCGACCTACCCGGGGCAGCACCCGGGAGACCCGGCCACGACTCCGCCGGCAAGGCCGGCGGGCCGCACGCCTGCGGGGCGGCACGCCAGCCCTTGGGTGGTTCGGGGCCACATGCCCCGCGGCTTCGATCCGGCCGGGGAGAGTGCCGGGTGGCTGCCGTTGCCCCGCTCGGCACAGCCGTCCGGGGCCGGAAGACCGCGACGCGTCCGGCCGGGAACGCCAGTGCGGGGCGGATGCCGTGTTCCGGTCGGCCGACGCTCACTTCGCCTCCCCGGGGAACCACTCCAGGCAGGCCCGCAACCGGTGGGCTCCCCGGCCGAAGGCGACGTCGATGTCCCGGGCCGTGCACACGGTGACACCACCCTGGAAAGGCTCCCCCCGTGGTCGGGGGCGCTGCTTGCCGGGCCAGACGATGACCCTGGCGTTGGCACCCTCGCCGACGAGCCGGACCTGGTCGAGATCGGCCCACGCGATCCGCTGGGCTTCCTTCTCAGAACGGACCAACCATGTCAGGCCGTCCGGGCCGATGGTGAGCCAAGGTGCGGATCGCGCGGATTCCACCGCACCGAAGACGAGGCCGACCAGCGGGCTGCCCATGAGGAGGAGGTTCGCCAGGCTCTCCAACGGGTGCGGCGGGTACTCGTTCGGCGCGACCACGTTGAGGACCAGTCCCAGGACCACGCAGCAAAATATTGCGCTCAGCCCCATCCCGATCACTTCGGAAACCTTGTTCGCGGAGAACGTCACGGTTTCAACTGGTTCGGGCGGTGAACGGCGTTTGGGGGTATCGAAGGCGACCGCGGTGGCGCTCGGCCCCACCGTCACCGGTCGCGGCGCACCACTGCGTGCCCCGGCGCGCGCCTGGAGGGTGTGGGCGCCGGTACCGACTCCGAAGGTACGGCTCGTGCCACCCGGGACCGTGCCCAGCACGGACCCGTCCATGACGATTTCGAGCTCCTCCAAGCCGAGGTTGCCGACCGCCAGGCCGGGCCGGCCGTCCCGCGCGCCGCCCGGGCCCCTTCCCCGACCGGGCCCTGTGGCCGCGCGCCCGTTCCCACCGCGGGCTTGCGTCCGGCCCGTCTCGATCAGGGTGTACAGGCGTGTGGCGTGCTGGGCGATGACCTCGGTGAGGTCATCGCCGAGCCACCGCCCGCCGGCCCGCGCCGGCCCGGACGGCGCCAGGGACGCGAGGTAGTCCCGTAAACCGTCCAGGTCGGGCCGCGCGCCAGGCTTCTTGGCCAGGCACGCCCTCACCAGGCCGGCCAGGGACGCGGGCAGGTCGGACAGGTCCGGCTCCTCGTGCACGACCCGAAACAGGACCGCGTGGACCGGGCCAGTGCCGAACGGGCTGCGGCCGGTGGCGGCGAAGGTGAGCACGCAGCCCAGCGAGAACACGTCGGAGGCCGGACCGGCCTCCTGTGCGCGGGCCTGTTCGGGAGACATGTACGCGGCGGTCCCCAGGACGGTGGAGGTCTGGGTGTAGGAGGTGGCGTCCAGGGCGCGGGCGATGCCGAAGTCGATCAGCCGGGGCCCGTCCTCGGCGAGCAGCACGTTGCCGGGCTTGAGGTCGCGGTGCACGATGCCGCCCGCATGCACGGCGGCCAGCCCCTCCGCCAGGCCCGCACCCAGTACCGCTACCGACTCCAACGGCAGCGGGCCGTGCCCGGCGACCGCCTGGTGCAGGGAGAGGCCGGGGATGTAGGCGGTGGCCAGCCACGGCGGGGCGGCGTCGGGGGCGGCGTCCACCACCGGGGCGGTGTAGAAGCCGCTGACCTTGCGAGCGGCCCTGACCTCGTCGGCGAAGCGGCGCCGGAATTCCGCGTCCCCCGTCAGCTCGGGGCGTACGACCTTGACCGCGACCAGGCGCCCGCCCGGAGAGCGTCCCAGGAAGCCCTGCCCCATCC
>NZ_QEIO01000224.1 GCF_003336425.1 Marinitenerispora sediminis | reverse complement strand
GAGCCGCGCGCCCGTCCGCGGACCGGCATCCCGGGCACCTGGGCGGGGCGGGCCCGGCCTGCGGGCAGACGCCCCCGGCCGGCCGACGCCCGGACACGCCGCCCACCGCAGGCCAGCGGCCGGGAGCAGCCGCGGCATTCGCCCCCTCCGGCCGCCGACGACCACCGGGCCCGCACTTGGACGCCGGGCCCGCAGCCGGCGAATCCGGTACGGACATAGGGCCGACGCGGCCGCCGGACACTCCCAGGGCCCGGCCCGGCCGGGCCCGCCGCGATGCGGCGCCTCGCCGGATCTGTGACGGGAGTGCGCCGAACCTCCGGTGCCCATGGCTGCCGCGGGCACGGACCGGTGCGTGGGGCGACGGCCCCTGACGCGCCTCCGAGCGCCCTCCCCGCCCATCCGTCCCGAACAGCGGCTGGTGGATGGCTCCCTCCACTGCGGACCGAGGGAGCCGCGGGGCCCGGGCACGGGGGCTCGCTGGCGGAGGCGTACTACCCGACGAGCTCGGGCGCGCACCCGCGGGCGCCTCCTGGCACGGAACGCCGCGACCGGCGGGGCGGCGTCCCGCCGGAGCGGCCGCTGGCGGCCGCCGAACAGCACGCCGACCCACCGCCGAGAAGCTAGCCGGCCGTCACCTCGCCGGCCGCCGACCGGGCGGCCGGGACGGCGCGCTCCGCCATGAACCAGTCGATGGTGCGGCGCAGCCCCTCCTCCATCCGGACGGCGGGCCGCCAGTCCAGCAGTTTCTCGGCGAGGCGGGTGTCGGGCCGGCGGAACCGCGGGTCGTCCGCCGGCCGGCCGATGTGCACGATCGGTGATCCGGAGCCCGCCAGCCGGCGGACCAGCTCCGCCAGGCGCAGCATGGACAGCTCCTCCGTGCTGCCGATGTTGACCGGCCCCGTGGCCCCGCTGTCGGCGAGGGCGAGCAGCCCCCGGACGGTGTCGTCCACGTAGCAGATCGACCGGGTCTGCAGGCCGTCGCCGGAGACGGTGATGGCCTCACCGGCCAGCGCCTGGCCGATGAAGGTGGGCACGGCGCGGCCGTCGTCGGGACGCATCCGGGGGCCGTAGCAGTTGAAGATCCGCGCGATGGCGACGTCGGTGCCGTGGGTGCGGTGGTAGGCCATGGTCAGCGCCTCGGCGTAGCGCTTGGCCTCGTCGTAGACGCTGCGCGGCCCGATCGGGTTGACGTTGCCCCAGTAGCCTTCCTGCTGCGGGTACTGCAGGGGGTCGCCGTAGACCTCGCTGGTGGAGGCCAGGACCATCCGGGCGCCGTGGCGCAGGGCCAGGCGCAGCGCCGTGCGGGTGCCGAGGCTCCCGGCCTCCAGCGTCTCCTCCGGCAGCCGCAGGTAGTCGGCCGGCGACGCGGCCGAGGCGAGGTGGAAGACGGTGTCGACGGGACCGGTGTCGGCCAGCGGGCGCGTCACGTCGGCCTCCACCAGCCGGAACCCGGGTGCGGCGCTCAGGTGCCGCACGTTGCGGGGACTGCCGGTCGCGAAGTTGTCGACGCAGACGACCTCGCTGCCGCGCTCCAGCAGCCGCTCGCACAGGTGCGAGCCGACGAATCCGGCGCCGCCGGTGACGACGGCGCGCCCCGTTCGGTGACGTGCCATGTTCTCTCCTCCTCGGTTCGGGCCCGCTGTCGCGATCGCCGCGCCGGCCTCCCGCGCGGCGGCGCCCGCCCGCTCACGGCCAGGACGACTCGCGCGACGGGCAGATCATCAGCTCGCGGACCTCGCAGCCCGGCGGCTGGCGCAGCGCGAAGACCACCGCGCGGGCCACGTGTTCCGGGGGGTTGAGCTTGGCGTCGGGGCCGGGCCGGTACTGCTCGGGGCGGCCGTGGAAGAAGGCGGTGTCCATCCCGCCGGGGATGAGCAGCGTCACGCCGACCTGCCCGGCCAGTTCGGCGGCGAGCGCGCGGGTGAAACCGACGACGCCGAACTTGGCGGCGCAGTAGGCCGTGGCGTCGCTGACGGCGCGCAGCCCGAGGGTGGAGGCGCAGTCGATGATGGTGCCCGCGCTCTGGCGGAGGTGGGGCAGCGCCGCGCGCACGACCGCGGCCGTGCCCAGCAGGTTGACCCGGATGACGTTCTCCCACTCGTCGGCCGGCACGTCCTCCAGCGGTCCGCAGGCGTCGATGCCGGCCGCGTTGACGACGGCGTCGAGGCCGCCGGCCTGGCGGGCGAGGTCGTGGACGGCCGCTTCGGTGGCGGCGCGGTCGGCGAGGTCGGCCTGCGCGAACGGCAGGTCGCCCGGGGGGCGGGTCCGGTCGATGATGAGTGGCCGCCCTCCTTCGGCGACGACCGACTTGGCGACGGCGGCCCCCAGGCCGGAGGCTCCGCCGGTGATCAGGGTGTTGCCCAACGGGCGCATGCTGCTCCTCTCCTCGTTGCGTGGGCGGGGTCAGTCGCTGGCCGCGCGCATCTCGGCGACCAGGCGGGTGGTGGAGCGGCCCGGGAGCAGCGGCAGCAGGACGACCTCGCCGCCGTACCCGGCGACGACCGGCGCCTCGGGGAGGTCGTCCACCGCGTAGTCGCCGCCCTTGACCCAGACGTCGGGCCGCAACCGGCCCAGGATCTCGGCGGGGGTGGGCTCGTCGAAGACCGCCACGGCGTCCACGCAGTCGAGCGCGGACAGCACCCGGATCCGGTCCTCCTGGGCCATGATCGGCCGGTCCGGCCCCTTGAGCCGCCGGATGGCGGCGTCGGAGTTGACGCAGACGAGCAGGCAGTCGCCGAGGGCCCGGGCCCGGCGCAGCAGGCTGACGTGGCCGGCGTGCAGCACGTCGAAGCAGCCTCCGGCCGCGACCACGGTGCCGCCCGCGGCGCGGACGCGCTCGGCCAGTTCGGCGGGGCCGTCGGCCAGCCCGAGCGGCAGGGTCGCACCGGCCGGCCCGCGCTCGGCGGCGGCGCCGGCGCCGCCCTCGGCGACGAAGCGGGAGGCCGCGCGGACGGCGCCGGCCACGGCGCTGCCCGTGGCGGCTCCCGCGGCCAGCGCCTCCAGGACGGCGGCGGCGAACCGGTCGCCGGCACCGCAGGTGTCGCCGGGCGCCTCGATCCGCGGGGCCGCGAGGTGCTCGCCGTGCTCGGCGTCGGCCGCCGTCCAGGCGACGCCGCACCGGCCGAGCGTGACGGCCACGGCCGCGGCGCGCCACTGGCGCACCAGTGCGCGGGCGCGCCGCAGCGCGCGGCGCGGGTCGTCCTCGGGCACCTCGGCCTCGGAGGCGTTCGGGGTGACCAGCGCCATGCCGTGCACCGGTGCGGCGCCGCGCGGGTGCGGGTCCCACACCATGGGCACCGATTCCGCCGCCGCGGCCAGCGCCTCGCGGACCTCCGGCACCGCCGCGACGCCGCGCCCGTAGTCGGAGACGAGCACGCCGGCCGCGGAGCCGAGCAGCGCGGCCAGCCGCTCCACCGGCGGACCGGAGTCCGCTCGGCCCTCGCCGTCGTCGACGCGCACGAGCGTGCGGCCGTCGCCGAGCAGCCGGGTCTTGGTGGGGGTCCGGCCCCGCAGCGGGAGGCGGACCAGCGACACGGTGTCGCGGAGCAGTTCGTCGAGCCGCGCGCCGGCTTCGTCGGCGCCCAGCGCGGTCACGAGGACGACGGGCCGGTCGCCCTGGGCGGCCAGCCACGCGGCGAGCGCGGCGCCGCCGGGCCGGTGCACCGGCTTGGCCGCGTCCAGCACCGGGGCCGGGGAGTCCGGGCAGCGGCGGCGGACCGACCCCCGCAGGTCGATGTCGAGCAGGGCGTCGCCGATCACGACCAGCGGGCGGGTGTCGCGGTTCATGCCTGGACCTCCTCACGGCCCGCCGCGGGTACGGCGCCGGCGCGGTGGCGCACCTCGGCGTCGACGACCGAGCAGAGCAGGTGGACGAGTGCGAGGTGCACCTCCTGCACCGTGGACGCCGCGGCGGCGGGGACCTGGACGGCCTCGTCGCAGGCGGCGAGCAGCGCGCTGGGGCCCTCGCCGGTCAGCGCCCAGGTGCGGACGCCGAGTTCGCGGGCGGCCAGGGCCGCGGCGACGACGTTCTCGCTGGCCCCGCTCGTGGACAGGCAGACGAGCACGTCGCCGGGGCGGGCGTGCGCGCGCACCTGGCGGGCGTAGACGTCGCGGTATCCGTAGTCGTTGGCGAGGGCGGTGAGGCTGGAGGTGTCGGCGTGCAGCGCGATCGCGGACAGCGGCCGGCGTTCGTCCTCGAACCGGCCGACGAGTTCGGCGGTGAGGTGCTGGGCCTCCGCCGTGCTGCCGCCGTTCCCGCAGGCGAGCAGCCGGCCGCCGTCCAGCAGCACGGCGGCGAGCCGGCGTCCCCAGTCCTCGACCCGGCCGGTGTCGGTGCACCGCAGGGCGCGCTGGAGTTCGGTCAGGTGCTGGTGCATCAGATACCTCCCGGGGACACTGCGGTGGCGGCGGCCGCGCGGCCGGCGGGGCTGGCGCCCCCGTCGCCCGGTGCGCGGGCCGGGCGGCGGCCGGTGCGCCAGTCCTCCAGCACCGCGCGGTAGCGGTCCTCGGTCTGGCGGGCGATGAGCGGCCAGGAGTACCGCGCGGCCGCGCGGTCGGCGGCGGCGATGCCGTAGCTGTCCTTGCTGACGGGGTCGGCGAGCAGCCGGCGGAGCCGGACCGCCAGCAGGGCGGGCTCCCGGGGCGGCAGCAGCACGCCGGTGACCTCGTTGACGACGGTGTCCAGGTGCCCGCCCACGCTGGAGGCGATGACCGGGACGCCGCAGGCCATGGCCTCGACGGTGCTGATACCGAAGGGCTCGTACCAGGGCATGTTGATGGCGACGTCGGCCGAGCGCAGCAGCGCCGGAACGTCGGCGCGCGCCACGCGGCCGACGAACCGGACGCGGTCGGCGACCCCGATCTGCTCGGCGATGCGGCGCAGCCGGGCGGCTTCGGGATCACCGGTCAGCTCGGACCTGCCGGGGCCGCCCGCGACGACGAGTTCGGCGTCGGGCACCGCGACGAGCGCGCGGATGACCGTCTCCACGCCCTTGCGCTGCACCAGGCGGCCCAGGCTGAGCAGCCGCGGGCGCTCGCCGCGCGGCTCGGCCGCCCCCTCCGGGGTGAACCGCTCCAGATCCACGCCGCACGGCACCACGCTGATCCGGTCGGCGGGGACGCGCCAGGAGCGCAGCTCCCGGCGCTCCTCGGCCGAGGTCGCGATGATGAGCGCCGAGCGGTGCGCGATGTCGCGCTCGGTGGCGATCCGCTCCGCCGGGCTGCTGTCCTGCTCGCCCTGGAAGCGCCGCTTGACGGTGCCGAGGGCGTGCAGGGTGAGCACGACCGGGATGTCCAGCGGTTCGGCGGCGCGCAGCGCGGCCACGCCGCTCATCCAGTAGTGGGCGTGCACGACGTCCGGCGGCGTGCCGGCCCACTCGCGGGCCAGGACGTCGCCGAACCGCGGCATGTAGCGGGGCAGGGCGTCCTTGGGCAGCGTCCGGGCCGGGCCGGCCCCGACGTGCCGGACGACCACCCCGGGCGCGAAGCCGATCGTGTCGGGCTGGGCCCGGCCGGTCCGCCGCGTGTAGACCGTGACCTCGTGGCCGAGCGTCCCCAGCGCGCGGGCGAGTTCCGCGACGTGCACGTTCTGCCCGCCCGCGTCCTCGCCCCCGAGTGTGGCGATCGGGCTGGCGTGCTCCGACACCATGGCGATCCTCATCGAGTCACCTCCTGGAGTAGCCGGTCCCAGGCGGTGAGGAACCGAGACAGTGGGTACCTGCGCGCCGCCGCGGCCCGCGCGGCGGCGCCGGCCTCCCGGGCCCGCTCCGGATCGGCGGCGAGGTCGCGCAGGGCGCGGCGCAGCACCGGCATCCGGTTCGTCACCACCCCGGCCTCCGGCGGGACCGCCTCGGACGCCTCCGTCGTGGCGAGCGCCACCACGGGAAGGCCGAGGAGCATGGCCTCGATGAGCGAGAGGCCGAGCGAGGTCCAGCGGATCGGGTGCAGGTAGACGCGCCGGCG
>NZ_QEIO01000223.1 GCF_003336425.1 Marinitenerispora sediminis | reverse complement strand
CCGGGCGTGGTCTCGGGCAGGCCGGCCGACAGCCACGCGGTCCGGGCGAGGTCGACCGCCTGCGGACCGACCTGGCTCACACACCCCATGACCACGTCCGCACGTCGTCCGTCCACCGTCCTGCGGGGCTGGCCTCCCTGGGCGGGCGGTCGGCCCGCGGCGCCCGCGCCGCTGCGGCGGCCGGCGGTCGCTCTCTGCTCCCGTACCAGGCCCGGGCCCGGCATATCCGGTACCGCCCGGAAGCCGCCGAAGCGGCCGTCGACCCCGTGCGGCGTATCCGCGCTCCGCCCGTCCCGCCCTGGCCGAGTGCCCGCCGGAATGTCGGGCGGCCCGCCGCCGAGTTCGGCGAGGCGCTCACGCGGACGCCCGGGTAGCGGCGAGGCGGCTCTCGGCGCCTACGGCACGGGCGGTGACCCGCCACCCCGCTCGCCGACGCGTTGCGGCCGTCGGCACCGCGGCTGGCGGACCTCGTCACACCGATGCCCCGTGGCGGCCTTTCCCCCGGGCCGGGACGGCCCCCAGCACGTCAGGGCGGGCCCGCGTGGCCGCGTGCGTCGGGCCGCGTCCCACCCGGGTCGCGGTCCGGGCGCGGGCATCCGGCCCCGGGGCCCCGAGCGGGTCGGGTGAGTGGAGCGGTTCCCCCTGCTCCCCGCGCCGCGGTGGCCCTAGAGCTGTTCTCCCGCGCCCATCGCCAGGGGAGCTGTTTCGCCCGTTCACCGCCACGGGAGGTGTGTCACCCGTTCACCGCCACGGGAGGTGTGTCACCCGTTCACCGCCACGGGAGGCTGGTTACCCCCGCCGGTGCGGGGCGCGCGTTCTGGGCGCGCGCCCAGAACGCGGGGCCCGGAGTGTGGTCGGTGCGGGAGTGTGCGTCGGCGGCGCGCGGGGCCGGCGTCGCCGTCACGGCCGCTCGGGGACGTCCAGCCGCCGCATGACCCCGTCCAAGCCGGACCGGACGTCCGCCGGCCGGTCGTTCTCCACGCCGTGCAGCACCTCGTACCAGGGGCCGAGCCGGTGCCAGAGCAGGGCGCGCTCGCGCAGTCCCGGGGAGACGGCGTAGGCGTCGGCGAGCGCCGCGGCGAACTCCGCCGGGGTACCGAAGAGCGCCCACGCCAGGTCGATGGCCGGATCGCCCACGTGGGCGTCGGAGAAGTCGATGACGCCGGTGAGACCGCTGTCGTCCGCGAGGACGTGCTCCGGGCCCAGGTCGCCGTGCACCACGGTGTCGGCCGGGCATTCGGCCACCCCCGCGAGGAGCTCGCGGGCGGGGTCCCGGAGGTCGGCGGGAAGCAGCGGGAGTACCGCGGCCCGGAACCGGCAGACCGTCTCGGTCCGGTCCAGGACGGTCGCTGGCGCGTCCGGCAGACCGCGGTCGACCGCGGCGGCGGCGTCGGTGGCATGCAGTACCCGGAGGAAGGTCCCGAGTTGCCGCGCGTGCGCCGCGGTGGGCCGCTCGGTCGGCGCGCCCGGCACCAGCGCGTGCCGGACGACGAGCGGGGCGGCGCGCAGCAGATGCGGCCGCGGCACGGCCAGCGGCAGCCGCGGCGCCAGCCACGGCATCACCCGGGTCTCCATCCGCAGCCGGTCGGCCGCCGCCGGATGCCGGGGGCGCCGCTCGATCCACCGGCCGCCGACCAGTGTCGCGGCGCTGTCCCATCCCTCGGTGAGCTCCACCGAGCCCGTGCCGTGATCGTCCACGGGGACGAGTACACCACGGGCCGCGGAGCGCCGGAGGCCGTCCGCCGCGCGCCGGGTGCCGACCGCCGGGCCCCGGCGCCCGCTGTGGCCGCGCCCGGCGAGCGTGCGGCCGGCCGAGGCGGTGGGCGAGCCGCCGTACGCCGCGCGGCCTGGGCCCGGTCCCGGCGCGCCTCGCTGCCGCCCGTGGTGCGCGGCGTTCGGCGGGGTGGTGCTGCGGCCGTCCCCCCCCGGGGGCGTTCCCTCCCCATCGCCCGGCCGGGGACGGGGCGGGTGCCGGCCCCGCGGTGGCGGCGAGGAGGCGGACGCGCAGGGGGACGCGTCTCCCGGGCGGCCGGGCAGCCGCGGCGCGGCCCGTGGTACCCGCGCGGACGGGGACGGCTTCTGGGACCGGGGGTTCAACGGGGCCGGTGGTGCGTCGGGGCGGTGGCCGGATGTGGCAACCGCCCCGATCCGCGTGGGCGGCTCGCGCGCGGAGCGGGCATGCCGGACACCGCCGCCGGTCTCTCGCGGTGCACGGCCGGGCCGCCGCGCACCGCCGTCCGGTCCGCCGGTCAGCCTTCGGTCGGCCCCGCGACCCCGTTGCCGAGTCCGAGCCACTCCGCCATGAGGAGGAGCTCCGCGGTCAGCTCGTCGTGGGTCTCCGGCGGGGCACCGGCCTCCAGAGCGGTGCGCTGTACCCGGAGCACGCCGGCCCCGCGGTCGGCCTTCAGGTCCACCCGCGCCACCAACTGGTCGCCCAGCAGCAGCGGCAGGACGTAGTAACCGTATTTGCGCTTGGCGGCGGGGACGTAGATCTCCAGCGTGTAGTCGAAGCCGAAGATCTGCCGCACGCGCTCTCGCTCCCAGACCAGCGAGTCGAACGGGCTGAGCAGCGCCCGAGCGGTGACCCGGCGCGGCAGCCGGGCGTCGCGGTGCAGGTAGGCGGGCCGCCGCCACCCCTCCACCGAGACCGGCACGAGTTCGCCGGAGTCGACCAGTTCGGCCAGCGCGGTCCGGGCCTCGTCGGCGCGCAGCCGGAAGTAGTCGCGCAGGCACTGCTCCGTGGCGACGCCGTGCGCGCGGGCGGCGATGCGCAGCAGTTCGCGGCGCGCCTCGGCAGGGTCCGGG
Organism: Marinitenerispora sediminis; assembly: GCF_003336425.1. Lineage (GTDB taxonomy): Bacteria > Actinomycetota > Actinomycetes > Streptosporangiales > Streptosporangiaceae > Marinitenerispora > Marinitenerispora sediminis. Next base: position 3,195 of record NZ_QEIO01000223.1, on the reverse strand, counting down.
TCCGGGGCCTCGTGCACCGCGCGGGGCAGCACCCGCTCGGGCAGGTCGTAGCGGCGCTCGAACTGCCGGGTGCGGCCGTCGGTGGTGACCTCTCCGGCCCAGAACAGGAACTCCAGGGCCCGTTTGACCAGTGACCAGTTCCAGCCCCAGTTCTCGCGCGCCCGCGGCCGGTCGTGCTCCAGGGCGGCCTCGATCTCCCGGGAGGTGGCCGGCCCCCGCCGCTCGACCTCGGCCCGGACCGCCTTCACCAGGTCCGGCTGCTCGGTGGCGATCCGCCGCATGCCGCCCCACGACTCGTCGCGGGCGCGGGCCATCCGCCAGCGCAGCAGGCGGTGCGTCTCGGGTGGCAGCAGGCTGGCCTCGTGCCCCCAGTACTCCACCAGGTGCCGGCTGCGTGCGGTGGTGGCGCGGTCCAGGAGCGCCGGATCGTACCCGCCGAGCCGGGCGAACACCGGAAGGTACTGGCTGCGGACCAGCACGTTCACGCTGTCGATCTGAATGGCGCCGACGCGGTCGATCACGCGGCGCAGGTGCCGCATGTCCGGGGCTCCGGCGGGTCGGCGGTCGGCGAACCCCTGGGCGGCGAGCGCGATCCGGCGGGCTTGGGCGCGGGAGAGGGTGGAGTCGCGGCGCGGGTGCGGAGGGACGGCGTCGTACATGCGTACCAACGTAGTGGTGCGGCCGGCCCTGCTGCCAGGTGCGGACCGGTCCGGCCCGCCGCCGCGGGCGTGCGGGGGACCGGGCGCGTAGTGACCGAAGCACTTGATATGGTCACTATGTCGAACGGAAGCGAGGAGACCGATGCCGCGACCGACCATTCCCGACCGCAGGAACGCGGTGCTCGACCGGGCCCGGGACCTCTTCCTGGAGAAGGGGTACGACCGGACCACCATGGCCGAGATCGCGCGCCGCGCCGGAGTCGGCAAGGGCGCGGTCTATCTGGAGTTCCCGTCCAAGGAGGCGCTGCTCGACGCGCTGCTGGTGCGCTCCACGCGCTCGCTCACTCGGGAGGTCCGCGCCCTCGTCGCCGCGCACGGCGGTCCGGTGCCGGTGTCCGCCGCCTGGCGGTTCGGGGTCGAGGCGCTGCTCCACGACGAGTTCATGCTCGCCTGCTACCTCGCCGAGGCCGATGTGCTCGGCGGGTACCTGCGCCGGAAGGGCCCGCGGAGGTACGGACCGCGGCTGGACTGGCTGGTCGACTTCATCACGGAGTCGCAACAGGCCGGCGTGGTGCGCGCCGACCTCGACCCGCGCGCGGCCGCGACGGTGATGTCGGTGTTCGCGGTCGGGTTGGCCAGCACCGCCCCGGTCATGGGGCCGTTGTCCCGCGACCGGCTCCGCGAGAGCGTCGACCTGTTCGCCGACCTGGTCGCCGCGGGGTGGGAGACGTCGGCGCCGGACGGCCGGGAGGCCGCCCGGCAGGCGCACGCGCGCCTGCTCGACCGGCTCGACTCCGCGATCGGGAGGCCGGAATGACCGGGGACCCCTTCGCCACCCACCAGGACATCGGGCTGGACGCCGGCCCGATCCGGGTCTACACGGCCGGGCCCCCGGACGCGCCGCCGGTGCTGCTGCTGCACGGCGCGATGCTGGACACCGCGCCACTGACCTGGCGGCACCTGATGCCGGCGCTCGCCGCGAGCCGGCGGGTCATCGCCGTCGACCTGCCGCGGCACGGCGGCTCCCGCCCGTGGTCGGGCGTGCTGGACCAGGCCCGCCTTGAGGACGTGCTCACCGGGCTGCTCGACCGCCTCGGCCTGGCCCGGGTGGATGTCGTTGGGCTCTCGATGGGCGGCGGCCTTGCTGTGGGACTGGCGCTGCGTCGTCCCGAGCGGGTCCGCGGGCTGGTGCTGCTCGCTCCCGGCGGCCTCGACGAGGTGCGCCCGTGGCAGTTCGCCACCTGGCTGCTGCTGCGGATCGGCGCCGTGCCGCGCTGGACGGCGGCCTGGCTGGCGGCGTCGCCGAAGGCCGTGCGCGCGGCGCTGGTCCGTGAGCACCCGGCCGGCGAGCGGACGCCCGACTTCGCCGCCCTCGTGGACCTCGTCCACGCCGAGGCGCGCGCCAAGCGCGCCCACCGGGAGGGCGCGTTCGACGACTGGCAGGTGCACGCGTACGGGCCGCGGCGGATGCGGCTGAACCACCTGCCCCGGCTGCACCTGCTCGCCGTGCCGTCGCTGTGGCTGCGCGGGGAGCACGACACCCTGGTGCCGGAGGAGGTCGTGCGGCGGGCGGCCGCGGCCGCCCCGGGAGGGCGGTTCGCGAGCATCGAGGGGGCCGGCCACGTGAGCCCGCTGGACCGGCCGGACCGCGTGCTGGAACTCGTCGACGGGTTCCTCGGTGAGCTGGACACGGCTGGCGGGCCGGCGTCCGGACCGGCGTGACGGGGCCGTGCCGGGGCCGCCGCTCAGAGGGTCCGCGCCGCGCGGGCGCGGGAGCGACGGTGCTGGAGGCCCCGCTCCGTCGGCGAGCGGATAGCCGCTGTTCCCGACCCGCACGGGCGGAGAACGGGCAGGACCGGTGGCGCTGGGGGACGGCCCCGCTTCGGCCCAGGCCGGAGCACGGGTCCCCGACAACGGCCTTCCCCCCGGCTCCGACCCCGCGCCCGGCCGACGCTTCCCGAGTGGCCCCGGGGCAGGGGAGCGGCGCGGACGCCTGCGCACGCGCCGGCCGGTCAGTCGGGCCGGGAGTGCCGCCGCGTGCGCGCCGGTGGGAAGCGCCGCATCGAGCACGCGATCCTCGCGGTCGTGCTCGTGAGCGGGGCCGTATCCACGCTCCGTGACCGGAGTCCTGGTGCTCCGGCCGGCCTTTCCCAACGCCGCTTACGGCCGGGCCGCTCGGCGGTCCGCATGTCGCCCCGACCGGCCCGGTCGTCCGCTCCGGATCCCGCGGGCGCCGGGACAGGGCGGCGGGACAGCGGCCCGGCCTTCGGTTCGGCGGCCCGGAGGTGGGGCGGCGCGGCGCCACCGCGACGTCCAGGAGGACGGCACCGCACCGGTGTGCCGTCCGCCGGGGCCCCGGACCTAGGGCGTGCCGCCGTTCTCCCGCTGGTACTCCTCCCACGCCTCCCGCAGCCGCTCGCGGGACTCCGGGTCATCCGGGTCGAACGGCCACGGGAACTCCTCGGGTGCCGCCTCCTCCTCCGGTTCGCCTTCTCCGGGGGCCTCCTCGGGGGCCGGAGGCTCCGGAGAGGGGGGC
>NZ_QEIO01000222.1 GCF_003336425.1 Marinitenerispora sediminis | reverse complement strand
CCCCGAGGCCCCCTCCCACCGCACCGCCGGCCGCGGCGGCGTCGGGCTGCTGCGCGTCATCTGCGTCCAGCGGGTCTAGACCGCCCGGCGCGCCCCGGGACCGTCCGTCCGGCGCCGGCGAGGCCACGCGTGCCCCGCTCGCTCGCGTGACCCGGCGCAACCCCGCCGAGCGGACGCGTCCGTCCCGCCGCGATCGCCCCGTGCCCGCGGTCCCGTGCCGTGCGGCCGGCGGCGGTCGCTCCGGCATTCCCCCGCCCCCCGTTACTTCCCACGACAGGAACCGTGAACACCATGACCACCAACCGCGTCTCCCGGAGAGCCGGCGCCATCGCCGCCGGCATGGGCGTCCTCGCCGGCGGCGTCGTGCTGCCCAGCGGCCCCGCGTACGCCGAGCCCGAGCCGACCCAGGAGGAGGTCGAGCAGCGGATCGAGGAGCTGACCGAGGAGTCCAGCACCCTCGTCCAGGACTACAACCAGGCCAAGGAGGACCTGGAGGCCGCCGAGAAGCGCATGACCGCGCTGGAGGAGCAGATCGGCGAGGAGGACGAGCGCTACGAGGAGCTGCGCGAGCGCGTCGCCAGCTTCGCCAGCGCCGCCTACCGGTCCAACGACCCCAGCGCCACCACCACGGTGCTGTCCGTGGAGGACCCGTCCGCGCTCCTGGAGCAGTCCGCCGACGTCTCCTACCTGTCGGAGCGGCAGCGGGCGGAGCTGGAGGAGTTCACCGGCTCCTCCGAGCGCCTCCTGCAGCTCAAGGAGGAGGCCGAGGAGACCCTTGACGAGGCCGAGGAGCGCCGCGACGAGCTGAAGGACAAGAAGGACGAGGTGGAGGAGGCGCTCGCCGAGCAGGAGGAGCTGCTGGCCGGCTTCGAGGGCAACCCGGTGACCGGCAGCGGCGACTCCAGCGGCGGCGCCTCCTACACGGGCTCGGCCTCGGGCAGCGCGCGCTCGGCCCTGGACTTCGCGTTCGCCCAGGTCGGCAAGCCCTACATCTGGGGCGGCACCGGCCCGGCCGGGTACGACTGCTCGGGCCTCACCCAGGCCGCGTGGGGCTCGGCGGGGGTGAGCCTGCCGCGTACGACGTATGCGCAGTACGAACTGCCGAACAAGGTGTCCTGGGACCAGCTGCAGCCCGGCGACATCATGTTCTTCTTCCCCGACATCGGCCACAACGGGATCTACGCCGGCAACGGCCAGATGGTGCACGCCCCGAGCAGCGGCAAGACGATCGAGGTCGTGTCGCTGTCGGGCTACTGGGACCAGCAGTTCGTGGGCGCCGTCCGGCCGTGACGACGCCCCTGCGGGGCGCCTGCCGGGGGCGCCCCGCAGCCGTGCCGCGGGCATTGGCGGCGCCGGGACGCGCGCCGGGTGCGCCGGGAGGGGCGGCGGGCCCGCCGGGTCACAGGGCGCGGACGGCCTCGTACAGGTCGGGACCGTAGGACGCCCAGCAGATGACCGAGCCGTCGGGTTCGAGGTGCCCCATGAACCACGTACCCGCCGCCCACACGAGGCACAGGTCGTGGAACGAGATGACCGCGTCCGGTCGCAGCGTCGAGTAGTCCGCCTGGTCGTACTCGTCGACCACGACGAGCCGTTCGGGCGAGAGCAGGGCGGCGGTCCGGTCTCCCGACAGGGCGCGCACGCGCTCGATCGTCCAGCCGGCGGGGAGGGAGGAGTCCATCCCCGGATGATCGCAGCCGCGGGAGGCCGCCGGCCGCCCGTCCACCGCCCGCGCTCGGGGCGGCGGCCCCCGTCCGGCGGCCCGGGATCCGTCACGCGTTCGGCCGGAACCCTCCGAACATCCGCTGGTGGTACACCAGCGGCGGGCGGGCCGCCGGGAGGACGGTCCGGGTCACCCGCCCGACCACCAGCCAGTGGTCGCCGAAGAGGCGCAGGTCGTGGCGCTCGCAGAGCAGGTGGGCCGCCGCGCCGGCCAGCAGGGGCGTGGCGTCCGGGGCGCGGGTCCACGAGGTGGGCGCGGCGAAGCGGTCCACGCCCGTGCGGGCGAAGCGGGCGGCGAGGCCGTCCTGGTCCTCGGCGAGGAGGTTCACGGCGAAGCCGCCGGCCGCGCGCAGTTTCGGCCACGTCGACGAGCTCTGCGTGATATAGAAGCCGACGAGCGGCGGGGACAGGCTGACGCTGGTGAAGGAGGTCGCGGTGACCCCGACCGGTTCGCCCGCGAGGTCGGCGGTGACCACCACGACGCCGGCCGGGTGGCGGCCCAGGGCCTGGCGGAAGAGCTCGGTGTCCACTCCGGGCTCCGTCGGCGGCCGTTCCGCTTCCGGGGCCGGTCCGCCCGCGGCCCGGGTCCTCGCGGTGTCGCCGACCGTCGCGTTCGTGGAGTCCATGGCGTTCTCCTTCGTCCTTGCGGCGTGTGACAGGGGCCTCGCGGAGCCGGGCCGCGCCCGGGCGGCGGTCAGCCGGCGGTGCCGCCCGGGCCGGCCGGCGGGAGCTGCCGGGCCACCTGCCGCGCCCACGGGGCGAGGAGCTCCGGCAGCCGGGGCAGGTCGGCCTCGGCCACGGCGAGCCCGGGGGTGGGCACCGCGGCACCGAGTTCCACCAGCAGCGGGCGCAGGTGCACCTCCACGGCCAGCGTGTGCGCGGGTGACCCGACCAGCAGCAGCGGGATCGCCACCGCGCCGGCCAGCGCGTCCGCGGGGAACTGGTCGAGGAAGACCTTGAGCAGCCCGGTGTAGGTGGCCTTGTAGGTGGGGCTGGCCACCAGGAGGGTCTCGGCGGCACGCACCCGCTCCAGCGCGTCGGCGACCCGTGCGGGGCGGTTCGCGAGGAGCAGGTCCGGGGCGAGGTCGGCCAGCTCGATGACCTCGGGTTCGCCGGACCGCCCGGCGGCCGAGGCGACCGCACGGGCCGCCGCGACAGCGGTGCTGGAGGTGCGCGACGCCGGACGCGGGTTCCCGACGAGGACGGTGATGCTCATGGTCTGGATCTCTTTCCGGTCGTGGGGCCTGGCGGGTCCGCGGTTCAGCTGGTGAACGGCACCAGGGGCTCGGACGCGGCGGCCGGCTCCGCGGGGTGCCGCCACAGGCCGCGCTCGCGCAGCACCGGCAGCACGCCCTCGCCGAACCAGTAGGCCTCCTCCAGGTGGGGGTAGCCGGAGAGGACGAACTCGGTGATGCCGACGCGGTGGTACTCCTCGATCAGGTCCGCGACCTCGCGGTGGCTGCCCACCAGCGCCGTGCCGGCGCCGCCGCGGACCAGGCCGACACCGGCCCACAGGTGGGGATGGATCTCCAGCCGGTCGGTGCGGCCGCCGTGCAGGGCGAGCATCCGGCGCTGGCCCTCGGACTCACTGCGTGCCAGGCCGGCCTGCACGTTCGCGACCGTCTCCGGGGCCATGCCCGACAGCAGGCGCTCGGTCTCGGCCCACGCCTCCTCGGCGGTGTCCCGCGCGATGACGTGCAGCCGGATGCCGAAGGTGAGCTCGCGGCCGTATGCCTCGGCGAGGGCGCGCACCCGGCCGATCTTCTCGGCCACCGCCGCCGGCGGCTCGCCCCACGTGAGGTAGGTGTCGACGTGGCGGGCGGCCACCTCCAGCGCCGCGGGGGAGGAGCCGCCGAAGTAGACCGGCGGCACCGGATCGGGGCGGCGGTGCAGCCGGGCGTCCGCCACCCGGAGGTGCTCGCCGGTGAAGTCGACCGTCTCACCGCGGAACAGCCGGTGGGTGATCTCCAAGAACTCCCCGGTGCGGGCGTAGCGGGCGTCCTTGTCGAGGAAGTCGCCGTGTGTGCGCTGCTCGTGGGACTCGCCGCCGGTCACCACGTTGAGCATCAGCCGGCCGCCGCTGAGCCGCTGGAAGGTCGCGGACATCTGGGCGGCGAGCGTGGGCGAGAGCAGGCCGGGCCGGAAGGCCACCAGGAACTTCAGGCGCTCGCTGACGCTGGACAGCATCGCCGTGGTCAGCCAGGCGTCCTCGCACCACGCGCCCGTGGGGGTCAGCGCGCCCGCGAACCCCAGCTGCTCGGCGGCCCGGACGATCTGGCCGAGGTAGCCGACGTCGGCCTGGCGGGTGCGGGTGGCGGAGTCGATGTCGACGCCGTGGCCGCCGCTGACGATGCCGCGGCTGTCGCCCTGCGTGGGCAGGAACCAGTGGAACGTGAGGGTCATGGGCGGGTGCCTTCCGGGATCAGCGGTGCGGGCGGGCGGGTGCGGACCGACGGGCCGGCCCTGGTCACAGGAGTCCGTGCCGCGGCGGCGCCTCTCGGCGCAGCGAATGGCGGCCGATGTGCTGGACCTTCCAGCGCGGGGGGTCGTGCAGGGTGTGGGTGCGGGCGTCGCGCCAGTGGCGGTGCAGGTTCAGCCGGTCGGCGGCGGCGCGGGTGCCGGCGACCTCGAACAGGGCGTTGCCGAGGTCCACGGCGGCGGCGCCCCCGGCGACCCTGGCCGCCGCGACGGCGATGGACGCCTCGGCCGTGCGGGCGTCGTCGGGGACCGCCCGTGCCGCGTCCACGCGGTCGGCGGCGCCCGCGAGCAGGGCCTCGGCGGCGCGCACCTGGATCTCCAGCTCGCCGAACCGCTGGACGAGCAGCGGATCGTCCTCGGCGCGCTCCCCGCCGCTCTCGAACCAGGGCCGGGTCGTGGTGCGGACGAACTCCGCGGCACGGGAGAGCGCGGCGCGGGCGGCGCCGACGTCGATGGCGGCGTGCAGCAGCTGCGCGAAGGCGCCGTAGGTGGTGGGCTCACGGAACGTCCGGTAGTGCGGGACGACGAACGGCTCGGCGACCCGGACTCCGGTGAGCTCGACGGTGCCGCTGGCGGTGGTGCGCTGGCCCATGCCGTCCCAGTCGTCGACCACCCGGACACCCGGGTCGTCGGCGCGCACGAAGGCGACGTGCGCCTGGGGCCGGGGCTCGCCGGGCACCGCGGCCGGGGCCGCGACCGCGATCCACCGGGCGAAGAGGGCGCCGGTGGCGTAGTACTTGACGCCGTTGAGCAGCCAGCCGCCGCCGGTCCGCTCCAGGCGGGTCCGGTGGTCCTGGGCGTGCCGCCCGCCGCGCTCGCTCTGCGCGTTGCCCACCAGCGCGCCGTCGAGCACGTCGCGGAACACGCGTTCGCGGGCGGCGGCCGACCCCTGGAGCCGCAGGGCGTTGAGGAAGGCGAAGTGCGGCTGCGGGATCTGGGCCAGGCTGAGGTCGGCCGTGCCGAGCAGCCGGAGCACCTCGGCCGCCGTGGCGGCGCGGACGTCGGCGCCGCCCAGCGGGTGCGGCACGGTGATGCCGAGCAGCCCGCTGGCGGCCAGCTCCGCCAGCTCGCGGCGCGGCGGCCGGCGCTCGGCGTCGCGCGCGTCGGCGTCGCCCGCCAGCCGCGGTGCCAGTGCCGCCGCGACCCGTAGTGCCTCGTCGTCGCTGGTGATGACGTGCGCCGCGTGGCGGACGGACATGCGGATCCTCCCGGGCCGGGGCGGAGAGCGGCGGTGGACGGCGGTCGGTGGACGGCGGACAAGGCGACCGGCCGCGACCTCGGGCGCCCCCTTAAGTCTTATTAAGCTACCTGAAAGGTGGGTAATGCGGCGGGGTGCCGTCCGGGCAGGCGGTGCGGCCCCCGGTGTCACGCCGGTGCCGGGGCCTGTTCGGGCCGGTAGACGTAACCGACCCGCCGGACGGTCGCGAGCCGGCGGCCCAGTCCGCCGAGCTTGCGCCGCAGCCGGTGGACGTGCACGTCCACCGTCCGGGAGCCGGCGTGCATGTCGGACCGCCACACGCGTTCCAGCAGCTCCGTGCGGGTGAACACCCGGCCGGGGGAGGAGGCCAGGTGGGCGAGGAGCTCGAACTCCTGGTAGCTGAGCCGTACCGGCGTGCGGTCCGCCCAGACCCGGCGGGCGGCGTGGTCGATGACGAGGCCGTCGGACTCGCCGGCCGCGGGCGGCGGGGCCACGGAGTCCGGAGCCTCCTGGATGTGTCCGACGATCACCATGACCTTGCCGCGCTCCGCCAGGGGCAGGACGCCGAGCAGCTGTGCGGCACCGTCGCGGAACGAGGGGGAGGG
>NZ_QEIO01000221.1 GCF_003336425.1 Marinitenerispora sediminis | reverse complement strand
GCGGGCGGGAGCGCCGTCGCTGGAGGTGGGGTGGACCATGGGGACTCTCCTCGCGGATGATCGAAGCGCTTCGACAACGCCGGGACGCCGGGGCGCGTCCCGCGGCCTGTGCGGCCTCCTCCTCTCCAACCTCTCCGGTGCTCAACCGCGCCGGCCGGCGGTCCGCGGGCGGGAGCCGCCGGCCGGCCTCACCTCACGGGCCCGGTGCTCGCGCGCACCCGCAGCTCCGGGGCGCGCAGCCGCACCGTCCGGTCGCGCACGCCCTCGAGCTCCCGCATCACCGCGCGCACCGCGTCGGCGGCCAGCTCCTCTGCCGGGATCGCCACCGCCGTCACCGGCACGGCGAGGGACTGCGCCTGCTGGTCCGGGCAGATCGCGGCGACGGACAGGTCGTCCGGCACCCGGAGGCCGTCGGAGTGCAGCACGTCGAGCAGCACCGGCAGCGCCTCCTCGTTGTGCACCACGAGCCCCGTCAGCCCGGGGACCCGGGCGCGCAGCTCGGCGAGGGCGCGCCGCACCCCCCGGTAGTCCGGCGTGCAGGGGACGCCGGCTCCGGCCAGCGCCCGGCTCCGCAGCGCGCTGGTGAAACCGGCGAGCGCCCGCCGCGCGAAGCTGGTGCCGCGCTGGTAGACGGGCTCCGGCGGCCCCACGAAGCCGAGGTCGCGGTGCCCCAGGTCCGCCAGGTGGGCGACGCAGGAGGCCGCGCTCGCCGCGAAGTCGAGGTCCACGCAGGCCAGCCCGCGCGGATCGGCCGGCACGCCGATCAGCGCGCTCGGCTGGGGTAGCCCGCGCAGCACCTCCAGGCGGGGGTCGTGCTGCTGCACGTCCATGACGATGACCGCGTCCGTGAGCGCGGTCCCGGCCACCCGGCGCAGCCCGTCGGCGCCCTCCTCCTGGGTGAGCAGCAGTACGTCGTGCTCATGGGCGCGGGCGGCCGTGACCACCCCGGTGACGAACTGCATGAGCACCGGAAGGTACATGTCCGAGCGCAGCGGCACGACGAGCGCGAGGACGTTGCTGCGGCTGCTGGCCAGCGCGCGCGCTCCGGCGTTGGGCAGGTACCCGAGATCGCGGATGGCCGCGCGCACCCGCCCCTCGGTCTCCGCCGAGATCGACCGCTTGCCGGAGAGCACGTAGGAGACGGTGCTGATCGACACCCCGGCGTGCCGGGCGACGTCCGCGATGGTGACCATGGGCGGCTCCGCTCCCGTCGGGGGGTCGGTGTCGAAGCGCTTCGATCGATGTGACCCGAACCATAAGCCGGAGCCGCCCGCGATACAAGGGTCCAACGCCCGCCCGATCGGCGCGCCCGTCCGGCAGGGGCCGGAAGGCGCCCCTCGCGGCGAGGCCCACGGCCGCGCGGCGCAGCGGCGGGACGGCGGAAGCGGACGCCTTCCCTTCATGCCCGGAGACAGCCGACACCGAAACCACGTGTCCGGGGGAGCGGGGCAGTGCCGTGCGGGCGCGGCGGCATCGGGGGCGGATCCGGCCGGGCCCGCAGGGACGCGGTGGGACCACACGCCGTGGTCCGCGCGAACGGGACGCGCAGGCTGGTGGCCGCCGGCCCGGCCGGGCCCGGGTCGGACGGGACGCCGGCCGGCCCCGCTCGGGAAGCGGGCACGCCTGTGCCGCCGGGTTGAGACGCGGTCCCGGCTGCGGGGACCAGCAGGCCGCGGCGGACCGGGGCCCGCACGGTCCCGGTCTCCAGCCTCGGAGCGGGCGGCACGTCCGGCCGCGCGGCGGACCGCAGCCGTCGGAGCGGTGAGCCGACTCCCCGCGGGCGACATGGCCCGCAGCGCCGCTACATCCGCCCTGCCCCCGCCCGGGCGGCGGAGCCGCACGGGGCCGCGGGTCCCGCCTCCGGCGTGCCGACCGCTTCCAGGCAGGGCCGCCGGAGGGGGCGCCCGGCGTCCCGGAGCTCCCGCCCGTGCCGGCGCCGGGGAGGCCTGCGGCGATGGCGCCCCCGGGAGCCGTGCGGCTACCCCTCGAACCGGACGCTCGCGCCGTCCTCGACCTGCAGGTTCCGCCCGCGCCCCAGGAGGTTGCCGCGCGCGGACGCGTCCTCCGGCTCGGAGGAGGGGCGCTGGCCGGGGATCCGGACCGTCATCGCGGTGTCGGTCCCGTTGAACAGCCGCCCCCGGCCCGAGAACACGTACTCCCGACCGTTCTCCGGGTTCTCCACGGTCTGCGACTCGCCGTTCTCGGCCTGCCAGCTGATGTATCCCACCGCCATCGGGTCTCCTTCGAGTCGGCACGGACGACGCCAGCCCGCTACCCGCCGACGCGGGAGGCAACCGCGCCGACCAGGCCGGAGCACGCCCGGCGGGGCTCCCGCAGCCCCACGCCACGGCTGGAACCCGGTGCGGCCCGCACTTCCGGCCGCCCCGGACAAGACCGGTCCGCGCGAAACCCGGAAGCCGCGCGCGCCCGCTCCCGCCGAACGGATGGCGGAGCCGGGCGGGGGCCGAGTGCGGGCGGTGCGGACCGCGCGGCCGCCGGGTCCGGCGGATGGCGCCATCGCGCGCCCCGATGGCTCCACGCGGGGGTGGGCGGCCCGCGCCGCCGAGGCGGTCGTCCACCCGGGCGGCTGGGCGGCACACCGGAACGCGCCGAACGGGAGGCGCGGGGACGGGAGCCCGCCGCGCGACGAACCGTCGCGGACGAGGAGCGGCGACGTCCGCTGCGGCACCGCCCGGCGCGCGGCTGCCCTGCGGCTCCGGCTTCCGCCGCGGCCCGGTGCACGCTTCGGGGCGCGTGGAACCCCACCAGCGGCCCGGGCGGACGGCGGCGGAGGGGACCGGCGGCCGGGCGCGGGGGACCGCGGCCGCCACCGCGCGGCAGGCCGTCCCGGGGGCCGGTCCGGCCGCCACTTGCGGGGGCGCGCACGCCCGCGGGAGCCGACGCACCCGGTACCCCGGACCGCCCGGTGCCGGGGCCGCGCCCGGCCGGGCCGCGAACGCCCGTGCCGCGTCCGGAGGGCCGCTACCCCAGCCGCACCCGTTCCAGGTAGCGGGCGAACACCGGCTCGTAGTCGGCCGACCGCTCGCCCGGACGGACCGGCTCGGCCTCCTCCAGGGCGATGGGCGGCGCCGGCAGGCCGGCTGCCTCGGCGGCCAGCAGGGCCGCGCCCAGCGCGGAGGCGCTGCGCAGCCGCACCGGGTGCAGCTCAACGCCGAGCACGTCGGCGAGCAGCCGGCGGAACGCGGGGTGCCGGGTGCCGCCGCCGGCCAGGCGCACCTGGGGCGGCAGGCCGCCGGGCAGCGCCGACGCCGCGTGCCGGACCGACAGCGCGACCCCCTCCAGCGCCGCCCGCAGCACCGTGCCCCGGTCGCTGGCCAGCCGCAGGCCGGACAGCGCGCCGGTGGCCGCCGGGTCCAGGACCGGCGTCCGCTCGCCCGTGAGGTGCGGAACGAACGTGACGCCGTCGGCCCCGGGGGCGCCGGTGTCGGCGCTCTCGTACAGTTCGGGCCAGCTCGTCCCCAGAAGGCCGCGCACCCAGTCCAGCGCGATGCCGGCGTTCTGCACGGCCGCCATCCGGTACCAGCCCGCCGCCGTCGCGGTGCGGTAGACGTGCACGCCCGGTACGGGCTCCGCGGTGCCGGCGAGCGTGACCACCTGCGCGCCGCTGCCCACCGTGACCTGCGCCTGTCCGGGCCGCAGGCCGGTGGCGAGCAGCGCCGCCGGTGTGTCGCCGGCCCCCGCGGCCACCGGCACGTCCGGGGCGACTCCCAGCTCGCGGGCGGCCGCCGCGGTCAGGCCGCCGGCCGCCGCCCCCGAGGGGAGCACCGGCGGCAGCAGCCGCTCGGGCAGGTCGACCGCGGCGGCGGCCTCCGCCGACCAGCCGTCCGCCGGCACGTCCCACAGCAGGGTGGCCGAGGCGTCGGACGGCTCGGTGCCGGCCGCCCCGGTGAGGCGCAGGCGCAGCCAGTCCTTGGGCAGCAGCGCCCACCGCGCCGCGGCGGCCGCCTCCGGTTCGTGCTCGGCGACCCAGCGCAGCAGCGGCCCGGTCATGCCCGGCACCAGGGGGTTGGCCAGCCGGCCGCGCAGACCGGCCGGCAGGCCGGTCCACCGGCCGAGCACGGCCGCGGCGCGCTGGTCCGCCCACAGCAGCGCCGGGCGCACCGGCCGGCCGGCCGCGTCGGCCAGCACCAGCCCGTGCATCTGGCCGTCCAGCCCGATGGCGGCGACGGCGCAGTCGCCGGCCCGCTCCCGGGCGCCGGCCAGCGCGGCGCGCACCGCTCGGACGGTGGCCGACCACCACAGTCCGGGGTCGGTCTCGGCCCAGCCGGGACGCGCCGAGACGACCGGGTACTCGGCGTCGGCCTCGCCCAGCGCGGCGCCGTCCACCCCGGTGACCAGCGCCTTGACCCCGCTGGTGCCGAGGTCGATACCCAGGAGTGCCCGTACCGCCATGGATCAGCCCCGCGCCTGGGTCAGGCCGTCGGTGATGAACCGGCGCGCGTGCCGCGCGAGGTCGGCGCCGTCGCTCCACAGGTTGCGCCACACGGCGAGGTCGTTGGAGAGCGAGGGGTGGACCACGGCCGAGGAGAAGCTCTCGAACGTGATGGGACCGGTGTAGCCGGCGGCGGTGAGGGCGGCGAAGAAGGCGGGGAAGTCGATCGTGCCCTGCCCGAGGTAGCCGCGGTGGCTCTCGCCGACGTGCACGTATCCGAGGTGCCCGCCGGCCTGGCGCACCGGCTCGGCGAAGTCCGGCTCCTCGATGTTCATGTGGTAGGTGTCCAGGTGCAGCACGACGTTGTCGGCCCCCACCTCGGCCCGGAAGGCCAGGGCCTGCTCGGTGGTGTTGAGGACGTTGGTCTCGTAGCGGTTGACGATCTCCAGGCCGATGGTGATGCCGCTGGCCTTGGCCCGCTCCGCGAGCCAGGCGATCGTCTCCACCGCGTTGGCCCGGCCGCGCTCCTCCAGCGGCGCGCCGTACTTGCGCAGCGCCGAGAAGATCACGCCGCCGAAGTAGCCGGAGCCGATGTCGCGGGTCACCGCGAGCGCGTCGGCGAGCACCCGGCGTCCGCGCGCCACCACGTCGGGATCGGTGCTGGAGACGTCGGTGTCCGCGCTGAGGCCGAGCGAGGTGCCGGCCGCGAGTCCGTGGCGGTCGAGCAGCTTGCGGGTGAGCTCGGGGTCGACCGCCGACGGGTCGAGCAGCGGGATCTCGATCAGGTCGAACCCGGCGGCGGCGGTCTGCTCGACCGCGTAGCGGGCCGACTCCGGGCTCCAGTCGCCGACCCAGACCAGGGCGTGCACGCCGAGCGGATTGCTGGTGGCCGCGTTCACTGCGGTTCCCCTCTCAGTTGCGGTAGGTGTCCGGCCGAGGCGGCCGGCGCGGTCAGTCGGCCCGGGCGCCGGTGACCAGCGCCACCAGCTCCTGGGCGTCGGTGTCGGCGGTGGCGCGCCCCGCGGCGAGTCCGCCGGCGCGCATCACCCACACCCGGTCCGCCAGGCGCATGACCTGGTCGAAGTTGTGGCTGATCAGCAGGATGGCCATACCCTCGTCGCGCAGCCGGGCGATCAGCTCCTCGACCCGGGCGGTCTCCTGCACCCCGAGTGCGGCCGTCGGCTCGTCCATGATCACCAGCTTGGACCCCCAGCCGGCCGCGCGCGCGATCGCCACGGCCTGGCGCTGGCCGCCGGACAGCCGGCGCACCTTCGCCCAGGCGGGCGGCACGTTCACCGAGAGCCGGGACAGCATCTCGCCGGCCTGCTCTCGCATGGCGGCGCGGTCCAGCAGCGGGAGGCCGGCCACCCGGCGGATCCGCTCGCGGCCGAGGAAGAGGTTCTGCCACACGGTGAGGTCGTCGACCAGCGCGAGGTTCTGGTGCACGGTCTCGATGCCGGCGGAGCGGGCCTCCTCGGGGCTGGTGAAGCGCACCGGGGTGCCGTCGAAGCGCAGCTCCCCGGAGTCCGGCGGGTGCACGCCGGAGAGGGTGCGCACGAGGGTGGACTTTCCGGCGCCGTTGTCGCCGATGAGCGCGGTGATCTGGCCCCGGCCGAGCCACAGCGACACGTCGCGCAGCGCGCGGACGTTGCCGAAGGACTTGGCGACCCGGTCGACGACCAGCAGGGCGTCGGAGGGGGCG
>NZ_QEIO01000023.1 GCF_003336425.1 Marinitenerispora sediminis | reverse complement strand
CCGGTCCCGAGCTGGGGGAATGCCGGGACGGCCTGACCGAGGGTACGCATGACCTGCGCGTGACCAACACATGGGACCACAAAATGTGGAAGATGTCACGAATGTGAATGTTGTCGGGATTCGCGGCTTCCGCCATGTGTCATGCGGGCCGCCCGCGCACCGCCCGCCACCGCCCCGCCCGGCGGGTGCCGGTACCCCGCCGCCGGGGCTCCACCTTCGCGTGAGCTCGGCGCCGGCCCGAGCGCCTCGTGGCCCCGCCGGGCCCGGAAGTCCACCCGCCGACCGGGGCCGCGCCTCGCCGGCCCGTCCCCGGCGTGCCCGGCCGCCGTTGCGCGCGGTGCTCACGCACCCGGGGCGCGCGGCATGCACCCGGCGGAACCGGCCGCGAGGCGTCCGCGCCCGCCGCCGATCCGGACCGCGCGGTCACCGACCCGGGACGTAGCGGTCGCGGAACCCGCCGGGCCCCGGCCGCGGCGCGCACCATGCGGGCACTGCCGGGCCGCAGCGGGCGGCCCGGCCCGGTGAGACCCCGGTCGCGCCCGCGGAACGCCCCGTATCGAGGCCGCGGGCGCGGGCCGAGCGCCCCTCACGCGCGGCGCGGCGGGACCGCGATCCGGTCCAGGTCCGCCGCCAGCACGATGTCGCCGTCGAAGTAGCGCGCCGCCTCCGCCGCGAACCGCGGATCGTCATCGGTGCCGTAGCGCTCGGAGATGTGGGTCAGCACCAGCGTGCGCACCCCGGCCTCGGCCGCGATCCGGCCGGCCTGCCCGGCGGTGAGGTGCCGGTACTCCGCCGCCAGCGCGGCCTCGGCGTCGAGGTAGGTGGACTCGATCACCAGCAGGTCCGCGCCCTCGGCCAGCCGCACCGCGTTGTCGCAGACCCCGGTGTCCATGACGAAGGCGAACACCTGGCCGCGCCGCACCTCGCTGTAGTCCGCCAGCTCCAGCCGGGCGCCCGACGCGTCCACGATGCTGCCCTCGGCCTTGAGCCGCCCCACGTCCGGCCCGCGCACGCCGCGCTCCGCCAGCCGGTCGGCCAGCATGCGCACCCCGTCCGGCTCGGCCACCCGGTAGCCGTAGGTGGGGACGCTGTGGTCCAGCGGCAGGGCGGTGACCGTGAGGTCGTCCTCGCCGTCGAGCCGCGCCCGGGCGCCCTCGACCGGCTGCGCCACCAGCACGTCGCCACGGCCGAACGCCCCGGGCCGGGCGAACTCCGAGGCGAGCCGCAACCGTTCCCAGTACCGCCGCCCCGCTGCCGGGAACGCCACCCGTACCGGGTGCCGCACCCGGTCCCGCGCGATCCGCTGCACCACGCCCGGAAGGCCGAGGCAGTGGTCACCGTGGAAGTGCGTGACACAGATCCGCGTGACGTCGTGCGCCGACAGCCCCGCGTACCGCATCTGCCGCTGCGTGCCCTCCCCCGGATCGAACAGGATGCCGTGCGCGTCCCAGCGGAGCAGGTAGCCGTTGTGGTTCCGCCGCTTCGTCGGCACCGCGCTGGAGGTCCCCAGGACCACGAGTTCCCGCGTCGACATGCCGGTGATCATGACAGGTGGGGCGTGGAGCGGCAATTCTTGTGATGCGGACGCGTCATGACATGCCGCCCGGACATGAGGGCGAATCACGGAGACCCGGGTCCGGGCGCCGGTTGGCGGTGAAGCGCGCCTTCTTCTGGCGGTTTCCGCACGTGTTCATGTCACACCATTTGCGGGTGCGACTTCGGCTGGTGTCGAAGAAGGCGGCCCGGCAGGTCGGTGATGCGCACAGGGCCAATCTTCCGTCTCGTTCGCCGGCGATGATGCTGATCGCGTCGGCGGCGATCACGCTGAGGGCGTCCTCCACGCGGGAAGCCGGGCCGAGCCGCCATTGCCGCCCGCCCTCGGGCGTCAGGATCGCGGCGGCCCGCCCCTCGGTGCTGCGGTCATTGATGACGTGGACGGCGGATGCGGGGAGAGCGTTCCGGGTCGCGGCCGCCGTCGCGGCGGTGTGAATCGACTCCCGCAGTTCCCGGGCGAGGTCGAGCTGGGCGGTGGTGCACGAGTCCACGGCGAAGCCGTTCACCGCCAGCCAGTCCACGAGCCGGTGCGGCGTGGGGATGCGCTCCACGGCTTTGCCATGACGCTCCGTCAGCGTCGCCGTGAAGCTGGTCGCCAGCACGTTGCCGAGACGAAAGTCAGGGAACCCAGCACGCATGGAACCACCTTAGCCGGTTCCATGTCACCATGAAGCCATGCTAGAACCGTCTTAGCCGGTTCGTGATGGCGCGTGGCCGGTCCCGCGATGGCCAGGAGGTCCCATGCCCCGTCCGACCAGCGACGTGCGAGCGTTCGAAGCCCACGCGACCGACGCCGAACTCGAGGATCTGCGCGCGCGACTGGCCGCGGCGCGGCTACCGGAGGCCGAGACGGTGCATCGCGCCGCGCCCGGACCGCGCCGATGGGAACAGGGCGTCCCTCTCGCCGACCTCGTCGATGTCGTGGACCACTGGCGCACCGGGTACGACTGGCGGTCGTTCGAGGAGCGCCTGAACGGTATCGGCCAGTTCCGCACGACCATTGACGGTCTTGGCGTCCACTTCCTGCACCGCCGATCCGCGCGCGCCGATGCCACTCCGCTGATCTTGACGCACGGCTGGCCGGGCAGCATCGCCGAGTTCATCGACATCGTGGACGAGCTGGCGGATCCGGAAGCGGCGGACGCGCCGGCGTTCCACGTGGTGGTCCCGTCGCTTCCCGGCTTCGGTTACAGCGACAAGCCGGCCGCCACCGGGTGGGGGACCGAAAAGATCGCGGCCGCCTGGGTGGAACTGATGGGAAGGCTCGGCTACCGCAGGTTCCTGGCCCACGGCGGCGACTGGGGAGGGAACATCACCACGGTCCTCGGCGGCAGGTTCCCGGCACACGTTCTCGGCATCCACACGACGTTTGCGGAGGCACCGCCCGGATTGCCGACGGACGGGCTGACGGCGGCCGAGCGCGGATGGACCGAGGAGACCCGCCATTTCTGGCGGCACCGCGCGGCGTACGCGAAGCAGCAGGCCACCCGGCCGCAGACCATCGGCTACTCGCTCGTCGACTCACCGGTCGGGCTGCTCGCCTGGATACTCGACAAGTTCGCCGAGTGGTCGGACACCGAGGACAGCCCGTTCGAGACGATTTCCCGAGACCGGATTCTTGACGACGTCACCCTCTATTGGCTGACGCGGACCGGCGCATCGGCGGCCCGCATTTACTACGAGAGCCACAACTCGCTCGATCCCGAACTCCGGGTCGACGTCCCGTCGGCGATCACCATGTATCCCCGCGACATCGAGAAGTGCCCGCGCCCCTGGGCACAGGAGCGGTACCGGCGGATCGTCCGGTGGAGGTCGCCGGAAAGCGGGGGGCATTTCCCGTCGCTGGAGGTTCCCGGGTATTTCGTCAAAGACCTGCAAGACGGCCTCGCGGCGGTGCTGGCCGCTCATCGGTGAAACACTCGGCGGCCCGGCGAAGGGCGCCGACGCGCGCCGCTAACCCGGCGGCATCCGCGTCACCTCCGGTTCCCCGTCCGGGAACAGCGCCCGGGCGGGGTCCTCCAGCCGGACGCCGTTCAGCGCCGCTGCCGCCCGCGCCAGCTCCGGGTTGCGCAGGTGGCCGCCGACCGCGCGGATGACCGCGCGCAGGCCCTCCCGCACGTCGGCCCCCCGGGTCAGCGCCGCGTAGTGCGCCGCGACCGCGGGGGTCCGCGACTGGCAGGCCCAGCAGTGCAGCAGCACCCGCTTGCCCTCGGCGCGCAGGGCCGCGACGGCCCGGGCCGCGTCGTCGAGCACGAAGTGCAGGTTCGGGTTGGCGCCGGGGGTGTCGTACAGCCACACCTGCACGGTGTCGCGCGCCGGGAGGTGCGCGGGATGGTCGTCGGTCCCCATCCGGCACAGCGAGACGACCGCCTCGGCGTCGCGCGACGTGCGGACGTACTCCATGTCGCACAGCACCACCCCGGGATCGTGGGGGTGCGGCACCTGGAACGCCGGCTCGCGCAACCGCTCCGCCTCGCTCCTGGCCAGCGACCGGCAGTGCGGCCAGTCGCCCGGATCCGCGCCGGGGAGCGCCCCCAGCGCGATGGTGACGAGGAGCCGGGGCGGGAGGATGTCGGCCAGCCGCCGCTGCGAGTCGAGTGCGATCCCCGAGGCCCCCCACCGCGCACCGGCGAGCGCCCCCGCGTACATCGCGGCCTCGTCCCCGCCTCGGGCGTGCGCGGACCAGATCGCGCCCACCAGCTGCGAGCAGGGGAACACCCTGCGCACCGGGTCCAGCCGCGGCACCGGAGTCTCCAGGGCGCTGCGCCATCCGACCAGTGCGGGACCGTGCGGAAGCGCGAGGTCGGCCGGCGGCACCCGGCCGTCGGCGACCGTGCCGCGCAGGGCGACCGCCCACGCCCGCTCCGGTGCCGTACCGATCACCCCGGCCAGCCCGGCGGGGTCGTCCAGGTGGCCCAGTGCGGTGGTGACCAGCCAGGCGAGCTGGGAGGGACCGACGCTGTCGCCGTCGGGGTGGGCCAGCTCCCCGGCCATGGCCGGCGGCGCTCCTACGAGGCACACCGCCACCGCCGCGCCGAGCAGCGTCCCCGCCGCGCGGTCCAGGTGGGGTGCCTCCCGGTCCCAGGGGCGGTGGTTGACAGGCTCGTCGACGCTCAGTCCGGTCTCGGGGGGCATGCCGCTCCTCGCGTGGGGGATCACCGGCCATGACCGGTATTCCCCGCAATGGCAGCGGATCACCGGCGATGCCGGTTCCGGCCACGCCGTGGCCGACCGGAACGGGATCCGGGCACCGCGGGCCGCTCGGCCGGTCGCGGGTCCGTGGCAGGCCGCGGCCGCGTGCGCCGTCCGCGCGGTCGGCGGCCGGTCCCCGGCGCTCCCCGCTGCCGCCGCCGGCCGGGTCGCACCGGTTCCGAACAGCCCCACGGCATCCCCGCCACATGCGCGAGGCCGACGCGCACGGCAGGAAGAGGCCGACCCGCACAGCAGGAAGAGGCCGACCCGCACAGCAGGAAGCGACGGGAGGCCGGTCGCCGCCGGCCACCCGTGCCTTCCCAGCTGCCCCCGTACCGCCTCCCGGCGGGAGCAGCCCGAACGGTACGGCCCCGGGCGCCCACCGCAGGACGGCACCGCCGCCGGCTCCTCGACGGCGCCTGGAAGCACATCGCCGGACAGCCGCATCGGCACCGGAACCGGGCCACAGCACCAGCATCGCCCCCCGCCACGCCCCGCGGGACGCACTCCCGCGCCGCCCGGAGGCGGGAAAGGACGGGGCCCAGCCCGGCATGGAAGCGGCGGCTCCGAAGCGTTCCAGCGCACCGGGAGGCGGGGGACGGACGGCCGTGGCCGGGCCTCCGCGCCGCCCGGCCGGAGAACGCTCACCACCGCGCGGCGGCCCGGGCAGGCGCTGCCGCGGCGGTTCCGACCCCCCGGTGATCCCGGTAGGACGCCCGACGACCGGGACCGCCCGCTGGGGCGGCGGTACGCACCCGGGTGTCCCCCGCTCCCCGGGGCGCGGTTTCGGGCGCGGTCGCCCGGTCCGGGCGCGCGGCGGCAGGCCACCGGCCCGGAGGCGCGGCGCGAGGGCCGCGGCGTCACTCGGGCGCGGTCAGACCGCCGCCGGGAGCACCGCCGCCCGGAAGCGGGCGACGACGGCGTCGGCGACCGCGTCGTCCGGGCACAGCGGCGCCGCGACGGCGTCGGCACCGCTGCCGGACAGCCGGGTGTGGAACAGGCCCGGTGCCAGCAGCCACGAGCCGACGGCGACCCTCCGGTGGCCCGCGGCGCGCAGCCCGGCGACGGCGTCGGCGACCGTCGGCGCTCCGGTGGCGATGTAGCCGACCCGGACGGGGGCGAAGAGCTCCCGGGCGAGGCGGTCGGCGGCGTCGGCCACCTCGGCGCGCGCGGCCGGGTCGGAGGACCCCGCCGCGGCGAGCACGACCGCGTCCCCGGGCCGGTAACCGGCCCGGCGCAGACGGCGGGCGGCGGTGGCGACGAGCCGCGGATCGGAGCCGAGCGCCTCGGTGACACGGGCGTCGGCGCGGCCGGCCCGTGCGAGCTGCGCGGGAATGTCCACCCGCACGTGGTAGCCGGCCGCGAGGAACGCCGGCACCACGACCACCGGGCCGGTGATGGCACCGGCGACCTCGCCCACGTCGGGGGCCAGCACGTCGGCGAACCCGAGCCGCACCGGCATGCCCCCGAGCGCGGCCACCCGCCGGGCCAGCCCGTGCGCGACGGCCGTGCCGCGGGGGTCGCGGGTGCCGTGCACCGCGAGCAGCAGCGTGGGGTCCGGCCCGCTCACCTGGCTCGCCCCCTTCCGTTCATCCGCCACGAGGGCTCCGTTCTCTGTTCACTCGCCACGAAGAACCCGCTCCACCGTTCACTCGCCACGAAGAACCCGCTCCACCGTTCACTCGCCACGAAGGCTCCGCTCTCCGTTCACTCGCTCCGGGGGTCGCAGTCGCCCGTGTCGAGGGACAGCCGGTAGCCGCGTTTGACAACGGTCTGGATGATGCGGGGGTCGCCGAGCGCGGCGCGCAGCCGGGCCACCGCGGTCTCCACCGCGTGGGCGTCGGCGTCGCCGCCGAGGGAGGCGAGCAGCTCGGCGCGGGCGCGAACCTGGCCGGGCCGCCGAGCGAGTTCGCGCAGCACCCGCATGAGCGCGGGCGAGACCGGGCGCAGCTCGCCGTCGAGCAGCACCGCCTGACCGCGCAGCCGGAGCACGTGGCCGGCCACCGGCAGCGTCGGGGCGGACTCGGGCAGCTCCTCGGCGAGCCGCTTGACCAGGGCGCCGATCCGCGCGCGGGCCGGCCAGACGGCCGGGATGTCGCGCGCGGTCAGCGGACCCGCCGTGACCGGGCCGACGCACATCGCGAGCGTCGCGCCGCGCAGCGCCGCGACCAGCCGCCGCTCCGCGCCGGTGACGCGGGCCCGCTCCAGCAGCCCGGCGGCGGCGGGCGCGCTGGTGAACGTGACGGCGTCGACCTGCCCGGCGGCGACCGCATCGATCAGCCGGTCCAGTGGGGCGACGTCCTCGGGAGTGGTCCACCGGTACACCGGGACCTCCACGACCTCGGCGCCGGCCATCCGCAGCGCCGCACAGAAGTCCGGCAGCGGCTCCCCGTGCAGCTGGACGGCGACCCGCAGACCGGACACACCGCGTTCCAGCAGGTAGTCGAGGACCTCGCCGGAGGACTCGGAGGGAGGCGACCACTCCTCGGTGAGCCCGGCGGCACGGATGGCCCCCTTCGCCTTGGGGCCGCGGGCGATCAGCCGGGAGGAGCGCATGGCGGTGAGCAGCGGCTCCGCCAGTCCCCAGGTCTCGCATGCCTCGACCCAGCCGCGGAAGCCGATGCCGGTGGTGGCGACGACGATGTCGGCGGGGCGCTCGGCCAGCGTGGTGGACACGGCGCGCAGCCGGCGGTCGTCGCTGAGCGGCACGATCCGCAGCGCCGGGGCGCAGAGCACCTCGGCGCCCTTGCGGCGGAGCAGCGCCGCCAGTTCGTCCGCGCGACGGGCCGCCGTGACGGCCACCGTGAATCCGGCCAGCGGCTCGATCGGGGCAGCGGGTGCGGGGGCGCCCAGCACGTCGACCGGCTCGGCGAGGCGGTTCATGTCCGGGTGCGGGCGTCGGGGGCGGCGGCGATCTCGACGACGCCGCCCCGCTCGCGCACCGGGTGGGTGTCCAGGCGGACCTCGGGGTCGTCCAGGCAGGCCCCGGTGCGCAGTGCGAAGACCTGCTTCAGCATCGGTGAGGCGACGGTGGGCTCGCCGGCCCGGTCGCCGACGATGCCGCGCGACAGTACGGCCGCGCCGCTGAACGGGTCGATGTTGTCGACCGCGTACAGCTCGCCGTAGAAGGTGCGGAACAGCGCCGCCTGCCGGCCGTCCGGCAGCAGCACGGCCACGCCACGCTCCGCGGCGAGCCGGTTCGACGGGCAGGCGGGGATCCACGTACGGTCCGGGGCCAGGGTGGCGACGGTCATGGCGGTCACACCTCCACGTGGTGGGGTCGGGTCGTGGGCATGCCCAGGGACACGGGACCGGCGGGCACGGGCTGCTCGCGCTCGGTCCCGAAGGTGATCGTCGGGTCGGGCGTGTCCGGGGCGTTGGCGAAGGAGACGAACCGGGCCAGCTTCTCCGGGTCGTCCAGGACGCCGCGCCACTCGTCGGCGTAGCCGGCGACGTGCCGCGCCATGGCGGCCTCCAGTTCGGCGGCGATGCCGAGGGAGTCCTCCACGACGACGGCGCGAAGGTGGTCCAGTCCGCCGTCCATGGCCTCCATCCACGCGGCGGTGCGCTGCAGCCGGTCGGCCGTGCGGATGTAGAACATGAGGAACCGGTCGATGTAGCGGACCAGGGTGTCGTGGTCGACGTCGGACACCAGCAGCTCGGCGTGACGCGGCCGGAAGCCGCCGTTGCCGCCGACGTAGAGGTTCCAGCCGTTCTCGGTGGCGATCACCCCGACGTCCTTGCCGCGCGCCTCGGCGCACTCGCGGGCGCACCCGGACACGCCGGCCTTGATCTTGTGCGGGGCGCGCAGCCCGCGGTAGCGCAGTTCCAGCTCCACCGCCAGCGCCACCGAGTCCTGGACGCCGTAGCGGCACCACGTGGTGCCGACGCAGGACTTGACCGCGCGCAGCGCCTTGCCGTAGGCGTGCCCGGACTCGAAGCCGGCGTCGACCAGCCGCCGCCAGATGGCGGGGAGCTGCTCGACGCGGGCGCCGAACATGTCGATGCGCTGCGCTCCGGTGATCTTGGTGTACAGGCCGAAGTCGCGCGCCACCTCGCCGATCACCACGAGCTTGTCGGGGGTGATCTCGCCGCCGGGGATGCGCGGGACGACGGAGTAGGTGCCGTTGCGCTGGATGTTGGCGAGGAAGCGGTCGTTGGTGTCCTGGAGGGCGGCCTGCTCGCCGTCCAGGATGTGCCCGCCCTGGGTGGCGAGGATGGAGGCGATGGCGGGCTTGCAGACGTCGCAGCCGCGGCCCCGGCCGTAGCGGGTGATGAGCTCGGTGAACCCGGTGATGCCGGTGGCCAGCACGATCTGCATGAGCTCGGCGCGGCTCTGCGGGAAGTGCTCGCACAGCGCGCTGGACTGCGCGACACCGGACTCGGCGAGCAGGCTCTTGAGCATGGGCAGGCAGGAGCCGCAGCCGGTGCCGGCCTTCGTGCAGGTCTTGAGGGCGGGGACGTCGGCGGCGCCCTCGGCGATCGCCGCGGTGATCGCGCCCTTGGTCACCGCGTGGCAGGAGCAGACCTGCGCGTCGTCGGGCAGCGCGCCCACCCCGGCCCCGCCGTCGCCGCGGCCGGGGGCGATGAGGTCGAGGGGGTCGCCGGGCAGCGGGCGGCCGACGAGCGGGCGCAGCGAGGCGTAGGCGGCGGCGTCGCCGACCAGCACCCCGCCGAGGAGCGTGGCGGCGTCGTCGGAGACGACCAGTTTGGCGTAGCGGCGGCCCGGCGCGTCGTTGAGGACCACCTCCAGGGCGCCCTCGGTGCGGGCGTGCGCGTCACCGAAACTGGCGACGTCCACGCCGAGCAGCTTGAGTTTGGTGGAGGTGTCCGCACCGGGGAAGGTCGCCGAGCCGCCCAGCAACCGGTCCGCCGCCACCTCGGCCATGGCGTTGCCCGGCGCGAGCAGCCCGTAGACGGTGCCGTCGATGCTCGCGCACTCCCCCACCGCGTACACCGCCGGGTCGGAGGTCCGGCAGGCGGCGTCCACGGCGACGCCGCCGCGCGGGCCGAGCTCCAGTCCGGCGTCGCGGGCCAGCTGGTCGCGGGGGCGGATGCCGACCGCGAAGACGACGATCCCGGCCGGGATCTCCCGGGCCGACTCGCCCTCCCCGATCCGGACCCGGGCGACCCGCCCGTCCGCGCCGGGGACCACCTGGGCGACACCCGCGCCGGTGTGCACCGTGACGCCGGTCTCGGTGACGAGGTGGCCGAGCAGCGCGCCGCCGCCCTCGTCCACCTGGGCCGGCATGAGCCAGGGGGCGAGCTCGACGACGTGCGGCTCGACTCCGAGCAGCCGCAGCGCGTTGGCCGCCTCCAGGCCGAGCAGCCCGCCGCCGACCACGACGCCGGTCGTGGCGGTGCGGGCGTCGGCGGTGATGGCCTCCAGGTCGTCGATGGTGCGGTAGACGTGGCAGCCGGGCAGGTCGTGGCCGGGCACGGGCGGCACGAACGCCGAGGAGCCGGTGGCGAGGACGAGGGCGTCGTAGTCGAGCACGCTCCCGCCGGCGGTGCGCACGGCGCGCCGGGCGCGGTCGACGGCCACCACCGGGTCGCCGAGGCGCAGTTCCACGCCGTCGCGGGCGGTGAGGTCGGGGAGGCGCAGCCCCTCCTCGGTCGTGCCGTCGAAGTAGGAGGACAGCGCCACCCGGTCGTAGGCCGGGCGGGGCTCCTCCCCCAGCACGACGACATGCCAGGCTCCGGCCGAGTCGCGGTCGCGCACCGCCTCGACGAGGCGGTGCCCCACCATCCCGTTTCCGATGACGACGAGTTGTCTCATGCCGCGTTGCTCTCCTCGCGGTGGTCGGCGGGCGTCACGGCGGCGCGTCCCGAGAGCCGTGGTACGCCCTTCAGGCAACCCGGACGGTGTTTCACCCCCGTCAGACGGACGTGTCGGCCGTGTTTCGTTCTGCTGTCACCGCAGGTGACGAACCGGTGAGTGGCTCCAGAACCGGGAGAATCCAAGGTCAGAGCGGCTGTCCCGGGCGGTGCGCTGGGTGGGAGCGGGGCCCCGTCCGGGCACGCGTCCGCGCCCTCCGTCCGGGCGGCACCCCTCGGACAGCTCTGGACGGACCGGACGCGCCCGGGCGGTCGGAGGGTGCGGCGGCCACTGGCCGTGGACGGTCGGCGCCCGCTCGGACGGGGTGCCGACCAGCCGGCCGCAACGGATCGCGGACTCCGGTACCGGAGTCCGGTGGCGGGTGCGCGCATACGGCGGCCGCGAGCGGTGCGGACCCGCTCGGCGCGGCCTGCTTCGGGGGTCAGGCGACCGACGCGCCGCCGCGGTGGGCCGGTCCCGTTCCTCGGGCCAGCCGGCTCTCGGCCGCCCGGACCGTGCTGCGCCCCGCGCCGTGCCGGACGCCCCGGGCGACGGCGGTGGTCACGCCCAGCGGCGCGGCCGCGGCCGCCTGCGGAGTGGATCCGAGGACCCCGCGTGCGACGTCGATCGTGTGCCGGACCTCCCGGATCGCGTCCGCGACGAGCGTCTCCGCCTCTCGGTGGCCCCCGGCGTCGCGAGCGGCGCCCTGCGGCTCTCCCGGGGCGTCCGCACCGCGCGGGGCCGCGGCCGTGCCCAGCAGTCGGTCCATGGCCGTTTCCTGCCGGCACCGGTCCAACCGGTGCTCGGCCTCCGCGAGTGCTCCGGCACGCTCGGAGCCGGAGCGCGCGTCCCGCCGTGCCGTCGCGATCCGCGTCCGGAGGCCGTCGAGCTCCTCGTGCAGGGCGGCCAGTCTCGCGCCCTCCTGGACCAGGGTGAGGGCCTGCGACACCGTCATGTCCGGCAGCCTCGGAGCGGCCGCCGGCGCGTCGGCCGCCGTGGTGGTGGGGGCGGTCGTACGCGCGGAGGCGCCGGTGCCGGCGGCCGCCGCGTCCGGGGCGTCGGCCGGCTGGAGGCCGGGGTCGCGCCGGACATAGGCCCGCGCTCTCGCCGCGAGATCATTGACCACCCGCCGGGCGGACCGCGCCTTGTGCGTCGCGTCGCCGTACACCTGCAGGCTCTCGGTCAGGCGTTCCGCCTCCGTGGGCTGCTTCGGCGCCCGCCTGGTGAGCCTGCTCGCGGCGGAACGCCAGCGGGGCTGCGCGGCGCGGGCCTCGGCCAGCGCCTGCCGCAGGATGGCGTCGCCTGACCAGATGTCGGTCCGCAGGTAGTCCTTGAAGGGGAGTCCCTCACCCGGCTCCATGCTGGAGGCCGAGCGCCACGCGCCCCGGTCCATCCTCGCGCTGCGGACCCGGTCGGCCGCCTCGATCAGCGGGGCGGCGGCTTCCAACGCCGCCGCCAACTCGCGTGCCTCCGTCTCGAACTCGAGTCTCGCGGCGTCATGGACCCGCTGGAGCGCCGTGGGGCCCGGGGCAGATACGTCGTCGGCCATGTTCTGCCTTTCCAAGAGCGCGGGCAACGGGCGCGCCTCGGGACTCGACCGGGGGGCTTTCGGGCCGCTGCCTCGTCGCGTCATCCTAGCCTTCGGCGTCCGCCGCGGCCGGCGTCGCGCGGTGCGCGGGCTCCGCCGAGGGCCGCGGTCGCCGGGCGCCCGGAGGACGCGGGCGGCGCCGGTCTGCTGGTGCCGGGCTCACGGGCGTAGCGGGGCGCGCCGCGGGCTCGGCCGCTGCCGCCGGACGCGCTGCCCCTGACGGTGGCGAGGGCGCGACGCACCGGTCCACCGTGCGGCGGGTGCCCGTCGCTGCTGGCGCCGACGGCGGCCTGGCCGCCCGGGGTCCGGCTGGCGCACGCGGCGCGGCGGGGGGAGCGGCTGTCCCCTCGGCCGGAGCACGGCACACGCCGGCCGGCGTCCTGCCGGCCTCGTCGCCGAACCGGCGGTCGCGGTGCTGAGGCCGGCCGCGCGGCCGAGCTTTCCGTCACCGGCCGCCGGATCCGCGCTCCAGCTCGTTGTTGTAGAAGACCCCGAACACTCCGGCGACCACGAGGACCACGAGGGCGGTGACCCCCCAGCGGACGTCGCCGAGCCAGATCCACAGCAGCACCATGGCCGGGCCGCTGAGGCCGAGGACGGCGGCGATCCAGCCGTGGACGGTGGCGGCGGTGGAGCGGGGGCGGCGGGGGATGACGGAGTCGCGTCCGTCCTGGAGGACGGCGCTGGCGTCGATCCCGTAGCCGTCGAGCCACTCGTCGACGAGGTCGCCCATGTTGTCGGCGACGGTGGCGCTGAGGTTGCGCGCGGTCTCGTCCGCGGCCTCGGGCGAGTGGCGGATCAGGGCGCGCATGAGGTAGGCGACCGCGTAGGCGTGCACGGCGACCTCGACCGAGGCGGTCCGGGCGGCGGGGTCGGCGGCGGCGTCGATCCGGTCCAGCCGGCCCAGCTCGAAGGCGGCACGCGCGGTGTGAGCGCGCGCGATATGGCCGGCGGTGGCCTCGTTGGGGAGCTCGGGCCACGGGCGGAGGATGTCGGGGTCCACGGGGGGAGGGCCTTCCTGGCAGGCGGTGCGGTGCGGCCCGCCGTGTCGCGGGCGCTGATCATTATGGCCCGGCGCCGCCGCCGGATCCGCCGTGTGGCCGCTTCCCGCCGCCGGCGGCGGGCGGCGACGACGGCCGGGCCCGGGAGTTGCCTGCCCGCAATCCGCCGGAAGGCACGTCCGGTCGCGGCGCGGCACCCAGCGGGACTCCCCCGCCGCGGCCCCCGACCGGGCGCATCGCCGCTCCACGAGGCCGGCGCGGACGCGTTGGCGCGTCCCGCTGGCGGCCGGGCACGGCGCCGGCGGCCACGGCCGCGCCCGCCTTCCCGGCCTGCGGCGGTGCCGGCCCTCCGGCCCGGTGGGTCGTGGCGGGGGGACGGTCCTCGCTTCCCCGAGCCGCAGGCACCCGCGCTCCGGCAGGCGGCCGAGGCCGGCGCACGGATGGTGAGCCGGTACGGCCTGCCGGAACGGAGCGCCAGCACCGCCGGCCGCGGTGCTGAGGGCCCGCGACGCGGCCGGTCCCCGGCTCCCGGGGTCGCGGCCGGGGGACGGGCGCGGCTCCTCCGCCGCGCCCTGGGCCGGGTGCGGTCGCCGCCAGCGGTACGGGCGGCGGAGCCGCGAGCTGGGCCGGGCCGCAAGCGGCGCCCGTGTCTGCGCCGCCATGGCGACCCGGCCGGGTCGATGCGCCGCGGCCGCGGACCCTGCCGCTCCCTCCATGCGGCGCCGCTCGCCGCGGGCCCGGCCTTGCGTCCCGCCGGCCCCGCGTCTCCCGGGGCGGGCCAGGCGTACGCCGGGCGTTGGACCGGCACGCCCGTCGCCCGCGTGCCGGCCGCGGCGGCGCCGCCGCGGCGTCACCCCGGGACGGTCACCGGCGCGGTGTCGTCCCAGGCGGCCAGCAGGGCGTTGACGTCGCGGACGCACCCGCCGCAGCCCGTGGTGGCGCGCGTCGCCTCGGCGAGGGCCTCCCGGGTGCGGGCGCCGCACCGCCAGGCGTCGGACAGCTGGTCGCGGGTCACGCCGTTGCACCGGCAGACCAGAGCGGGGGCCGCCCCCTGCGGGTCACCGGCCGCGGGCTCGGGCAGGGCGCGGCCGAGCAGGAGGGCGAGCCGGTCGGCGGGGACCGGCGCCCCCAGGTCGAACAGCTGCGTGATGGTGGCGGCGGCGTCGGGGAAGCCGAGCAGGATCGCGCCCACCACCCGATCGGAGCGGACCGACAGCTTGGCGTAGCGCCGGCCGTGCGGGTCGGAGAGGGTGAGCGTCTCGGCCTCGGCGTCCACCTCGCCCAGCGAGGTCAGCTCGACCCCCTCGGCCTTCAGCCTGGTCACCACCGCGCCGCCGCGGTAGCGGGCGTGCGGGGCGCTCCCGGTGAGCAGGTCGGCGAGCACGGCGGCCTGCTCCCAGCCCGGCTGGACGAGGCCGGCGCCGCCGTCGGGGTGCTGGGCGCAGTCGCCGATCGCGTGCACGCGGGGCGCGGAGGTGGCGAGGGCGTCATCGACCAGGATGCCCCGGTCGACCGCGAGGCCGGCCGCGCACGCCAGCTCCGTGGCGGCCCGCACACCGGCCGCGACGACGACGCTGTCGGCGGCGACCAGCCGGCCGTCGTCGAGCAGCAGCCCGTGCCCCGGCTCCCAGCGCGCGGCGGTGCGGCCGGTGAGCGCGTCGACGCCGAGCGCCCGGAGTTCGACGGCGAGGATCGCCGCGGCGGCGGCGTCGAGTTGGCGCGGCATCAGCCGGGGAGCGGGCTCGACCACCGTCACGCGGGCGCCGCGCGCGGCGAGCGCGCGTGCCGTCTCCAGGCCGAGCAGGCCGCCGCCGAGGACGGCGACCGGCGCGCCCGGGCGGGCGTGGCCGAGCACGCGGCGGCAGTCGGCGAGGTCGCGGAGCGTGCTGGCACCGGGCGCGGGTCCGCCGTCGGCGGTCAGCCCGTCCACGGGCGGCAGGGCGGCGCGGCTGCCGGTCGCCAGGACCAGCTCGTCGTAGTGCAGCGTGTCGCCGTCGTCGAGGTCGACCCGGCGCCGCGCGGGGTCGAACGCGGTGGCGGCGACGCCGGTGCGCACCGTGACGGCCGGGCCCTCGACCGCGGGGAACAGCAGGTCCGGCCCGGCGAGGTCGCCGGCGAGCAGCCGGGGCAGCAGCACCCGGTTGTAGGCGGGTTCGGCCTCGGCGCCCACCACCGTCACGCGGACCCGCTCCCCCGCCGGGTCGCGGCGGGCGGCCTCCTCGGCGAAGCGCGCGCCGACCATCCCGTTGCCGATGACGACCACGTGCCGGGGTCGCTGTGTCATGGCTGTCGCCCTCCCTCGATCGTTGGCGGGGCCTGCCCCACCGGTGGTGCCTCCGGCGGGCCGCCGCCGGACGCGCGGGGCCCGGACGCGGCCGCCGGACGCTAGCCGTCGTCCGCCGCGAGCCGCACCGCGCACGCCTTGAACTCCGGCATCCGGCTGACCGGGTCCAGCGCCGGGTTCGTGAACAGGTTGGCGCGCTGGTCGCCGGCGAAGTGGAACGGCAGGAACACGGTGTCCAGCCGGGCGTCCGCGCGGTAGCGCACGCGGGCGCGGGTACTGCCGCGCCGCGAGCTGACCAGCGCCCATCCGCCGTCGGTCAGCCCGCTGCGGGCCGCGGTGTCGGGGTGGACCTCGACGTAGGCCTCGGGCTCGGCCGCGGCGAGCTCGGGGACCCGGCGGGTCTGCGCGCCCGACTGGTACTGGGCGAGCACGCGGCCGGTGGTCGCGATGAGCGGGTAGGCGTCGTCGGGCACCTCGGCGGCGTCGCGGTGCTCCACGGCGGTGAACCTCGCCCGGCCGTCCGGGTGTCCGAACCGGTCCAGGAACAGCCGCGGCGCGCCCGGCGCGCCGGCGGGGCACGGCCAGTGCAGCGCCTCTCCGGAGTCCAGCCGCTCCGGCGTCACCCCGGAGTAGTCGGCGGCGCCGCCCGCCGACGCCGCGCCGAGTTCGGCCAGCACGCGGTCGGGGTCGGCCGGGAACTCCGCGGCCCGCCGCCCGAGCCGCACGGCGAGGCCGTGCAGCACGTCGAGGTCGCCGCGCACTCCGGTGGGCGGGGCGCAGGCCCGGCGGCGGCGCAGCACGCGGCCCTCCAGGTTGGTCATGGTGCCGTCCTCCTCCGCCCACTGGGTGACCGGAAACACCACGTCGGCCATCTCCGCGGTTTCGGACATGAAGGAGTCGGCCACCACCAGGAGGTCCAGGGCGGCGAGCCGGTTTCGGACGCGGTCCGCGTCCGGCGCCGAAACCACGGGGTTGGAGCCCAACAGCAGCAGCGCGGCGGGGCCGCCCCCGGTGCCGAGGGCGTCGAGGAGCTCGTAGGCGCTGCGGCCGGGGCCGGGCAGCGTCTCGGCGGGCACTCCCCAGACGCCGGCCACGTGGGCGCGGGCCGCGGGGTCGTCGATGCGCCGGTAGCCGGGGAGCTGGTCGGCCTTCTGGCCGTGCTCGCGGCCGCCCTGCCCGTTGCCCTGCCCGGTGAGGCAGCCGTAGCCGGAGCCGCGGCGGCCGGGCAGGCCGAGGGCGAGGGCGAGGTTGATCCAGGCCGACACGGTGTCGGTGCCCTTGGCGTGCTGCTCGGTGCCGCGCCCGGTGAGCACGTAGCCGTTCGCGGCGCGGCCGAGCAGCCGGGCGGCGGCGCGGATGTCGGCGGCGGCGACCCCGGTGACGCGCTCGGCGCGCTCCGGCCACCAGGCGGCGGCGTGCCGCCACGCGGCGTCGAACCCCGTGGTGCGCTCGGCGAGGAAGCCGGCGTCGAGGAGCCCCTCGGCGCGCGCGGCGTGCAGCAGGCCGAGGGCGAGCGCGAGGTCGGTGCCCGGGCGCGGTGCCAGGTGCATTCCGTCGTGGGCGAGGGCGTGCTCGGCGGTGGCGCTGCGCCGCGGGTCGACGACGATCAGCCGGGCGCCGGTCAGGTGGCCCATGAGCGGGGGCATGGTCTCGGCGACGTTGGCTCCCGCGAGCAGGACCGCGTCGGCTTCGGCCAGGTCGGTGACCGGGAAGGGCAGCCCGCGGTCGACGCCGAACGCGCGCAGGCCCGCCGCGGCGGCCGAGGACATGCAGAACCGGCCGTTGTAGTCGATCTGGGAGGTGCCGAGCGCCACCCGGGCGAACTTGCCCAGCAGATAGCTCTTCTCGTTGGTCAGACCGCCGCCGCCGAACACCGCCACGGAGTCGGCGCCGCGCTCCTCGCGCAGGGCGCGCAGCCGGCCGGCGACGTGGTCCAGGGCGGTGTCCCAGTCGACGGGGCGCGGCGGCGCGCCGCGTTCGGTGCGCAGCAGCGGCGTGGTGAGGCGGTCGGGGCTGCCGAGCAGCGATCCGGCGGTCCAGCCCTTCCGGCACAGCCCGCCGCGGTTCGTGGGGAAGGCCGCGGGCCGGGTCCGGTACCCGCCGTCGGCGGCGGGCTCGACGTGCATGGCGCACTGGAGCGCGCAGTAGGGGCAGTGGGTGAGCGTCATGAGGCGGCCACGGCGGCGGGCCGCTCGCTGCGGACCGGGCGGCGCAGGTAGACGGTGTAGGTGACGGCGATGCACACCACGTAGAAGGCGAGGAAGGCGGTCAGCGCGGGCACCGCGCTCCCGGCGCCGGCGAAGGACTCCCGGAACGCCAGGTTGATGGCGACACCGCCGAGCGCGCCGACGGCGCCGGCGATGCCGATGAGGGCGCCGGACAGCCGCTTGGCCTCCGCGGCGGCCTCCGGGCGCGGCACTCCGGCGGCGACGCGGTCCTCGGCCTTGGCGGCGAAGATGGCCGGGATCATCTTGTAGGTGGAGCCGTTGCCGACGCCGCTGAGCAGGAACAGCGCGATGAACCCGGCGAGGAAGAGCGGCAGCGACGCCTGCACGGAGGCGGCGATGATGACGGCCGTGCCGCCCGCCATCGCGGCGAACGTCCACAGGGTGATCCGGCCGCCGCCGAAGCGGTCGGAGAGCCAGCCGCCGACCGGCCGCGACAGCGATCCCAGCAGCGGTCCGATGAAGGTGACGGCCGCGGCCTCCAGCGGCGTGCGGTCGAACTGGTTCTGCAGGACGAGGCCGAACGCGAAGCCGTAGCCGATGAACGATCCGAACGTGCCGATGTAGAGGAACGACATGATCCAGCTGTGCCGGTCCCGGCAGACCGCGATCTGCGCCGCGGCGTCGGAGCGCGCGCCGGCGAGGTTGTCCATGTGCCGCCAGGCGACCCAGACCGCCGCCAGGATCAGCGGCAGGTAGGCCAGCGGGAGCAGCCGCGCCTCGCCGAGCCCGAAGACGGCGATCACCGCGAGCCCGATGAGCTGCACGGCGGGGACGCCGAGGTTGCCGCCGCCGGCGTTGAGACCCAGCGCCCAGCCCTTGCTGCGTTCGGGGAAGAAGAAGTTGATGTTGGACATGGAGGACGCGAAGTTGCCGCCGCCCAGGCCGGCGGTGGCGGCCAGCAGCAGGAACAGCCAGAACGGTGTCTCGGGCCGCTGGACGAGCACCGCGGCGACCGCGGTCGGCAGCAGCAGCACGGCGGCGGCGAAGATCGACCAGTTGCGTCCGCCGAACCGGGGGACGGCCAGCGTGTAGGGCAGCCGCAGCACCGCTCCCACGAGGGTCACGACGGAGACGAGCAGGAACTTCTGCTCCGGGGAGAACGCGAAGCCGTTCTCCGGCGTCATGAACAGGACGAGGACCGACCAGATGCTCCACACGGAGAACCCGAGGTGCTCGGCGAAGATGGAGGCCCACAGGTTGCGGTTGGCGACGCGGCGTCCCCTGGTCTGCCAGAAGTGCGGGTCTTCGGGCTCCCAGTGGCTGATCCAGCGTCCGCCCGCGCGCTGCTGCCCGGCCGCGGTCTCGGTTTCGGTGTGCACCGTTTCCCGCCTTCCTCAAGGTCGTCACCGGTTCGCCGACGACAGTAGGGCGGGGTGTTTGCCGATGTGTGACCGCTCGTAACGCCGGCGAAACAGCCGCCTCACGTTACGGACCTCGGCGCGGTGAGATCGCGGGATGGGTGGTGACTGCGTCTCGCTGCTACATGCACCGAATGACCGTTTTTGTCTAACGAGATTAGACTTGAATGTCTAATCCAGATAGACTACAGCCATGAAACACGGAGCACTGATCAGCCGACTTCAGGACATAGCCAAACGCACGGGGTTGTCACTGGATCTCGTCCGCCATGGCGGCAATCACGACCTCTACCGCATCGGCTCAGTGGCGCGGGTCGTCGGCCGTCACCGGGAGATCCCGGAGCAGACAGCGCGCGGGACCATCCGAAAGGCAGAGCAGGCATGAGTGTGAACGTCGAAGCAACGGCCGTCCGCGAAGGGCGGTGGTGGGCCGTCACCATCCCGTCACAGGATGCCGTGCCGGCGGGTCCGCATTACACGCAGGGGAAGAACCTCAAGGATGCCGAGGCCATGGCCGCGGACGCCGTCGCGCTGCTCCTGGACGTCGATCCCGCCACCATCACGGTGAACCTGACGGTTGAAGCCCCCGAGGAAGCGCGGGTTCACCTGCGCGCCATGGCCGACGCCGAGTCCGCCCGGGACGAAGCCGAGCGGAAGCGTCTCGCGGAACTCGCGGCAGCCGCACAAGCCCTCGTTGACGCGGGGATGACCGTGCGCGACGCGGGGCGGGTGCTGGGGACGTCTCATCAGCGGGTCGCCCAGTTGACCAAGCGGCCGGGCGCGCCCGCGTAGCCGCCGCCCTCGTGCGCTCCTGATCCGGCCGGTGCAGGGGCGATTGGCCGGACGCCGGTCCGGCGCGTGCGAAGACCCCGGCGTCCGAGTGATCCGGTGATTGCCCGGGCGGCGGGCGGTCCGCGATCGTGCTCATTCGCGACGGCGCAGCCGCCACAGGCGCACGGTCATCGGGTACAGCGACCCGGTTTCGTCCAGCCGCCGCTGCGCCGCGCGGGCGACGGCGTCGAAGAACGCCACCTGGCGGTCGGGGCCGGCGAGACGGCTGAAGTGGTCGCCGAACGTGGCGAGGTGGAAACGCACGTGCTCCGCCCCGTCCGCCGGGCGCATGGCGGGCCGGCGTTCCCGCACGATCTCGCTCTCCAGCGCGGGGGCGAGCAGCGCGGCGACGTCGGCGGCGGGCCGGGCGCGACGCCCCATCGGGGTGACGCCGTGCCGGCGGAGCAGGTCGGGGAACTTCTCGGGCGAGGCGAGACCGAGGTCGGCGGCCGCGTCGCGGACGATCTCGTCCTCGCCGCCCAGACCGTCCGCGTCCAGCGCCGGGTGGTGGGTGGTGAGCAGCACCCGGCCGTCGGGGGCGAGGTGGGCGGCGATCCAGCGGAACACGGCGTGTTCGTCGGGGTGGAGCCAGTGCAGCACCGAGGTCATCGTGATGACGTCGAACCGGCGTCCGAGGCCGGGCGGGTGCCGCAGGTCCGCGTGGCGGAACCGGACCCGATCGCCGAGGTCGGCGAGCACGGCGCGCGCCCGGGCCAGGCGGTGCGCGGAGCCGTCGACGCCGAGCCCCGTGGCGGCGGGTTCGGCGTCGAGGAACGCGCGGAGCAGTGCCCCGGTGCCGCACCCGAGGTCGGCGACCGTCCGCCAGCCCGCCGGGGCGTGCCGGCGTACCCAGTCGATGTCCTGTCCCTGGCGCAGGTGCCGGATGTCGTCGTAGCCCTCCATGGTGGCGGCGCGGCCGGTCAGCTCGGCGTCGGTGGTCATGGTCTGCTCCGTGTCGTGGGGCGGGCGGAGGGCCGGTGCCGGGCGAGCGGGCTCGCGGGCCGCGCTCACAGGGGGCGGGAGATCAGTTCGCGGACCCGGCCGAGGACGTCCTCCTGGTCGTGGCGCAGGAAGAGGTTGATCCGGTTGCGGGCGAGGTCGCCGCGGTGCACGAACTCATAGAGGTCCTGGCGCTGCCCGAAGCCGTCGCCCACCAGGTCCCACGCCAGCCGGAACAGCCGCGACTTCTCGGCGGCGCCGATGTCGCGCCCGCGCATGTACCGGTCGAGCTGCGGCCGCAGTTCGGAGGCCAGGTCGCGTTCGGTGGGCTGCATGAGCACCCCGGAGCCGCCGATCCGCCGCAGGATCTGCACGGCGCGCCCGGACGTCTCGGCCGCCCACACCGCGGTGGCGGCGAGGTCGCCGGGCGCCAGCAGCCCGCCGTCGGTCGGGCGCGCGTCGGCCTCGCCGGCGGCGATGAAGTGGTCCAGCACGCGGACGAACGAGGTGAGCTCCCCCAGGTCCTCCTGGATGTTGCGGAAGGCGGCCACCCCGATCGAGTCCGCGGCTAGCGTGGCCACCGCCAGCAGGGTGCGCAGCCGTTCCCGGTAGCGGACGAGACCGATGTAGGCGCTCCAGGCGGTGATCCGGCGCAGCCCTTCAAGAGCGAGCGCGCCGTCGTGCAGCAGGAACACCCGGTCCCACGGCACCAGGACGTCCTCGAAGAACAGCATGGCGTCCTGCTCGTCGAACCGCGCGGCGAACGGGTGCGCGTGGCCGTAGGGGGCGGCGCCGAACGGCTCGCGGCACAGGATGCGCAGGCCGGGCGTGGCGAGGGGCAGCGCGAACCACACGACGAACCGTTCGGCGCCGCGCCGCGCGAAGGACGCCGAGAGGTAGACGAGCACCTCGTTGGCGAGCGGTGCCAGCGTGGTGAGCTGCTTGGCGCCGCGCACCACGATCCCGTCCGGCCGCTCGGCGACGATCCGCAGGGCGTTGTCCGGGTGCTCGACCGGGTCGGCGGACCGGTCGATCTGCGGGTCGCCGAGCGCGTGCGTGAGGACGAGATCGTTCTCGGCGACGTGGGTGTAGTACCGCTCGGCGTTCGCGCCGAACTCCGGCCGCGCCGCCGCCAGCCGGTTCCGGAAGTCGTAGAGGCCGACGAGGATGGTCGCCATGAACGCGGGCGAACGCCCGTGCTGGCCCCAGGACTCGCGGAACCAGAACTCGGCGCCGCGCCGGACCGCGCGCAGGTCGGCCACCGAGCGGGGCGGCCGGTAGGACTGCGCGAGCCGGTTTCCGGTGCGCGGTGACTCCCAGGTGAGCAGGTCGCGGTGGTCGGGGTGATGCTGGAGGTCGAACTGGCGGGCGAGTTCGCGCGCGGCGCCGCGGAACGCCGGGTGCCCGGCGACGTCACTGACGCGTTCGCCATCGAGCCAGACCTCCCGCCCGTCGTCGAGGCTGTCGAGGTAGCGCTTGCCGTCCAGCACGCCCTGGGCGGCGGTGAGATCCTCAAGGTCGCTCATGCGGCGGCTCCGATCGGCGTCGGTCGGGTTCGGGCGGGGGTTTCACGGCGAAGGCGCACGGTGCCGTGCCGTGCAGGCGGCCGCGGTGGTAGATCAGGGGCGCTCCGGGGGCGTGCGCCGTCTCCAGGACGCGGCCGAGCAGGATCGTGTGGTCGCCGCCGGGCAGCCGGTGGTGCAGCGCGCAGTCGAACCTGCTGAGCGCGTCGTCGAGCAGCGGTGCGCCGCTGCGCCCCGGGCTGGTCGCGACGGCGGCGAACCGCCCGCGGGTCCGGCCCTGCCCGGGAGCGGCGAACCGTTCGGCGAGGTGGCGCTGTCCGGCGTGCAGCACGCTGACGGCGAACCCGCCGCTGGCGCAGATGACGGCGACGATGGGGCTGCGGGAGTCGACGGCGACCGAGATGAGCGGGGGCTCCAGCGACACCGATGTGAAGGAGGAGACGGTCTTGGCGAAGCTGTGCTCGCCGTCGCTCGCGGCGAGCACGGCGACTCCGGTCGCGAAGCCGCCGGCGGCCGCGCGGAAGGCGGCGGTCCTGCCGGTCACCGGATCCGCACCCGGTGGCCGCGCAGCCAGGCGTCCAGCGCCAGCAGGTAGTCGAGTCCGCCGGTGGGGTGCGGCGCGGCGCGCGGGCCGGGCAGCACCTGCCCGGCCGCCAGCGCGCGCCGGATCCGCGAGCGGTCCACCAGGGTGAACACCGGCGCGTCGGGGGTGGCCAGCAGCTCCCGCACGCCGTCGCGCAGCGCCGTGGCGTAGCTGTCGGCGGAACTGGCCGGGTACCCGCTCTTGCGGCGGTGTGCCACGGCGGCCGGCAGCAGGTCGCCGACCGCGCGCCGCAGCAGCCCCTTGGCGGCGCCGCCCGGGGTCTTGTGGTCCCAGGGCACGTTCCACAGGTACTCGGCGAGCCGGTGGTCGGCGAAGGGGACCCGCACTTCCAGGCCGGTGGCCATGCTCATGCGGTCCTTGCGGTCGAGCAGGGCGGGCAGCCAGCGGGTCAGGGCGAGGTAACCGATCTCCCGCTGCCGCGCGTCGCGCGGTGTCTCGCCGGCCAGGCGCGGCACCTCCGCCAGGGCCTCCCGGTAGCGCCGGGCCCGGTACCGCCCGGGGCGGATCTCGGCGCGGGCCTCGGGGGTCAGCAGCTCCTCGGGCAGGACGGCGGCGTGCAGCCACGGAAAGGTGTCGGCGGCCACCGCGGCGGGGTCGTGGAAGTAGGGGTAGCCGCCGAAGACCTCGTCGGCCACCTCACCGGACAGTGCCACGGTGACGTGCCGCCGGATCCCGCGGAACAGCAGGTGCAGCGACACGTCGGGCTCGCCCCAGCCGGGCAGGTCCCGGGCGGCCAGGCCGACGCCGCGCTCGGCGGCGAGTTCGGTGCCGGCCACGACGACCACGGTGTGCGCGGTGCCCAGGTGCGCGGCGGCCGCCCGCGCGTAGGGGGCGTCGTCCTCGCTGTTCCAGGCGCCCAGCGTCTCGGGCCGCTCGTCGGCGGGGAACTCCACGGCGAACGTGGCGAGCTTGTCGGTGCCGCCGGCTTCGCGGGTGTGCGCCGCGGCGAGCGCGGTGACGGCGGTGGAGTCGAGTCCGCCCGAGAGCAGCAGGCCGAGCGGCACGTCGCTGACCAGTTGCCCGGCCACGATGTCCGCCAGCAGGTCGCGGACGGTGCGGACCGTGGTCGGGAGGTCGTGCGGATGCGGGTGGGACTCCAGCCCCCAGTACCGGGTCTCGGTGACGCCCTCGGGGGACACCCGCACGAGGTGACCGGGGCGGACCGCGCGCATGCCCCGGTACACGGCGGCGCCGGGGGTGGGGGCGGCCGGGACGGCGAAGAGCTCGGCGAGTCCCTCCGCGTCGACCTCGGCCGGGAACTCCGGGTGGGCGAGGATGGCCTTGGGTTCGGATCCGAAGAGCACGCCGCCGCCCAGAGGCGCGTAGTACAGCGGTTTGACGCCGAGGCGGTCGCGGACGAGGAGCAGTTGGCGGGCGCGCACGTCCCAGATCGCGAACGCGAACATGCCGACCAGCCGGGTGACGGCGCCGGCGCCCCAGTGCAGGTAGGCGCGCAGCACCACCTCGGTGTCGGATCGGGTGCGGAAGCGGTGCCCGGCCGCGCTCAGCTCGCGGCGGAGGCCGGAGAAGTTGTACACCTCGCCGCTGTAGGTGATGACGGCCACCGGGGCGCCGTCCTCCTCGGCGACCATGGGCTGTGCACCGCCTTCGACGTCGATCACCGCGAGTCGGCGGTGCCCGAGCGCGGCGTGCCGGCTCAGCCAGACGCCGTGCGCGTCCGGGCCGCGGCAGGCCATGGAGTCGGCCATGCCGGCGGCGATGTCGCCGGCGCCGCGCAGGTCACGGTCGAAGTCGACCTGTCCGGAGATGCCGCACACCGCTCAGCCCTCCCGTCCCGGAGCCGGCGGAGCGGGCCGGTGCCCGGCGGGGGCGGACGCCTCCCACTCGCAGCCGTGCCCGTCGGGGCCGTCCAGCAGGCGGTGGCCGGCGCGGTAGCCCCGGACGGTGAAGTTCGCGGAGGTGGCGAGCGTGCAGTACTGGCAGGGTGACTCCAGGGTGATGGGGACGCCGCGCGCTCGGGCGCGTTCGCGGTAGTCCCAGATGGCGCAGTGCGTGATGGTGATCCCGGCCCGGTAGGGACCGGCGTGGGTCACCTCGTAGTCGGAGCCGTACAGTTCGGCCTGCCCGGCGAGCCGCGTGACGACGTCGGCGGCGCCGCCGCCCCGTTCGGGCTCCACTCGGCGGTGCACGGTGGCGTTGGCG
Organism: Marinitenerispora sediminis; assembly: GCF_003336425.1. GTDB lineage: Bacteria > Actinomycetota > Actinomycetes > Streptosporangiales > Streptosporangiaceae > Marinitenerispora > Marinitenerispora sediminis. The sequence goes on along the minus strand of NZ_QEIO01000023.1, from coordinate 26,146 downwards.
CGCGCCCAGTGCTGGAGTTCGGCCAGGCCGTAGCGGGAGACGAGGAAGTGCTCCATCAGCGCCTGGGCGCGGAAGAACACCCGTTGCCACGCCGCCGGGTCCTCGTCGCCGGGTTCGGGGAGGCCGGCGAGGATCTCCGACAGGGTGTGCGGCCATTCGGTCACAGCGGTCTCGGGGTGCCGGCGGACGAGGTGGTCGGTCATGCCGGCGGTGGCCTCGACGACGCGCCGCCGCCACAGCGCGGCGCGTTCGGCGGCGGACATGGTCACGACGGCGGCCGGGCGTGGGTGGCGTGGTTCCAGGTCGGTCGACGTCACGTGGGGTTCCCTTCGGCGAGGACACGGGTGTCGGAGGCGAGTGGGCGGCCGAGCGCGCGCAGGAGGGGGCGCAGGTCCGCCATGAGCCGGTCGAAGTCGGTGGCCGTGAGCGCCTGCGCCCCGTCGCAGCGTGCGGTCTCGGGCGCGGTGTGCACGTCGAGCAGCAGACCGTCCGCCCCTGCGGCCGCGGCGGCGAGGGCGAGCGGGCGCACGAGCTCGCGACGGCCGGTGGCGTGGCTGGGGTCGACGAGTACGGGAAGGTGGCCGCGGCGCTTGGCCACGGCGACGGCGCCGAGGTCGAGGGTGAACCGGGTGGCGGGCTCGAAGGTGCGGATGCCGCGTTCGCAGAGGATGACGTGCGGGTTGCCGGTGCGCAGCACGTACTCGGCGGCGCCGAACCACTCGTCGACGGTCGCGGCGAGGCCACGTTTGAGCAGCACCGGGCGGCCGCTGCGCCCGGCCTCCTTGAGCAGTTCGAAGTTGTGCATGTTGCGCGCGCCGATCTGGAGGATGTCGGCGCTCTCGGCGACGGCCGCGACGTGCCGCGGGTCGAGCACCTCGGTGACCACGGGGATCGCGGTGATCTCCCGCTGCCGGGCGAGCAGCGCCAGCCCCTCGGCTCCGAGCCCCTGGAAGCTCGCCGGGTGGCTGCGCGGTTTGAAGGCCCCACCGCGCAGGATGGACGCGCCGCCGAGGGCCACGACCGAGGTGATGTCGTTCAGGACGGCCTGGCTCTCCACGGCGCAGGGGCCCGCGGCCACGACGAAGGCGTCCCCGCCGACCTCGACCCCGAACCCGACGTCGACGCGCGTGGTCCGTGGCCGGACCCGCCGGGCGGACAACCACTGGTCGCCGGGAGCGGTGAGGACGTCGATGACGCCGGGGGTGGCGGCCAGCCGGGTGACGGTGGCGGTGCCCGCGTGGCCGTCGACGGCGAACACGCACCGGTCCGGGCCCGGGTGGCGGGTGTGGGTGAGGCCGTTCTCCACGAGGATCCGGTCGATCCTCGCGAGGACGGACGGTCGCGCGTTCGTGATCACTAGCACAGTCGGGGTTTCCGTTCCTGGCCGTGGCGGCAGCGATTAACTCGAATTTAGAAACCGGAATAGTAGGAAAACAAGGATCCGATCGGATCCTCTCCCTCCGTGTCGCTCTCGACTCGGCCGGCCGGCGCGGCGACGCGGGTCACATTGCCGGGCGGCCGCTCGTCGGTCATCGACTCCCACATCGGCATCCGGGGTTCGGCTCGGCCTGCCGCGCGGTTCCGTGATCGCTGGCCACGGCGAGGTCCACCCACTGGCCACAGACGCGCACGCCGGGTCCGGCGGCCATCGTCCCCGGCGTCGGCGCGGACGGGACGACGAGGGGTTGTGGCGCCCGGACCCGGGCTCCATTCTCACCGGGATCGGGCCTGACAGGAGGGCGCAGGATCGTCAGGCCGCACCCGGCACCGGCCGCCGCCCCGTCAGCCTGTGACCCGAGGTCACAGCACATTCCCAGTTCTGGCCCGCGCGCGGCGTGCTGCCGAGAATCGGTGCCGTGGCCGCCGCATGCCCGGCCACAGCCCACGCCTCCGCCTGCGCTCCGGCCGTGCCCGCCGTGGCACGGGGAGGCCCGGCGCAGACGCGCAGACCCGCACCCGCACCCATGAGGAAGAGAAGAGTCGACCGTGTCCGAGACCGCCCCCTCCGGCACCTCCACACCGGCAACGTCACGCCGCGCCCCCGCCTGGCTCGGCTACACGGGTGTCTATCTGCTGCTGTTCCTCATCGGCACCGAGACGTTCCTGGTCTCCCCGCTGCTGCCCACGATCGCCGCCGACCTGGACGTCAGCGAGGTGGCGGCAGCGCACACCGTCACCGCCTACACCCTCGCCTACGCGGCCGGGGCGCCGTTCCTCGGCGTGCTCTCCGACCGCTTCGGCCGCTACCCCACCATCGTGGCCGGCGCGGCGCTGTTCTGCGTGAGCAACGTGGTCGCCGGTCTGGCACCGTCCCTGGCCGTGCTGATCGCGGCGCGGGTGCTCGGCGCGCTCGGCGCGGCGATGGCCGGGCCATCGATCTGGGCACATCTGGCCGAGACGTCGCCCGAGGAGAGCCGGGGACGGGCCATCGGCACGGGGATGGCGCTGTTCGCGGCCGGCCAGGTGTTCGGGGTACCGGCGGGCGGATTCAGCGTCGGGCTCGGCGGGTGGCCCGCGCCGTTCCTGCTGCTCGCGCTGCTCTCGGCGGTCGCCGTGGCCGGGGTGGCCGTGCAGACCCGGCCCGGCCGCTGGCCGGACGCCCCCCGGCCGGGCGGGACGGACCTGCGGGCCGTTCTCACGGTGTGGACGGACGGCACCCTGCGGCACGTGCTGGTGACGGTGCTGTTCCTGCAGGCGGCCAACCTGGGCGCCTACACCTTCCTCGGCGTGGTGCTGCACGCCCGCTTCGGGCTCACGGTGGACCAACTCGGCCTGCTGGGAATCCTGGTCGGCGCGGGCAGCTTCGCCGGATCGCTGGCCGCCGGGCGGCTGGGCGACCGGGCCCGCCGGCTCGGGCGCAGCGGGACCGGCCTCGTCGTGCTGTGGTGCGCGCTCCTCGCCGCGGGCGTGGTGGTCGCCGCCCTGGGCGCGCCGCTGTGGGTGTGCCTCGCCGCGGTGATGGTGTGGTTCTTCGCCAGCGGAGCGTTCGGCACCGACGTGCAGACGCTGCTCATCAACCTGCGTCCGCGCCTGGGTGCGACATCGAGTTCCTGGAACACCGCCTGCCTGTACATCGGAGCGGGAGCGGGGACCTGGGCCGTGGGGCTCGTCGCCGACCAGCGGATCGGGATGGCGGCGGTCGGCGGGGCGCTGGCCGGGGTCGCGGCGCTGCTCGCGGCCGGGCTGGCGCCACGTGTCCGGCGCGGTGCCGCGATGCCGCCGTCCGGGCCGGACGAGGCGTGACCGTTCCCACCGCCGGACCGCCGGGGCGGCGAAACGACCACGAAATTCTATTTCACAAGTGGGAAATAGGTAGATTGGCGGGGTCGCGTCCGTCGCCCCAGGGAGGCGCCATGCCCGGCCCCGATCACCGCCCGACCTCCGCACGCCGGAAGGAACCGGCCCGTGGCAAGGAACTGGGACGGTTCCTGCGCTCGCACCGCGAGCAGATCCCGCCGTCCGCGGTCGGTCTACCGGAGACCCCCCGCCGGCGCACCCCGGGGTTACGCCGCGAGGAGGTCGCCACCCTGGCCGGCGTCGGGCTCGCGTGGTACAGCTGGCTGGAGCAGGGCCGGGTCAACGCCTCCAAGCAGGTCCTCGACGCCATCGCCCGCGCGCTGCGCCTGGACGGCGCGTCCTACCGCTACATGCTGATCCTCGCCGGCCTGCAGCCGCCGCCGGCCGACGAGGAGCGGCACGACTCACTCGCCCGGCGCCTCGACCCGCTGCTCGACCAGTGGACCAACGGGCCGGCCGTCCTGCTGGACCGCCGCTTCGACTTCTCCGCCTGGAACCTCGCCTACGCCAGCGTCTGGGGTGACCCCGCCGAGCTGCCGGAGAGCCGGCGCAACCTCATGTGGTACCTGGCCGCCGACCCCGGCGCCCGCCGGCTGGTGGTGGACTGGCGGGCCTACGCGGTGGCGGTGCTCCACCAGTTCCGCGCCCAGACCGGGCCGATCGGCGACGACAAGCGGGTCCAGGAGGTGTACGGCCTGCTCCGCGAGGACGCTCCCGACCTGGCCGACTGGTGGGACTGCCAGGGCGTCGCCGACCTCACCGTGGCGGAGCTCGCCGTGCGGCCGGCCGGTGATCCGGTCCGGCTCACCTACGCCGCGCTGCGCCCGGTCGACGACCCCGACTCGCTGCTGATCCTGCAGAGCCCGGCCGATCCGGAAAGCCAGCGACGGCTGGCCCGGCACATGATGGCGGGCGGCCGGCCGCGCGACCTGGGCCGGGGATGCGACGAACGGCCCACTGCAAGCCTGTGAGTGATGGTCACCGTACAAACGCCGATCTGCCTGGCATATCGGCGCCGGGATCATGATGGGCGGCGTCCGCGCGGCCGCCCCCGTCGGCCGCCCTGTCCCGCGCGACGCGCCCCTGCCCACGGCCCGCGTCGCGGCGCCGCCCCTGGAAGGGTCCATGCCCGTCTCGCGATCACCGCACGTCCGCACCGGGTCCGCCGTGGTCCTGCTCAGCGCCGTCCTCACGGCCTGCGCGGGCTCCCCGACGGCGGAGGCGCCCGCCGACGGCACCCTCACCTTCGCCGTGGACGTCGGGCCGGACTGCTACGACCCGCACGTCAGCCCGGCCGACATCACCGCCGCCCTCCAGCGCAACGTCTACGACTCGCTGGTCGCCCAGCGCCCGGACGGCACCGTCGAGCCGTGGCTGGCGCGGTCCTGGGAGGTGTCCGAGGACGGCACGCGCTACACCTTCCACCTGCGCGAGGACGTGACCTTCCACGACGGGACGCCGTTCGACGCCGAGGCCGTCAAGATCAACCTCGACCGGATCGCCGACCCCGAGACCGGCTCCCAGTACGCCGCCCAGCTGATCGAGCCCTACGCCTCCTCCGAAGTGCTGGACGACCACACGGTCGAGGTGGAGCTGACCGAGCCCCACGCCCCGTTCCTCCAGGCGCTGAGCACCACCTATCTCGGCTTCCACTCCCCCGCCTCCATCGAGGAGTACGGCACCGACCTGTGCAACGGCGGCCCGCGGCACGTCGGAACCGGGCCGTTCACCTTCACCGGGTTCACCGAGGGCCAGCAGGCGGTCCTCACCCGCAACGATGACTACGACTGGGCGCCGCCGACGGCCCGGCACACCGGGCCGGCCCACCTTGAAGAGCTGGTGATCCGGTTCATCCCGGAGAACTCCGTACGCACCGGCGCACTGACCAGCGGCGAGGTCGACGTCATCGACCAGGTCCCGGCCGCCGACATCACGACGCTGGAGACCGCGGGCGGCGCCCGGATCGTCCGCCAGGACTCCCCCGGCGCCGGCTACACCTACTTCTTCAACACCACCCGGCCGCCCTTCGACGACCGCCGCGCCCGGCTCGCCGTCCGCGCCGCCCTCGACCTCGACCAGATCACGGAGACGCTGTACTCCGGCCAGTACGACCGGGCGTGGAGCCCGCTGACCCCGGCCACGTTCGGCTACGACGAAGGGCTGGAGGGCGGCTGGTCCCACGACCCGGCCGAGGCCGGGCGGCTGCTGGACGAACTCGGCTACACCGGGCGCGACGGACAGGGGTACCGGACCCGCGGCGGCGAGCGGTTCAGCATCGAGCTGCTCTACGATCCCACCTACCAGCGCGAGGACCGCATCACCTACGACACCGCGGTGCAGGACCAGCTCCGCCAGGCCGGCATCGAACTGCGCATCACCCCGCTCGGCGACGGCTCCTACGTCCCCACACGCGACGACGGCGAGTACGACATCATCGCCTTCAGCTGGGGCCGCGCCGACCCGGACATGCTGCGCACCCTCTACCACTCCGGCCAGCAGCTCGCCGACGGCGGGGCCAACGCCTCCCGGCTGTCCGACCCGCGGATCGACGCCTGGCTGGAGACCGGGCTCACCGAGTCCGACCCGGAGGCGCGCGCCGCCGCCTACGCGCAGGTCCAGCGCCGCGTCGTCGAGGAGGGCTACGCGCTGCCCGCGTTCGTGCAGCCGCGCGTCATCGCCGCCGCGCCCGCCGTGCAGGGACTGGCGTTCGACCCGTCCGCCTGGCCGGTGTTCTACGACGTGCGCCTGGGCGAGGGCGGCTCAGAGTGACGCCGTCCCTGCCGCGCCGAGCCGCCCGGCGGCTCCTTTCGGCGCTGCTGGTCGTCTGGGGAGCGGCCACGATCTCCTTCTGCGTCCTGCACCTCATCCCCGGGGATCCGGTCGACGCGGTGCTGGGCCCGCTCGTCGGAGCCTCACCGGAACTGCGCGCCCGGGTCCGCGCCGAACTCGGCCTGGACGCGCCGCTGTGGGTCCAGTACCTGACCGCGCTCGCCCGGCTGGCGGCCCTGGACCTGGGCTGGTCCTACCGGCTGGACCGGCCGGTGGCCGACGTGCTGGCCGACCAGCTGTGGCCCACGGTGGAGCTGGCCGTGGCCGCGCTCGTCCTCGCGGTCCTGCTGGCCGGCACCGCGGCCCTGGCGACGGCGGGGCGCCGGGGCCTCCCGCGCGCCGTGATCTCCGGCGCCGAGCTGGTCGGCGCCGCGGTCCCATCGTTCTGGGTGGGGGTGGTGGCGCTGACCTTCCTGTCCTTCCGCTGGGGGCTGTTCCCCGGACCCGGCGCCGTCGGCCCGCACGCCCTGGTGCTGCCCGCCCTCACGCTCGCCGTCCCGATCGCCGGCGTGCTGGCGCAGGTGCTGCGGCGCGAGCTGGACGACACGCTCGGCCAGCCGTTCGTGACGTCGGTCCGCGCCCGCGGGGTGGGTCGGACCGGTGTGCTGGTCCGGCACGCGCTGCGGCACGCCGCCGTTCCGCTGCTGACGCTGGCCGGCTGGGTGTTCGCGGGCCTGCTCAGCGGCACCGTGCTCGTGGAGACGGTGTTCGCGCGGCCCGGGCTCGGCAGGGTCCTCGTCTCCGCCGTGACCGCCCGCGACATCCCGGTCGTCAACGCCGTCGTGGTGATCTCGGCGGCGGCGTTCGTCACCGTCAACCTGGCCGTCGACGCGCTGTACCGGGTCGTCGACCCGCGGCTGCGCGCAAGCGAGGCGCCATGACCACGCTCGGAGTGCCCGAGGCGGCCCTGCGGGCGGCCGGCCCACGGTGGCGGGTCCCGCCGGCGCCGGTGCTGGCCGGCACCGTGCTGCTGCTGTTCGCCGTCGTGGCCGCCCGCCCGGAGTGGTTCGCCGTGCACTCGCCCACCGCGTCCGACCTCGGCGCGGCCCTGCGGCCGCCCGGACCGGAGCACCCCTTCGGCACGGATCAGCTGGGGCGCGACGTGTTCGCGCGGGTCGCGCACGGGGCGTGGCCGTCGCTGTCCATCGGCGTCGGGGCGACCGCCCTGGGCGTGCTGCTGGGCACGGCCGTCGGCTCGGTGTCGGCGTTCGGCGGCCGGCTGCTGGACCGCGTGATGATGCGGGCGGTCGACGTCGGGCTGGCGTTCCCGGAGCTGCTGCTGGCGCTGATCGTGCTGACGGTGCTCGGCCCGGGGCCGGTCAACGTGCTCGTCGCGATCGGCCTGGCCGCCGCCCCCGGCTACGCCCGGCTGGTCCGCTCCCGGGTGCTGGTGGTGCGCGAGTCGGCGTACGTGCAGGCCGCCGTGGTGATGGGGATACCGCGCCCGCTGATCGTCCTGCGCCACGTCCTGCCCAACACCCTGGGACCGGTCAGCGTGCTGGCCACCATCAGCGCGGGGACGGCCATCGTGCTCTCGGCCGGACTCAGCTTCCTCGGGTTCGGCCCGCAGCCGCCCGCCGCGGAGTGGGGACTCATGCTCTCGGAGGGGCGCGACCACCTGCAGCGCGCGTGGTGGATCGCGGTCTTTCCCGGCGCCGCGGTCACCACGGTGGTGGTGGCGGTGACCGTCGTGGGCCGCTGGCTCAAGGCGAGGCTGGACGGTGGGCCGCAGTGACCTCCGCGCCGCGCCCGCTCCGGCTCCACGCCCCACGACTCCGCACGCTCGGCCCGCCGCCCCGGCCGGTCGGCCCGGCTTCCGCGGAGATGCCGGCATTCCACGACCGCTCCCCGGCCAGGGCCACGGGCCGTCCCGCCCGTTGCGCACGGGAACGTCCCGGCGACGGCCCGTGGAACGCCCCGCCCGGCCGGCCGTCCACGCCCCGGAAGCCGCTCGCGGCACGCCCCGGGCGGCCGCATCCGGCCCTCCCGGGCCGCCCGACGACCTCCGGAGCCCACCGATGACCGACACCGGAACGGACGACGACCTCCTCCTCAGCGTCGACGGCCTCGACATCACGTTCGGGCGTGGCCGGCGCGCGGTGCACGCGGTCCGCGGCGTCTCGCTGCGCCTGCGCCGGGGCGAGTGCCTGGCCATCGTCGGGGAGTCCGGGTCCGGCAAGAGCGCGACCGCGCGGGCGCTCGCCGGGCTCGCCGGACCGGCGGCCACCGTGGCCGCCCGCGCGTGGCGGCTGCTCGGCCGGAACGCCGCCCGGTTCACCGAACGCGACTGGCGTGCGGTGCGCGGCCGCGGCATCGGCCTGGTCCTGCAGGACGCCCTGGTCTCGCTCGACCCGCTGCGCACGGTCGGCGCCGAGGTGGCGGAGCCACTGCGAGTGCACCGGATCCTGCCCCGTGACCGGCGCGCCGCGGAGGTGGTCCGGCTGCTGGACGAGGCGGGGGTGCCCGAACCCGGGGAGCGCGCCGCCCAGCACCCGCACGAGCTCTCCGGCGGACTGCGGCAGCGGGCGCTCATCGCTTCCGCGCTCGCCGCCCGGCCCGCGGTGCTGGTCGCCGACGAGCCCACGACCGCGCTCGACGTCGTGGTGCAGGACCAGGTGCTGCGGCTGCTCGGCGGGCTGCGCTCGGACGGGCTGGGGCTACTGCTGATCAGTCACGACCTCGCCGTGGTCGCCCGGATCGCCGACCGCATCGCCGTCATGCACGACGGACGGATCGTCGAGGAGGGGCCGACCGCCCGGATCCTGGACCGGCCGGCGCATCCGCGCACGCGCGCGCTGCTGGCCGCGGTGCCCGGCCCCACGACCCGGGGACGCCGGCTCTCGGACCGCGCCCCGGCCCGGACCGCCGGGCCCACGCCGGCCGAGGCGGCGGCTCCGCCCCACCCGGACGGGGGTGCGGCGGTCCTGGCGTGCGAGGGGGTCACCAAGGTCTTCGCGAGGGCGGGCCACCCGGCGCGCACGGCCGTCCGCGATGTCTCGCTGCGCCTGGCGGCCGGCGAGGCTCTGGGCGTCGTCGGGGAGTCGGGGTCGGGGAAGTCGACCCTGGCGCTGCTGGCCATGGGCCTGCTCCCCCCGGACTCGGGGACCGTCACGCTGGAGGGCCGCCCGTGGAGCGGCCTGCCCGAGCGCGCCCGGCGGCCCCGGCGCTCGGCCGTCCAGCTGGTGCAGCAGGACCCGCTCGGCTCCTTCGACCCTCGGTACCCGGTGGGCCGGGTGCTCGACGAGGCGCTGCGCGCCGCCGGCGAACGTGACCGGTCCCGCCGCCGGGCGCGGGCCGCCGCGCTCCTGGCGCAGGTCGGCCTCGATGAGGGACACCTGCGGCGGCGGCCGCTGGAACTGTCGGGCGGGCAGCGCCAGCGGGTGGCGATCGCGCGGGCGCTGGCGCCGCGCCCCCGCGTCCTCGTCTGCGACGAGCCGGTCTCGGCGCTGGACGCCTCCGTTCAGGCGCAGATCATCGACCTGCTCACCCGGCTGCGCCGGGAGCTGGGGCTGGCACTGCTGTTCATCTCCCACGACCTGGGGGTCGTCCACCATCTCTGCGACCGGGTCGTGGTGATGCACGGCGGCGCGGTCGTGGAGGAAGGACCGGTCGAGCGGGTCTGGCGGGCGCCCGCCCACCCCCATACCGAACGGCTGCTGGCGGCCGTACCGGCCCTGCCACCCGGTTCGGCCGCGGGCGAGCGGCCCGGCCCGGCCCGCCTGCCCGGCGCGACCTGATCGGTGCCGCGAGGCATCCGTCCCCGGCGTGGCCACGACCCGCCGGTGACGTCCGGACACCACCTACCCGAGGAAGGCGAACATGGCACTCGAACTACGCGGCGGGATCCGGGCGGCGGCTCCGCCCGGCGCGACCGCGGAGCTGCGCCGGGCGGCACGCTTCCTTCCGGATCCACGGGCGCGCGACGCCGACCCCGCCTACGTCGCGGAGCGCGCCCGCGCTGAGGAGGCGGACGGCTTCGACAGCGCCCTCGTCACCACCTACAGCTCCTGGCCGGACCCGTGGCTGGTGGCCGGCTGGGCGCTGGCGGCCACGCCGCGGCTGCGGGTCACGGTCGCGCACCGGCCGGGGGTCACCGCGCCGACGGCGGCGGCGCGCACGCTGGCCACCCTGGACCGGCTCTCGGGGGGCCGCGCCGGCGTGCACGTGGTGATCGGCTCCAGCGACGTCGACGTCCGCCGCGACGGTGACGTCGCCGGCAAAGAGACCCGCTACCGCAGGGCGCGCGAGTACCTGAGCGTCTTCACCCGCGCCCTCACCGCCCCCGAGCCCTTCGACCACGACGGCGAGTTCTACACCTTCCGCGACGCGTGGTCGGGGCTGCGGCCGGTGCAGCTCCCCCGGCCGCCGATCTCGTTCGGGGGCACCTCGGAGCCCGGCGTGCGGCTGGCAGCGGAGTTCGCCGACGTGTACGCGGTCGGTCAGCGGACCCCGGAGGAGGTACGCGCGGCCGTCTCCCGGGTGTCCGCGCTCGCCGCGGGGCACGGCCGGCGCCTGCGGTACTGGCGGCACGTGCGGTGCGTGCTCGGGGCCGACGGCACGGCTGCGCGGGAGCGGGCGGCGGAGATCGTGGCGACCGGGGTCCGTGTGATCGGCGAACGGCCGCCCGAAGAACTGGCGGCATCCGCGCAGCTGGCCCGCGACACCGAGCGGGACCTGCGGTCCGTGGCCGCCGACATCCGCGCGGCGGCGGAACGGCAGCTGCGCGCGGGCATGACGGGGGTGCTGGTCGGCACGCCGGCCGACGTGGCGGGCAGGATCCTGGAGTTCCACCGGGCGGGGGTCGACATCGTGCAGATCGACGCCTCGACCGAAACGGCGGAGGACGCCGAGCTGCGCCGGGAGCTCGTCGCCCTGCTGCGCTCCGGTGCCGGATCGCCGCCCGCCGCCCCGAACGGCTGACCTTCGGGGACGCGCCGGCCCGGGGCCGGTGTGGTGCGACGGGGCCGATGCGCCCGGCCCCGGATCACCGCCCGCCGGAGGTGTGCGGCATCGGTGGCCGGGCGGTGGCCGTGAGGAACGCGCGCAGGTGGCGGGTGGTGGCCTCGGGGGCCTCCTCGGCGAGGAAGTGCCCACTGTCCAGGGCCGCGCCGCGCACGTCCTCGGCCCAGCGGCGCCACACGGCGAGCACGTCGTACCAGGCGTGCACCGTGGAGCGCGCGCCCCAGAGGGCGAGCACCGGGCAGCGGATACGCCGCCGGCCGCGGTCCGCGGCGTCGTCCGCGCGGTCGACGGTGCTCGCGGCGCGGTAGTCCTCGCACATCGCCTGCACGGCGCCGGGGCGCGCCACCGCCGCGCGGTAGGCCGCGAGCGCCTCGGGCGCGAACACCTCCGACCCGGTCCCGAAGAAGAAGGTCTCGGGGTCAGCCGCGATGATCCGCTCGGGAATCGGGTGGCGCTGCGCCATGAGGAACCACCGCCAGAGCCCGTGGGCGAGATCGGCGTCGACGCGCTCGTAGGCGTCCAGGGTGGGAACGATGTCGAGAACGGCGAGGGCGCGCACCCGCTCGGGGTGGTCCAGGGCCATCCGGTAGGCGCACCGGCCGCCCCGGTCGTGGCCGGCCACGGCGAAGGCCGGGAAGCCCAGGCGGCGCATCACCTCGACCTGGTCGCGCGCCATGGCGCGCTTGCCGTAGGGCCGGTGGTCGGCGGTGGCCGGTGGCCGGGAGCTGGCGCCGTAGCCGCGCAGGTCGGAGAGGACCACGGTGAAGTCCTCGCTCAGGGCGGGGGCGACCCGGTGCCACATGACGTGGGTCTGCGGGAACCCGTGCAGCAGGAGCAACGGGGGGCCGGAGCCCGCCACGGCCACCGCGATCTCGGCCTCGCCGGTGTCGATCCGGGTGGTGCGGAACCCGTCGAGCACGCCGTTTTCCCTCCCCTCGGCCCGGCGGCGTTCCCGTCGCACCGCCCGCCGACCAGCCTGACCGAATCGCGGGGAATAGTCCATGGCGGATTTCCCGCCAGGGTAGTAGTGAAAGTCAGCGTATAACCGGAAACCGGATTAGCACTCATAAATGAGGCAGGTCACACCGCGATCTTGCGGGGCAGTTGATATGAATAACTGCGACATTTCGCAACGCACGGGGAGCGAAACGGCGTGAAACAACATAACGGGGCGGGAAACTCGGATTCCGCGGCGGAGATCTCACCGGAGGAAGCCGGCCTCAACGACCGGGAACGCGACGTGTTACGGCTGCTCGGTGCGGGTTACACCAACCGCCAGATCGCGCGGGAACTCCACCTCGCCGAACCCACGGTGAAGAAGTACCTGTCCCGCGCCATGCGGAAGATCGACCAGCCCGACCGGCTGCGCGCCGGCCTCTACGCGTACCGGCATCTCATCGGCGGCTAGCCGCGCGAACCACTTCCCGCGCCACCCCGGCGAGACCACTCCGGTCCGCCCGCCCGAATTCCGGCACCGCCATCCGTCCCGTTTCCCGGCAAGCCGCCCCGTCTCCGCCCCGGACCGCACCGGCGCTACTCCGCCTCCGTCCAGACCACCTCGCCGTCGGCCCACCGGTCGGTCGGGTGCAGCCCGCAGTTGCGGGCGATCGCCGCCGAGGCGGCGTTGCCGGGGTGGATGTGCGCGGTCACCGGCCGCACGCCGCGCGCGTGCAGCCACTCCACGAGCGCGCGGGTCGCGCGGGTGCCGATACCGCGCCGCTGCCACGGGGCCCCGACCAGCCAGGCGAGCACCGCGGCGCGACCGCCCGGGACCGGCCCGACGGTGGCCTGCACCGTTCCCACCGCCGTCCCGTCCGCGGTGCGGATCACCCAGTTGCACCACGAGACACCCGGCTCCTCGGAGCCGGCGAGCATGTCGGTGTAGCGGGACCGGAGCCGGGCGACGCTGGGCGGCGAACCCCCGATGTAGCGGAACAGCTCGGGGTCGGCCAGCGCCGCCGACATCTCCTCGGCGTGCGTGACCCGCAACGGCTCCAGGATGAGGTCGCCCGCCTCGATCACGGTCGGGGTCAGCCCGGGCGGCCGTCCCCGCCCGGGAGGCTGTGCCCGCCCTCGACCCGGATGTGCACCCATGCGACCCACTGTCACGCACCCGACCGCGCGGGCACAAGCACCCCGCCCGGCCCGGCTCCCCGGCGACCCCTCGGCCGCAGGCCCGCGCCGCGTGGCGCGCCAGGGACGGGCCGCCCGCACCCGGCCGGCCTCCTTCGGCGTGGGCGCAGGCGGTCCGGCGAGCACCTCGACCGGCTAGCGGGCCGGTACCGTCTCACCCGCCCGCGCGGTGCGGGCACGGCCCCGCCACACCACCCCCTGCCGCGGCGCGAACAGGTAGGCGAGCGTGAACGCCAGTGCCTGGGCGACGACGATCGTCCCGCCCGTGGCGACGTTGAGGTGGAAGCTCGCGTAGGTACCGAGCACCGACGCACCCACCGACACCGCCACCGAGATCACCAGCATCCGCTCGAACCGGTCGGTCAGCAGGTACGCGGTCGCGCCGGGGATGATCATCATGGCCACCACCATGATGATGCCGACCGCCTGCAGCGCGATCACCACCGTCACCGACAGCAGGCCGAGCAGCAGGGCCTCCAGCCGGCGCGGGTTCAGCCCGATGGCGTGCGCGTGCGTGGGGTCGAACGCGAACAGCGTGATGTCGCGGTGCTTGAACAGCACGACCAGCAGCGTGGCCGCCGCCATGACGAGGATCTGCGCGATGTCGGCGTCGGAGACCCCCAGCACGTTGCCGAACAGGATGTGCATGAGGTCGGTGTCGCTGGGGATCCGCGAGATCAGCACCACCCCGATCGCGAACATCGCCGTGAACACGATCCCGGTCGCGGCGTCCGCCTTGACCCGCGAGGTGCGGCGGACCACCCCGATCAGCGCGACCGACCCGGCACCGAACACCAGCGCGCCGGCGGCGAACGGGAGACCGAACAGGTAGGACAGCACCACGCCGGGCAGCACGGCGTGCGAGACGGCGTCGGCGAGCAGCGACCACCCGATGAGGGTCATCCAGCACGACAGCACCGCGCACACCGCTCCCGCGACCACGCTCACGAGCAGCGCCCGCCGCATGAAGTCGAACTGGAACGGCACCGCGAACCACTCCACCAGCGCCTCCATCAGACCGCCCTCCCGGTGCCCGCGCCCACGCCGAACGCCGCCAGCAGGCGCTGCGGCGTCAGCACCTCCTCCGGCCGGCCGTGCGCCACGACCCGCTGCTGGAGCAGCACCGCCTCGTCGCAGAAGTCGGGCACGCTGGCCAGGTCGTGCGTGGAGACCAGCAGGGTGCGGCCGTCGTCGCGCATCCCGCGCAGCACCTCCACGATGGTGGCCTCCGACCCCTTGTCCACCCCGGCGAACGGCTCGTCGAGCAGGAACACCCGGGCGCCCTGCGCGATCCCCCGCGCCACGAACGCGCGCTTGCGCTGGCCGCCGGACAGCGCGCCGATCTGCCGATGGGCCAGGTCGGTGAGCCCGGTCCGCTCCAGCGCGTCGGCGACGGCCGCGCGGTCGGCGGCGCGGGGCCGGCGGGTCGGGCCCATGTGGCCGTAGCGGCCCATCATGACGACGTCGACGACGCGGACCGGGAACGCCCAGTCGACCTGCTCGGCCTGCGGCACATACCCCACCACTCCCCGGGCGCGGGCCCGCGCCGGCGGGTGGCCGTGCAGCCGGACGGTGCCGCGCTCGGGGGTGAGCATGCCGATCACGGTGCGAAACAGTGTGGACTTGCCGGAGCCGTTGGTACCGAGCAGGCCGCAGATGCGGCCGGCGGGCACCGAGAACGCGACGTCCTCCAGTGCGAGCACGTCGCCGTAGCGGACGGTCACCCCGTCCACGGCCACCGCTGCCTCGGTCATGAGCGGGTCTCCTCTCCGGTCAGCCCGGCCGCGATCGTCTCGGCGTCGTGGCGCAGCAGGTCGAGGTAGGTGGGCACGGGGCCGTCCGGCTCGGACAGCGAGTCGACGTAGAGGTCGCCGCCCCAGGCCGCGCCGGTCTCCCGGGCCACCTGGCGCTGGGCCCCGTCGTTGACCGTGGTCTCGCAGAACACGGCGGGCACGTCGTTCGCGCGGACGAAGGTGATCACGGCGGCGATCTGCTGGGGGGTGCCCTCGGAGTCGGCGTTGACCGGCCACAGGTACCGCTCGGTCAGCCCCGCGTCGCGCGCGAGGTAGGAGAAGGCGCCTTCGCAGGTGACGAGCGCGCGCTGGTGCTCCGGGAGCCCGCCGAGCCGCTCCCGCAGGTCGTCGCCGATCTCGGTGACGCGTGCCTGGTACTCCTCGGCGTTGGCGGCGAACGCGTCGGCGTGCTCGGGGGCGAGGTCGGTGAGGGCGTCGCGGATGTTGTCCACGTACACCAGCGCGTTGCCGGTCGACATCCAGGCGTGCGGGTTGGGCCGCCCCTCGTGTCCGCCGGCGTCGATGGCGATGGCGGGCACACCGTCGCTGAGCGTCGCGGTGGGGGCGTCCACGCGGGAGGTGAACCGGTCGAACCACGCCTCCAGCCCGAGCCCGTTCCGCAGCACGAGGTCGGCGTCCTGCGCGCGGACGAGGTCGTCGGGGGTTGGTTCGTAGCCGTGGATCTCGGCGCCCACCCGGGTGACGGACTCGACCCGGACGGCGTCGCCCGCGACGTTGCGGACCATGTCGGCCAGCACGGTGAAGGTGGTGAGGACGAGCGGCCGGCCGTCGTCGGCCGGTTCGGGGGACGCGGCGGCGCAGCCGGTGGCGACGACCACCGCCGCGATGGGGATGATCGCCGCGAAGTGGATTGCGATCGGCCAATCTCTCAAGTTCGGCACACCGAACTTTCTATCACGCAGGCCCCGAACTCAACACGCCGGCGGCAGGCCGGGTGCGGACGGCCTTTCTGGAGGCGGCACAGGCGGTGTGCCGGGTGTGGTCGCGCCGCCTCGCGTTGTGCGGCGGGCGGCGCAGGCGGTCCCCGCCGGTTACCGGGGACCGTCGCGCGCCTCTTTCCCCAGGCAGGCGGGAGCGGGGTCCCCGTCTCCGCGTCAGCGCGGGCCCACCATCCACGGCCGGCGCGGCCCTGGGCCCCTCCCGCACGGGACGCACCAGGGGTCGGGGCAGGCCGCTGGGCACGGCCTCGTGCGGTCGCGCCCGTGAGCGCATATCGCCTGACGGGTCCCGGACGACACGCGTTTCGCCCCTCGTCCGGGGCCATCTGGAGCGATCCCACCGGTGCGGTCACGGCCACCGCTCCAGCATGCGCCGGGCGGACCGGGCGCGACGTGCCCTTGGACCGTGTGCGCGGCTCATTCCGCTGCGCGGAGGAACGTGGAAAGCAGGTGCCTCGCGGCATCACCACCGGAGGCCCATCAGACGGCCACCCGCGTCCGCCCGCGTGGGTTCATCCCCGCACACCAACGGCGAACGCCCCCGCTTGGACCGCCGCGCCGCTATTGCTGAGCTCGGCCGCGCGCGGAAGCGGACAGGGGTCACCGGCCGGTTCTGCCGAGTGGTGCGGACTCATCCCCTCGCGAGGGGCGCGGACCGCCCCGAAACATCTGGTCAGAGCAGGAGTCGCGGGTTCATCACCATGCGCGGCGGGCCAGACCGGAGTCCCACCACCGGATGCACCAGCTCGGCGGGCTGGTTCTACGTCCCCGGAATCGCACGGTGGCGTCGTGCCCTACGCGCGGGGTGCACTGGGACTTCTCCAAGCAGACCGCCGCGCGGCAGGTGCGTCCCCGCACGCGCGGGGCGGACCGGCTGGTGGCCACCGGCGGAAGCCAGGGCGCGGGTTCATCCCCACACGCGCGGGGCGGACCTTGTTGACCTGCGCTCCTCTCCGCCGGAACCGTCGGATTCAGCAACTAGCGTCACCCGAGGAGCGGTTGAGCGCACCGTCACGGCAGAGCGTAGCGGAACCGGCGGCCGCGCCGACGCCGTGTGGCGCCCGTCCTCCCCGCAAGCCCGGGTGCGGGCCTCCCGTGGGCACCGCCGACGCACCATCGGCGGCCGCCGCGCCTACGGGACCGCCTCCCCTACGGTGCCGCGTCCGGCCGCAGCAGGTCCAGGTCGATCGACTCCGCGACCGCGCGCAGTCCGGCGTCGCCCGGGTGCAGGTGGTCGCCGGAGTCGTAGGCGGGCAGCAGCCGGGCGGGGTCGGCGGGGTCGCGCAGGACCGCGTCGAAGTCGAGCACGCCGTCGAAGGTGCCGCCGTTGTCGCGGATGAAGGCGTTCACCTCCTGCCGGCGGGCGTCGACGTCGGCCGTGCAGTCGCGGTAGCCGCCGCACGGCGCGATCGTCGCGACGAGGACCCGCAGCCCGTGCGCCCGGGACCGGGCAGCGATGTCGCGCAGGCCCGCGATGACGTCGGCCGAGCTGGCACCCCACCGGACGTCGTTGACGCCCTCGAAGACGACGACGGTGTGCGCGCCGGTCTGGGCGAGCACGTCGCGGTCCAGCCGGTTGCGGGCGCTCACGCCGCCGGTGTCGGTGCTGACGCCGTCACCGGTGTAGCGGTCGGAGGCGACCCGGTTGGCGGAGATCCCCTGGTTGAGGATGCCGTATCGGGGAACGGCGGACTGGGCGGCGAGCCGGTCCGCCAGTACGTCCGGCCAGCGGCGGTTGGCCCCGGAGGTGGAGCCGACCCCGTCGGTGATGGAGTCGCCGAGGGCGACCACGCTGCCGGGGCCGCCGACCACGTCGATCCCGGTGAGGAACGGCCACACCGTGACGCGTTCGGTGAACGCCGCGCCCGAGGCGTCCCCGGTGTGGTCGCCGGTGCCGGCCGCCGTGCCGTAGTTGGTGCCGGTGGCGGCGGTGTGCACGGGGGCCGCCGCGACGGGTTCGGGCAGGTGCATGCTGACGAGCAGTTCGGCGCCGGCCGGGATCCGCAGCGCCACGGCGTCGCTGCGGGCCTGTCCGCCGGCCGGGATCCGCACCTCCTCCGCGCCGCCGAAGGAGACCGGCACCGGCGTGGTGCGGGCCGCCGCGCCGGAGGAGCGCAGCGCCACCGTGACCCGGCCGATGGCCACCGGCCGCGCCGCGAAGGTGTTGTCCAGCCGGAGGCGCACCGCCGGGCCGCCCGAGGTGGCGCGTACCGCCAGCCGCAGCGTCTGGTCCTCCCACGGGCCGACCGGCGCGTATCCGGAGGTGCTGGCCGACCAGCTGCCGGTCCATCCGGTGCCGTGCCGGAGCGCGACCGCGAACACGTGCAGCCGGGCGGCCGGGTCGGCGACCCGGGGCAGTTCGACGTGGGCGACCGGGCGGGCGCGGTCGACGGGCACCGTGACGGCGTACAGCCGGACCGGTCCGCTCCGCTGCCCGCCGGGGGTGTTGCCGTACGGAAGGGCGACGGCCTTGGTGGCGAGCGGGCCGGTGTCCCAGTCGGGGGCGGTGAGGGTGTAGGCGGCGCGGGTGCCGTCGCGGTAGCCGATCCGCCCGGTCCCGGTGGCGGGGCCGCCGGTGCCGGCGACGAGGAAGGTGACGGCGTCGCCGCGCCCGCTGACCTGTACCCGCTGACCGTCGGCGATGGCGTTGTCCGGCCGCCCGGGACGGGTGTCGGGCCAGGTCAGCGCGGTGGCGTGCACGGTGAGCCGGGCCCCGGGGCTCCAGCCGGCGGCGGCGAGGGCCTGCGCCGACAGGCTGCGCCCACTCCCGTCGAGGTCGGCGGCGCCGGGCGCGGAGTCGTCGGAGATCCCCGCGTTGTCGAAGTAGTGCGCCAGGGGGCGCGCCCCGGAAGTGGATTCCGCGGGGGGCCGCGAGACGTCCTCAGCGGCGACGGCGGGCGTCGTCGCGACCGCACCAAGACCCGCGACCAGCCCCGTCACCAGCAGCAGCACCGCCAGTCGCCGCCGACCGCCCCAGCCCCGGCCGGGCCCGTTCCACGCACCACGCACGGTCGCGCCTCTCACTGTCGGCCGCGCCCCAGGCACACGCGGTCACCGCGTCACACCATAGATCGGCGGCCCCGCCCGCACGAGTCACAGTTGTGTCGCCGGTTCCTGACGCAGGAGTGAATTCGCAGGATCTCGGCTCTCCTGACGCGTCACCGCTGACGGATTCGGGTGATAGGCCGGGCTCGGCCCGGCGTACCTGGCCCGTCTGCTGTCTGGCTCTGCCAGAACGTTCGCAATCGCGCTCCTTTCGTGGTCGACTATGGGCATCAAATCCGGAAAATCGTTGAATCCGTCGATTTTCCAACCTGTCCAGCAGCAACGCGACAAGCCGCACGTGCCCGTGTCCACGTCACGCGCCGACTGCCTCGAAGGAGACGCATATGGCCGAGCGCTCATTCACCGCTCCCAAGGCGGGCCCGATCGCCCTGGACCTACACCTGTCGGGTGGAACGGCTTCAGTACTGGTCTCCGACCGTGTCACGACTGCCTCCCTCACCGTGACGGGAACGCAGGCCGATGTCGACGAGGCGGAACCCCGGAACTTCGGTGATCAATGGACGGTACGGTCCACGGCCCGGGGCAGATCCGATAACGGGGGCGGCGTCCACAACGTCATCAGCGGCGGGGTGCAGCACGGACCCGTCATCCAAGTCGTCAACGCCGTCAGCGTCTCCTTCGGCCCCGGTGGCATGAGCGTCAACGGTCAGCCGGTCAGCACCGGGCACCATGTATCCCATACCGAGAGCGCGTTCCATATCGAGGCTGTCCTGCCCGCGGGTTCCTCTCTGAACGCGAGGACCAAGTCCGCCGGCGTCGACGTCAAAGGCTTGCCGGACACGATCACGTTCTCGTCCAACTCCGGCGAGCTGACCACCGACGGAGCACGTAGTCTCAACGCCGACACCGTATCTGGAGAGGTCATCGTCGATGGCGCTGTCAACGACGCCGAGATCACTACGGTCAGCGGCAGCGTCAGTCTCAACCGGACCAGCATGACCGGCACGGTGGAAGCGACATCCGCAAGTGGACGCATCTCCATCGACGCGGCTAGAGGTTCCGTACGCGCGCAGACCACCAGCTCCCGTATCAAGGTGCATGCTGTAGGACCCACCAACATCACGGCCACGTCAATATCGGGCAACGTCAAGATCACCAAGGACGACGAGGTGCCCGTTGACGACGTGCAAGTCAACGCCTTGTCGGTGTCAGGGAAGGTCTCCACCCCACCCGGCACCAGCCAGCGACCGCGCCGCCCCGCAGGGGGTCTCGCCTCCCCCGCGCGTGGGACCTCCCGCTGGCCCTTCGGGCGCCCCCGGGGGCCGCGCCGGTAACCGCCCCGCACCGTCGCAACGGCCCTCTTTCCGCAGCGGGTCCCTTCGGGGCGAGGCTCGGGGTCAACGCCCCCGCGCGGGCTTGGGCCTGCCCATGGACGCACCGACCGGCGGGCACCCGGCCCACCGCCCAGTCACCCGTTCCGGACGGCGTGCGTCTCCCGCTGTTCGCCGGCCTCCTGGCCGGGTGCGATCCACAGCGCGTCGGCGGCGACGAGGCCGATGGGCTGGTCGCGCTGCGCGCCGGGGGCGCCGAGGCGGATCACCAGCGGGCCGCCGAAGGGCTGGCGTTCGACGACCTCCACGCGCATCCCGATCGCGATCCGCTGGTCGGCGAGGTAGCGCAGCAGCTCCGGGTCGGAGTCGTTGACCCGGACGATCACGCCGACGGTTCCGGCGTCGGCGTGCGAGAGCAGGCGGGTGTCGCGCGCGACCACCTCGCCGTCGCGGGTGGGGATCGGGTCGCCGTGCGGGTCCACGGTCGGGTCGCCCAGCCGGTCGGCGATGCGTTCGACGAACTGGTCGGAGACGACGTGCTCCAGGATCTCGGCCTCGTCGTGGACCTCGTCCCAGGAGTAGCCGAGCGCCTCGACCAGGTACAGCTCGATGAGCCGGTGCCGGCGCAGCACCGCCAGGGCGAGCCGGTTGCCCTTCGAGGTGAGCCGGACGTCGCCGTAGCGCTGGTGCTCGACCAGGCCGAGTTCGCCGAGCTTGCGGAGCATCCCCGAGACCGAGGAGTTGGAGACCGACAGCCGCTCGGCCACCCGCGAGGTGGTCACCGGCCCGGCGCCGCCGCGTTCCTGAAGGTCGTAGATGACCTTCACGTAGTCCTCGACCGAGGTGGAAGGCCGGTTCGATGCAGTCCCCATGTCAGATACCGTATCGCTCCCCGGCGGACAGGGCCGGGTGGCCGCCGGGGAGAGGGCGTTGCGGTCACCTCCCGGGGGTGCGGGACGGCGGCGGGCATCCACGCAGGTCACGGGTTTGGGACAGCGCACCTCCTGAGTTATAATCCGTACATAAGTTCGATTTCGGCCAGTCTTCCCCAGGCGCGGCAGCACCCGCCCCGCCATGGCCGCCGCGGCGGCGGGGAGGCGTCATGGGAACCGACGGCCGGGCCACGGCGCGCGGAGGGAAGCGCGACTGATGCCCGATCCCTTCACCCACCTGGACGTGGTGTCCTCAGCTTCCATGCGGTACGGGACCGTCCACCCGCCCGCGCTGGTGGAGCGCGCCGCCGAACTGGGCATGGAGGCGCTCGCCCTCACCGACCGCGACGGCGTCTACGGCGCGGTCAAGCACCTGCGCGCCTGCCGGGAGGCCGGCCTGGGCGCCATCCTCGGCGTCAACCTCGCCGTCGCCGCGCCCGAGGGGGGCCGCGTCACCGTCCTGGCCCGCGGCCGGCGCGGCTGGGCGTCGCTGTGCCGGCTGGTCAGCGCCGCCCACGCCACCGGCGGACGCGGCGTGCCGGCCTTCTCCCGCGACACCCTCGCCGCGCACGCCGAGGGCCTCGTGGTGCTCCTGGGCCCCGACTCCGACGTCGGCCGCGCGGTCCGCGACCGCCACCACGAACGCGCCCGCCGCCTGCTCGACCGCTGGCGCGCGATCGCGGAGGTCGCCGTCGAACTCGTCGACCACTACGGCACCGACCAGCGCTCCCAGGCCGCCGCCCTGCTGCGGCTGGCCGCCGAGACCCGCACCCTCGCCGTGCTGGGCAACGCCGTCCGCTACCCCCGACCCGCCGACGCCGAGGTCGCGCACGTCCTCGACGAGGCCCGGCGCTGGCTGCCCGGCGGTACCGCCCCCGGACCCGCCGTCACCCAGGCCCACCTCAAGAGCGGCACGGAGATGCTCCAGGTCGCCGAACGGATCTGCGGCCCCGACCCCGCGGCCGCGCGGCGGCTCATCGCGCACACCCGCGCCCTCGCCGCCTCCTGCGTCCTGGACCCCGCCGCCGACCTCGGGATGGACCGCCCGCACCTGCCCCGCATCCCCGACGCACGCGACCGGCTGTGGCGGCGCTGCACCGAAGCCCTGCGGCACCGCGGGCTGCACCGCGACGACCGCGCCCGCTCCCGGCTCGCCCACGAACTGGAGATCATCGAGCACAAGGGCTTCCCCGCCTACTTCCTCACCGTCGCCGACATCACCGACCGCATCCGCGACCGCGGCATCCGGTGCTCCATCCGCGGCTCCGGCACCGGCAGCCTGGTCAACCACCTGCTCGGCATCTCCGCCATCGACCCGCTGGCCCACGGCCTGCTCATGGAGCGGTTCCTCACCCCCAGCCGCACCGGCCTGCCCGACATCGACCTGGACGTGGAGTCCGCCCGCCGCCTCGACGCCTACCAGGCGATCTTCGACGCCTACCCCCACGCCGCCTGCGTGTCGATGATGGAGACCTACCGCGCCCGCAGCGCCATCCGCGACGTCGGCGCGGCCATGGGCATCCCGCCACACGAGATCGACATGCTGGCCAAGGCGTTCCCGCACATCCGCGCCCGCCAGATCCGCTCGGCCCTGGAGGACCTGCCCGAACTGCGCGCCGGCGGACTGGACCGGCACCCCGCCCGGGCGCTGTTCCGACTGGCCGAACGCCTCGACGGCCTGCCCCGCCACATCGCCATGCACCCGTGCGGCATCGTCGTCTCCGACCCCGGCCTGCGCGACCGCACCCCGCTGGAGCCCAGCCAGCTCGGCTACCCCATGACCCAGTACGACAAGGACGACGTCGAGCAGATGGGGCTGATCAAGCTGGACGTCATCGGGGTCCGCATGCAGTCGGCCATAACCCACGCCCTGGCCGAGATCGAACGCACCGAGCACCGGCGCGTCGCCATCGACACCGTCCCCCTCGACGACCCCGCCACCTTCGCGATGGTCCGCACCTCCCGCACCCTCGGCTGCTTCCAGATCGAGTCGCCCGGCCAGCGCGAACTGGTCAGCCGGCTGCGCCCCGCCGACCTGCACGACCTCATCGTCGACATCTCGCTGTTCCGCCCCGGGCCGGTCAACAGCGACATGATCACCCCGTTCATCGCGATCCGCGACGGCCGCCAGCGGCCCGAGTACCCCTCCCCCGTCCTGCGGGACGCGCTCGCCGAGACCGGCGGCGTCGTCATCTTCCACGAGCAGGTCCTCAAGGTGCTGCACGCCATGACCGGATGCGGGCTGGACCAGGCCGAGGCGATGCGCCGCCGGCTGGGCACCGAGGCCGGCAAGGAGGAGGTGCGCGAGCTGTTCACCACCATGGCCCGCGACTGCGGGCACCCCGAGGAGACCGTGCGGCGGGTGTGGGAGGTCCTCTCGTCCTTCGGCGCGTTCGGGTTCTGCAAGGCCCACGCCGCGGCGTTCGCGCTGCCCACCTACCAGTCCGCCTGGCTGAAGCGGCACCACCCCGCGGCGTTCTACGCCGGTGTCCTCACCCACGGGCCCGGCATGTACCCGCGCCGCGCCATCATCGACGACGCCCGCCGGTTCGGGATCGCCGTACTCGGCGTCGATGTCAACCGCTCCGCCCGGGACTGGCGGGTGGAACCGGCCGGGGGCGGCGCCCCCGGGATCCGCGCCGGGCTCGCCGACGTCCGCGGCATCACCGACGCCGAGGTGGACGCGATCCTCGGCGGGCGCCCCTACACGTCGCTGGCCGACTTCGTGAACCGCGCCCGCGTCTCGCGCGACGTGGTGGACCGGCTAGTGCGGGTCGGCGCCTTCGACGGCCTCCAGCCCGCCGACGGCCGCGCGGCGCTGACCCGGCGTGACCTGATGCTCCAGGCCGGCGCGCTGGAACGGGCCGGCCGGCGCGGCCCGGGCGGGGCCCAGCTGCCGATCGGCTTCGTGGAGCGGGTGCGCACCGGCGAGCTCCCGGAGATGACCCCGGCCGAGGTGGTGCGCACGGAGCTGGAGGTGCTCGGCTACGACGCCGGAGGCCACCTGCTGGACGAGTACGCCGACCTGCTCGCCGCGCTCGCCGCCGGCCACGGGGCGGTGCCCGCCCGGGACCTGGGGCGGGTCCCGGCGGGCGCGGAGGTGCTGGTGGCCGGCGTCAAGGTGGCCACGCAGACCCCGGCGGTGCGCTCGGGCCAGCGGATCATCTTCACCACGCTGGACGACGCGACCGGCCTGGTCGACCTGACGTTCTTCGAGTCGGTGCAGGACCGGTGCGCCGCCACCGTCTTCGGCTCCTGGCTGCTGGCGGTCCGCGGCCGGGTCCGCCGGGTCGGTTCG
The DNA here is from genome assembly GCF_003336425.1 of Marinitenerispora sediminis. GTDB lineage: Bacteria > Actinomycetota > Actinomycetes > Streptosporangiales > Streptosporangiaceae > Marinitenerispora > Marinitenerispora sediminis. Next base: position 1,606 of record NZ_QEIO01000023.1, on the reverse strand, counting down.
GGCCTGCCCACCATCAACGCCACCCACGCCTACGACCTGGCGGAGCTCGCCCGCGCCTGGCGGGAGGACGGCTCGGCGGGGCTGCGCGACGCGCTCACCGAGGAGGCCCGGCGCGGACCCCTGGCCGGGGTCGGCGGCCGCCGCATCCGCTACGCCAACGGCTACGAGCTCTCCGGGTACGCCGACATCACCCCGGCCGGCGCCTCCGCCCCGCCCCGCCGGCTCTGGCACGCGAGCCCGGGAAGCTCGGGAGGCTGAGCCCGGCGCCCCGGCCGCGGGGCGCGCCCGGGCTCCGGGCTCCCACGGGCGCGCTCAGCGCGGTCGCCGCAGCGTCGCCGCGACCACCGCGAGCCCCGCTCCGAAGGCGCCGAAGACCGCGGCCACGCCCACCCCGCCGGCCAGCGCGCCCGCGGCGAGCGGCAGGACGGTCTGGCCGAGGTGGTTGCCGGACATCCGCAGCGCCATGGCGGTACCGCGCGCGTCGGGGGCCGCGGCGTCGGCGACCCACGCCATGGTGAGCGGCTGCCCGATCCCCAGGCCGAGCCCCGCGACGGCGAGCGCGGCCGCGAGCGCCCAGAGCGGCAGCTCCACGGTGAGGACCGCCACCGAGACCGCCGACACCGCCAGGCTGGCGACCAGGACGAAGTGCCGTCCCCAGCGGGCGACCGCCACCCCGAGGAACGCCCGCGAGACCACCGAGGCCGCCGCACGCACCGCGAGCAGCAGGCTGACCGCCGCGGCGCTGATCCCGCGCTCCTCCCCCAGCGCGGGCAGGTAGACGACCGTCATGTCGATGGCGGAGAGCACGATCAGGCTGGCGACGATGGCGGGCCCGACCCCGGGGGCGCGCAGCACGTCGAGGGCGCGGTGCCGCGCCGGCCCGCCCTCGCGGGCGCCGCGGCCCGGGCGAGCGGCGGGCGCCGGCATGCCCACGAGGGCGACCAGGGCCCCGGTGGCCGCCACCCCGGTGCCGAGGAAGGCGGGGACGGTGAGCGAGGCGGGCTCGCTGGCGGCCAGCCCCGACAGCAGCAGCGGACCGAGGAGCTGGCCGGCCGAGCCGGCGAGCGCGAACATGCCGAACCGGGTGTCGAAGCGGGAGCGCGGCGAGCGGTTGGCCACCATGGCCTGCGCGGCGACCATCGCCAGGATCAGCCCGATCCCGGCCCCCACGGAGCACAGGACGATGACCCACGGGTCGTAGGCGAAGGTGAGGCCGAACGCCGACGCCACGAGGAACGCGCTTCCCGCCAGGTAGGCGGGGCGCTCGTCGTGCAGGTCCACCCAGCGGCCGATGGGGATCGCGACGACGAGGGGGATGACCGAGATCGCCGCGCTGAACACGCCCAGCCACCCGGGGGCCAGTCCCATCTCCAGCGCCCGGTAGGAGACGACCGGGCGCAGGACGGCGACCGCGCCGTGGAAGAGGACTCCGTGGATGAGGATGCGGACGAACCAGCCCACCGGACGACCTTTCGCGCCCGGGGCGGCCCCGCCGCCCCGGAAGAGTTCGTTAGCGTAACTAAATGCTTTACGGTGGCTAGCCCTATCAACGACACACGCCGGCCGCAACCCCGCGCCGACCGGCACTCCCCGCGGATCCCGGGCC
>NZ_QEIO01000220.1 GCF_003336425.1 Marinitenerispora sediminis | reverse complement strand
GGCGTGGACGCCGCCCGCCCTCCCGCAACCGGGCGGCGTCCACGCCGTCGAAGACGTGCTCACCGCCGTCCGCGCGGTCCAGCAGGCCGAGCAGGTTGAGCAGCGTCGACTTGCCCTGGCGGGAAACGCCGGCACCGCCGGCTCAGCCCCGTCACGGCGGCGGGCGGATGAGCCCGCGCCCCGGACGGCCGCGGCTGCTGCGGTCCGCAACGGGCGCGGGGCCCTCCCGCAGCGGGACGGGCCGGTCGGGATCGCCGGGCGGGGTGCCAGCGCGGCGACCGGCGGCCGCGGCCCGCGGGGGCGGTCTCCGCACACCGCTCGCGGGTGCCCTGCACCGCGGGTGCGGGTGTTTCGGCAACCGCCCGTCAGCGATCCGGATCGCTGACGGGCGATCAGGGTGCCGGCCGGTGCGGGGCCCGTGCCGGGAGCAGCCGGGCCGCCGCCGCATGCGGGTGGGGCGCCTCGCGCAGGTGCGGGGGGGTGCCCGGGCGCGGAGAGGTCCGGTGCCGGGGGCACTCGCCCGGGGGCGTGCCAACGCCTCGGCCGGGCAGGACCACGCGGTCCGGACGGACGTGGCGCGCCATCAGTGGGCGGGGCGAAGCCGGTCCGCGCACGCCGGTGCCCGGCAGCCTCCGCCCCCGGACGCGGGCGGTTCGGCGGCCGTCCCGGCGGGAGGTCTAGGCCTCGACCCGGAAGCCGTCGCAGGAGATGAAGGGGCCGTCGCCGGCCTCGCCGGAGGACCAGACGACGGTGTACGTCCCGTCGGGGAGGGTCTGCGGCCCGTCGTCGAAGTGGTTGGGGAACACCAGCTCGGACCAGTCGGTGCCGGCGAGTGTCGTGGAGGCGGTGTACTCGTCGCCGTCCGGAGTCACCACGCGCAGGCTGACCGGGCCGTCGGTGGCCCCCGAGGAGTCGCGCAGGGCGATCCGCGCCGCGTTGTCGGACACCTTCGTGCGCGGCACCGAGGTCTCCCAGGCGCCCTCGACGCGGGTGCTCACCCGTGGTTCGCAGGTGAGCGTGCGGGCGTCGAACCGCAGCTCCGCGGTCGCCGCCTCGTCCGGGGTCTCCCCGCCGGCGGAGCTCGGCACGAGCATCGCCTCCAGCTCCTGCTGGGTGGGGTTGTCGGTGCCTCCGCACGCCGAGAGCAGCAGGACGCCGGCGGCCGCGAGCGGCAGCAGCAGCCGGGGCGGCCGGCGCGCGGAAGGGGGAGAAGAGATGTGGAGGGGAAGCACGAGCGCAGAGTACTACGCACCGGGGCGCCGTGCGGACTCCTTGTCGCGACCGGTACGGGAGCGTTCGACCGCACCTGTCGGCCACGGCCCGGAGCGTCCGCCTACGCCGCCCGCGGCGGTGCGTGGCAGCTGCTCCGGGAACGGGCGGCGGGGGTTGGGCGCGGCCGCGCGGGCCGGGCCGCCCCGGGACCGGGCACCGGCCGCCGGTAGGCGACCGCGGGCCGGACCACGCGGCCGCTCAGACCGGGCGAAGCGGGGTCGGTCCGCCGTTGAGCGCCGTCAGCACGGTGTCGTGCAGGTCGCCGTTGCTGCACACCAGCGGCCCCCCATCGGCGAAGTCGCGTCCGTTCAGGTCGGTGGCGCGGCCCCCGGCCTCCTCCAGGATGACGGGCAGCGGCGCGGCGTCCCACAGCGAGAGCTCGGGTTCGGCCGAGACGTCAACGGTACCCTCGGCCACCATCACGTGCGACCAGAAGTCGCCGTAGGCGCGGGTGCGCCAGACGGACCGGGTGAGCCCGAGGAACGACTCCAGCCGCCGCTGCTCCTCCCAGCCGGTGAGGGAGGAGAAGGAGAGCGAGGCGTCGGAGAGCCGCGCGACCGCGGAGACCTGGCACCGGCTGGCCTTGGTGAGGCTGCGCCCGCTCCACGCGCCGCCGCCCTTCGACGCCCACCACCGGCGCTGCAGCGCCGGCGCGGAGACCAGCCCCACGACCGGCCGGTCACCGTCGAGCAGCGCGATCAGTGTCGCCCACACCGGGACGCCGCGGACGTAGTTCTTCGTGCCGTCGATCGGATCGATCACCCAGCAGCGGGCCCCGCTCCCGGATCTCCCGTACTCCTCACCGAGCACGGCGTCGCGCGGCCGCGCGCGCGAGAGCACGCCGCGCAGCGTCTCCTCCACCGCCCGGTCGGCCTCGGTCACCGGAGTGAGGTCGGGCTTGGTGTCCACGTGCAGGTCAAGAGCGCGGAAGCGCTTCAGGGAGATGTCATCGGCCGCGTCGGCGAGGACGTGGGCGAGACGAAGGTCGTCGTCAAAGGCCGCCATGGCGGGTAACGCTACCTGCCCGTGCCGGGCGCGGGCAGCCCGGCGCACGCGCGTGACCAGAGTGTTAGTGAGCGGCGGCCCGCCCCCGGCCGGCCGGCGCGGTCCGTCCCGGCCCCGCCGGGGTCCTCCCGCCGTGCCCGGAACCGCCGGTCACGGCGCCGCGCCGCTCCGGGGTTTGTCGTGGCGCGGCCCGTGCCGTGAGACTGGTCTGTCGTGAACGCAACCACTCCGGCGGCCCCCGAGCCGCGGCACAGCACGCCCGCCTTCCTGTTCGACCTCGACGGCACCCTCATCGACAGCGTGTACCAGCACGTCATCGCGTGGCGGACCGCGCTGGCCGAGATGGACATCGACCTGTCGGTGTGGCGGATCCACCGCCGGATCGGCATGAGCGGTGGGCTGTTCGTCTCGGCGCTGATGCGCGAGACCGGCCGCGACCTCTCGCCCGAGGAGGTCCGTGCACTCCAGCAGGCGCACGCCCGCGAGTTCCTGCGCCGGCACGAGTCGGTGCGCCCGCTGCCCGGCGCGGCCGAACTGCTCGGCGAGCTGACCGCGCGCGGCGTCCCGTGGGCCATCGCCACCAGCGGGCGCCGCGCCACCGCGGGGGCGGCGCTGGGGCTGCTGGGACTGCCCGAGGACACGCCCATGGTCACCCGGGACCTCGTGCGGCACGCCAAGCCCGACCCCGACCTCTTCCTCGCCGCCGCCGACCTGCTCGGAGTCGATCCCCGGCAGTCCATGGTGGTGGGCGACAGCGTGTGGGACCTGCTGGCCGCCCGCCGGGCGGGCGCCTTGGGCGTGGGACTGCAGTCCGGTGGGTACGGCCGCGAGGAACTGGAACGCGCCGGCGCCTTCCGGGTGTACGCCGACCCGCTCGACATGCTGGAGCGGCTGGACGAACTGGGGGTCCGCAGCGCGATCGTGGACGAGTGAGGGCGTCGGCCGCGGCCCCGGCTCCCGTGCAGCCAGAACGGCGCGGGCTCCCGCGCCGCTTCCGCGTGCTCCTCGACGCCCCGGCACCCCGGTCCGCCCCCGCGCCGCCGAGATCGCCGTGAGCGGTGCCCGGTCGGCCGCACCGGCCAGGCGCGGGCCGGTTCCCGGGATGGCGGGCGGCCCCGGACGTTCCGAGCGGAGTGGCCGGGCCGCCGACGGGTGGGCGAGCACGCGGACCTTGAACGGTGGAGGCCTGCCACCGGCCGGACCGGGGCGGGGTGAACTCCCCGGCGCCTGATGAGCCCTGCCCGGTCCCTGCCGCCCACCCCGGACCGGACCGCCCTCCTCCAGCGCGAACGGACGCCGCTCGACGGCCTCCGCCGGAGTCCGCGCCGCAGGCGCTGGGCGCGGGATCCCGGGAGCACCGCGGCCGCCTGAGCGGCGGTCCATGACCTGCCGTGCTGCTGGTCCCTCGACCGCATCTCGCATGCGGCCGCACCACGCCGCCTCGGCGGGGGACCAGCGCCGCGGCCGCTCCCGCGCGGCCGCGGCGAACGCATGCCCGGCGCGGCACCAGCGCACGGGAGGCCGTCCGGACCACCGCGGCCCCGGCGCGCCGCCTGGCCGTACGTGCCGCGGGCGCCCGCCGGCGCTCGGGCCGCTGATCCGGCGGCAGCGGCGGACCGGTGCGCGCCGGGAGTGAACGCCGCCGCTCCGTGCGCCGCGGCCAACCGCCAGGCAGGCCGGTCCGCGGCGGCGGCTCGGAAACGGATGGCGGCGGCCGGGCGGCTCTGCTTGCATGGGAGCATGCCCGACGACGAACGTGTGAGACTGCTCGGCCTGATCAGCGCCCCGGAGCGGCTGCGGGTCTTCTCGGCCCTCGTACTCCAGACCTCCGGGAGCGAGGCCGTGGCCGAGCGGGCCGGCCTGCCGCTGCGGGACGCGCTGCGGGCCCTCAGCCAACTGGAACAGGGCGGGCTCGTCGGCCGGGACGGCGCCCGGTGGGCGGCCCGGCCGGAGGTGCTGCGCAACGCGGTCGCGGCGGCGGCCCCGCCCCAGCCGCTCGACGACCTGGCGGGTGTCGAGCAGGAGGAGGCCGCGGTGTTCCGGGCGTTCACCAAGGACGGGCGCATCACCACGATGCCGGCCCACCGCGGCCGGCGCCAGGTGCTGCTGGACCACGTCGCGCGGATCTTCGAGCCGGGCGTGCGCTACACGGAGGCCGAGGTCAACGCGTTCCTGCGGGCGTTCCACGACGACCACGCGATGCTGCGCCGGCTGCTCGTGGACGAGGGCTTCCTGGACCGCGACGCCCACCACTACTGGCGGTGCGGCGGGACCGTGGAGGTCTGAGACACCTCGAACCGCACGTGCGGGCGGCGACGCGGCCGGACCGCGGTCCCCGTGCCGCCGCGCGGCGCGCTCCCCGTCAGGCGGCGGCGGGCGCGCGCAGCTCCGCGGGCGGTCGCGCCGGCAGGCCCGCGGACATGGTCCGGACCTCTCCGCCACCGTGGGCGTGCTCCAGGTTCATGGCGACCCAGCGGCCGTCGGGCGACCAGGCGAGGTCGGCGAGCCGGTGGACGCGGACCTCGTCGTCGGACCAGGGGACGTCAGCGGGTGGTCCGGCGGTGACCAGGGACCCGCCGTCCGGGCTCACCGCCAGGCCCGTCACCCGCCCGGCGACGTCGGGAACGGTGTCGATCACGGCCGCGGACGACGGGTCGATGACGTGGACGTCCGGCGCCATCCCCGCCGCGAACAGCCGCGACCCATCCGCGGTGAAGGCTGCGGCCTCGATCGCCACCTCCCCAAGGGAGGGCACCGCGACGGGCTCGCCGCCGTCCGACCGGATCTCCACGCCGTCGGCCCGCCCGAAGTCGAGCCGGTGCCGCCAAGAGCGCGACCGGCCGGACCCCTGCTCCACCGGGACGTCGACCGCCTCCACGGCGTCGAGGTCGTAGGCGCGCTGCGCCGTCTCCAGCGCGTCCAGGTCCGTGCGCGCGACGATGTGCCGCCCCGGGACCCACGTCAGGTTCCAGGTGAGGTCGGAGCCCGGCAGGGGAGGCGCGCGTACTCCGACCAGTCGGCGCAGTCGTACACCTCGACCTCGTCCTCCTCCCCCTCGACGGCCAGGAAGCGGGCGTCGGCGGAGAACGCCAGGCGCTGGGTGCCTCCGGTGCCGAAGGGGCGGAGCACGGTCGGGGCGTGCACGTCCGGCACGTGCGGGAGGTCTTCGCTGCTCGGGCTGTCGGCGTCCAGCGGGTACATGGTGGTGCCCCAGGCGTCGCCCGGGGCCAGGTGCCCGATCCAGGCCGGATCGGTGACCCGGACGATGTCGTCGGCCCGCACGAGCACGTCCTCGTCCGCCCAGCCGCCGGAGCGCTCGTAGAGGAAGAACCCGGGATCCCGCTCCGGCAGCGGCAGGTAGGTCCGGGCGCTGGTCTCGTAGTAGACGACGAACACCCGGAAGCGCACCTCGCGGTGCTCGGGGCGGACGGCGCGGACGCGGACGCCGAAGATGTCGGTGGACAGCGGAACGCAACTCCGGGAAACGTCGGGCGGCGGGGACCGCGTGATCGGGGGAGCACGCTAGCCGCCGGGTCGGAGAACGGTGCCGTGCTGCCGGGCGCCCCGGGCGCCCCGGGCGGCACGCGGAGCGGCGGGCTCCTTCCGTGACTTGTCCGGTTCCGGTTAGTCTGGGGCATTGTGTGTGGTCCGACGACCGACCTGCGCATGGTCCTGTTCTCCATGGCGCTGACGAGCACCGACGACGCGCTGTGTCGCGCCCGGTGCCCGCGCCGTGCGCGCTGACGCGCGCCGGCGCCCCAGCTGACCAGGCATCCCCTCCGGTCCGGCCCCGCCGTGCGGCCGACCGGCGTCCCGATGGAGAACCGCCTTGACCACCTCCGCCACCCCCGCACCTGTCTCTTATACACATCTCCGAGCCCACGAGACCTC
>NZ_QEIO01000219.1 GCF_003336425.1 Marinitenerispora sediminis | reverse complement strand
CCGCCCGGGCGGTCCCCGCCTCCTCCGCCTGCCGCGCGCCCTTCTCGGCGTCTCCCGGCCGCACCAGTGGCTGAAGAACCCGGTCGTCATCGCGCTGCCCGCGCTGACGCTCTCCCGGTGGGACCCGGGCTCCGTTGCCGCGGTCCTGTGGGCCACCGCCCTGTTCACCCTGGCCTCGGTGGCCGTGTACACCCTCAACGACATCCTCGACCGGGAGCGCGACCGCCGGCACCCCAGCAAGCGGTACCGCCCGATCGCCTCCGGCGAACTCGGAGTGCCGGCGGCCTGGTGCTACCTCGGGGTGGTCTGCGTCCTGCTCGGCATCGGGGTCGTCCTCGGCTCGCTGCCCCGGACCTGGCCGGTCCTCGCCTACCTCGTCCTCAACCTCGCCTACAGCTTCCGCCTCAAGCACGTGTCCATCGTGGACGCGTTCACGGTCGCGGCCGGCTTCACCCTGCGGGCGCTCCTCGGCTACCTGGTCCTGGACGCCGCTCCCTCGCCGTGGCTGCTGCTGACCGTGCTGAGCGCCTGCCTGCTGCTCTCCTTCGGCAAGCGCCGCCGCGAGCTCGCCGCGGGGTCCTCCGGCCACCGCCCGGCCCTCGTCGGGTACTCGGTGCAGCTCGCCGACTACCTCATCCTCGTCAGCGCCGCCCTCGCCCTCGGTGCCCACACCATCTTCCTGCTGGCCGGGCCGGAATCCGGTGGCGGCTCCACGGCACTCATCGTCGTGACCGTCGCCGCGGCGGTCTTCGCGCTCTTCCGCTACCTGCAGATCCTCGTCGTGGGCAGCGGCGGCGGCGACCCGGTCCGCACCCTCCTCGGTGACCAGCCGCTCCTCATCGCCGGGGCGCTGTGGGTGGCGGTCTTCCTCGTCACCTGACCCGTCCGACCGGACCCGACCAGCTCCAGCCCGCCGAGACGCCGCGAGAGGAAGGAAGAGATGAACGCGCAGCCGCTCGTCTCCGTGATCATCCCCAACTACAACTACGGACGGTCGCTCGCCCAGTGCGTCCGCTCCGTCCTGGAACAGGACTACGCCAACAAGGAGATCATCGTCGTCGACGACTGCAGCACCGACGGCTCCGCGGAGATCGCCCGCGGCCTCGGCGTCGAGGTGATCAGCACCGGCCGCAACAGCGGGGTGGCGGTGGCCCGCAACACCGGCGTGGAGCACGCCTCCGGCGAGATCCTGTTCTTCCTGGACTCCGACGTCGCGCTGACCCCCGGCGCCATCAGGGAGGCGGTCGACCAGCTGCGCGACAACCCCGGCATCGGAGCCGTGTGCGGCATGTACGAGCCCGAGCCGCTGATCCGGGACAGCCTCGTCGAGGAGTGCCGCTGCCTCCAGGCCTACTACTGGCGCACCAGCTCGGAGGGGTCCGTCAGCTTCCTCATCTCGGCGATCTGCGCGCTGCGCGTCGAGGTGTTCCACGAGATCGGGCCGTTCAACCCCAACCTCCGCCAGACCGAGGAGGTCGACTACGGGCAGCGGCTCTCCCAGCACTACGAGATCCGGCTGACCCCCGCCATCACCGGCTTCCACGACGACGACGACCGGCTCTGGCCCCTCGTCCGCAAGATCTTCACCCGCGGCCGGCTGCGCGTCCCCCTCTACGCCCGGCGGCGCAAGTTCTCCAAGGGGTTCGAGACCGCCTTCCGGGTGTGGGCGAGCGTCGCCGCGTTCCTCGCCGTCGTGACGCTGCCCGCACCGCTGGTGGTGGGACCGCTCGGCTGGCTGCTGCCCGCGGCGGCGCTCGCGGCCGTCTTCGCGCTCGACTTCGGGATGTACCGGTACGTGGCCTCGGCCCGCGGGCCCCTCTTCCTGCTCAGCTTCGCCGGGGTGCAACTGGTCTTCAACCTCACCGTCGCCGTGGCCGTCCTCGTCGGAGCGGTCCATTGGGTGGTCTCGCCGGCCTTCCGGCGCCTCTACGACCGGGACGACCTCGCCGCCTCCGGCGTGGGGGCGCGGTGACCGCGCTGCGACCGCGGCCGCCGCAGCACCCGGCCGGCCCGCGGCCGGCCGACGGCCGGGAACGTTCCGGCCGCGCCGTCCGGCTGCTCACCGCCTTGGCCGTCGCCTGGGTGGGGTTCACGGTGGGCCAGCGGGCGCTGAGCGGCCACTGGTGGCCGCTGCTCGCCGTGGACCTGATGCCGCCGATCGCCTTCGTGGTGGTGCCCGCCGGGCTGGCCGCGGCTGCCGTCGCGGTGCGCCTTCGCCCCGGCCGGACCGGCCGGGGCGCGACCGCTGCGGTCCTCTGCCTCGCGCTGGTGGCGCTGGCGGTGGGCTGGCCGCGCACCGGCCTCGTCCCGCAGGCGCTCGTTCCCCGCGACCCCGCTCCGGGCCACGACCTGCGGATCGTGTCGTGGAACACCGAGTGGTGGGGCCAGTACGCGACCGACCGCGATGGTCGCTTCTGGGCCGCGCTGCGGGAGCGAGACGCCGACGTCTACCTGCTGCAGGAGTACCTCAACGGTGTCGACCACCGGCAGGAGAACCTGCGGCCGGTCGACGAACTCGACCGCATCCGCGCCGAGTTCCCCGGCTACGACGTGGAGATCCGCGGCGAGTTGATCACCATCTCGCGGTTCCCCATCGAGGAGGCGACGGCGGTCGGCCCCGGAGCCGGAATCGGGCCCGAGGCCGACTGGCTCGACACCTACCGGGCGGCCAAGGTGCTGCGCACCGACATCAGCGTCGACGGGCAGCGCCTGGCCCTCTACAACGTGCACATCCCCGTCCAGATCGACCCTGGGTGGCACCTGCTCACCACCGACATCCCGCAGATGCTCCAGGAACGCGAGCGGTCGAGGGCCGCCCAGTTCGCCGGACTCGAACAGGCGCTCGCCGCCGTCCCCGGCCCGGCCGTGGTCGCCGGGGACTTCAACTCCACGGCGGTCATGGGCGAGCTCGACACCCTGCGCGGCAGCCTGCGGGACGCCGCCCGGGCCGGTGACTCCGTCTACCCGGTCTCGTGGAGCGAGCGCGCCGCCTTCCTGGGGCTCTGGCGGCTCGACTGGGCCTTCACCACACCGGAGGTCGACGTGCGCCGCTACGACCTCGTCCCCATGGGCGATCTGTCCGACCACCGATCCCAGGTCATCGAGGTCGCGCTGTGAGCCCGCCGCCCACCGCCCGTCCGGCGGGCGGCGGTGTCCCGGCCGGCCGGCGGAACTGACGAAGAGGTTTCTCGGGTAATGTCCACCACCCCCACGGTCTCCGTGATCATCCCCAACTACAACTCCGCGCGGACCCTGGAGCTGTGCCTGCGGTCCGTCTTCGCCCAGACCCTCCCCGCCCACGAGGTCGTCGTCTCCGACGACGCCAGTACCGACGACTCCCCCGGCATCGCGGCCCGCCACCCGTGCCAGGTGGTGCGGGCCGAGCGCAACGGCGGGGTCTCGGCCGCGCGCAACGCCGGGGTGGCCGCCAGCAGCGGGGAGATCCTGTTCTTCCTCGACGCTGACCAGGCGCTCGCCCCCGACGCGCTGGAGAACGCGGTCCGGCTGCTGCGGGAGGACCCGGGCCTGGGCTGCGTGCACGGCATCATCGCCCCGGAACCCCTCATCGACGACGGCGTCGTCGAGTGGTACCGGACCTTGCACGCCCACCACTGGCGGCGCCGGGGCGTCGGCCGCACCCCCACCGCGTTCTTCGCCGCCGCCGCGATGCCGCGCGCGGTCTTCGACGAGGTGGGGCCGTTCGACGAGGCGCTGCGGGACTCCGAGGACGTGGAGTACAGCGAGCGCCTGTCCGCCCGCCACGGAATCCTGCTCACCGACCGCGTCGTCGCCCGACACGACGAGGAGCACCAGCTGCTCCCCATGCTGGGCGAGCAGTTCCGGCGGGCGCAGCTGCTCATCCCCTTCGCCGCCGCGCACCGCGGCCGCCCCGGCGCGCTGCGCGCCAACAGCGGGCTGGGGGTGGCGGCCGCCCTGCTCACCGCCGGAACCGCGCCGCTGCTGCTGCTCGCCCCGCTCCTCCCCGCGCTGGCCGTCCCCCCGCTGCTCGGCCTGGCGGTCTTCGCCGCCTCGGATCCCGGGTTGCTCCGCTTCGTCCGCGAGCGCCGCGGTACCGGCTTCCTCGTGCCCTTCCTCGCCTGCCACCTGCTGGTGAACGTGCAGATCGCGCTGGGGGCGGCTGCCGGGTGGGCGCGCGGGCTCGTGCAGCGCGACTTCGGGGTCCCGACCGCCCGCCTGCACGGGAGGGCCGGATGAGCCCGCACCCGTCCCGGCGCCGGCGCTGGGCCGCCGTGCTGCGCCCGGTCCTCGCCGTCGCCCTCGTCGGCGGCGCCGCCGTGGGCATGTGGAGCGTGCTGCGCGGCAACGGGGCCGAGATCATGGCGCTGCTGTCCCGCCCCGGCGCGCTGCCGTGGCTGGCCGGCTCGCTTCTGGTCAACACCGCCGGGCTGCTGCTCGGGATGGCCTCCTGGCGCAGCACGCTCACCGGCCTCGGACATCCGCTGCCGCTCGGGGCGACCTTCCGGATCTTCGGCGCCTCCGTCCTCGGCAAGTACCTGCCCGGACCGTTCTGGAGCGCGCTGGCCAGCGTGTACCTGGGCCGGGACAGCGGCGTCCCGGCCGGCCGGATGGTCGCGGCCTACGTCCTCAACTCCATCATTGTCGTGCTGACCGCGGCGGTCGTCGGCACGGCCGCGGCACCGCGGGCGCTCGGCCAGGGAGCGGTGTGGCTGCTGCCCGCCGTCGCGCTGGTCGCGGTGCTGCTCTGGCGGCCGGGCCTCGTACTGTGGGCGGCGGCCCTGGCGGCGCGCCTGCTCCGGCGCCCGGCACCGGGCGCCGAGGTGTCCGACTCCGCTCTGCGGCGTGCCATGGTCCTGGAGATCCTGTCCTGGATCGTGGGCGGCGGCCACCTGTGGCTGATCGCCGTGGTGCTCGGCGCGCCGCCGGCAGCGTCCCTCGCGGTCTGCGTCGGCGGTTTCGCGCTCGCCGCCGCGGCCGGAGCGCTCGCCCTCGTCGTGCCCGGCGGCGCCGGCGTCCGCGAGATCGTCCTCATGGTGGTGCTGACGGCCGTGCTGCCCTGGTCCCAGGCGGGTGCCGCCGCGCTCGCCAGCCGGCTGTGCTGCACGCTGACCGAGGTAGTGGGTGCCGGCGCGATCCTGCTCGCCGCCCAGATCGGGCGCGGCCGGCGGCGGGCCGCCCCCGCTCCCGTGGCCGTGGCGGAGGTGGCCGGTGGCCGGTGAGGTGATCCGGGCGCGCGGCGCCCAGCTGGCCTGGTCCGCGGTCCGCCGTGCCGAGGTGCTGCGTGCCCGGCTCCCCGGCCGGGCGGGGGCGACGCGTCGGCCGCGGCTGTGCGCGCCGGTGTTCCGGATCGTCACCCCTGACCGCGCGGGCGCGCCGCTGGCGCTCACCGTCGACGACGGACCCGACCCCCGGTGGACGCCGATGCTGCTCGACGTGCTCGCCGCGCACCGGGTGCCCGCCACCTTCTTCGTGGTGGGTGCCCGCGTGACGCGGCACCCGGAGCTCGTCCGCCGGGTCGCGGACGCCGGCCACGCGATCGGCAACCACACCATGACGCATCCGCAGCCGTTCGCCGCGCTGCCGCGCTCGGAGATCCGCCGGGAGATCTCCGGCACCCAGGAGGCCGTCCGCGCCGCGGCCGGCCGGGCGCCGACGCTGTTCCGCGCCCCCGCGGGCGGCTGGTCCTGGACCGTGCTGACCACCGCCCGCGAGCACGGCCTGACACCGGTGGACTGGAGCATCGATCCCAAGGACTGGCGGGAGCCCGGCGTCCGGCACGTGACCCGCGTCCTCACCAGTGCCCGCCCCGGGGACGTCATGCTCTGCCACGACGGCGGCGGCGACCGGTCCGCGACGGTGGCCGCGGTGGACGCCGCCCTCGGGGCCCTGCTGCGCCGCGGCTACCGCTTCACCGCCCTGTGACGCCGCGGGGCGGCGGCCGGGCAGACCCCGCCGCCCCGCGGTCACGATTCCGGGTTCCCCGGCCGGTGGGCGTGCCGGGGCGGACCCGCCAGGAAGATGGGCTGTGGGGCCCGGCGTCCGCAGCCGCACACCGACGGCACACGGCCGCACCAACCGATCCGCCCCCAGCGGCGGTCCCGCCCCGGGCCCGGATGGCCGTGGGTGCCCCGCGCGGGTGCGGAACACGTCGGGCAGCGCGGCGGCGTCCAGGTTCTGTTACTTGGAAGGTCTGCGGGGGCGGGC
>NZ_QEIO01000218.1 GCF_003336425.1 Marinitenerispora sediminis | reverse complement strand
TGGAGTCGACCATGCCCTTGAAGCCGGTGAAGTCGACGCTGACGAAGTGGTCGATGTGGATGCCGGTCAGCTGCTCGACCGTCGTCCACAGGCAGCTGACGCCGCCGAGGCTCATGGCCTCGCCGATCATGCCGAGGTGCGCGTCGTAGCCGGGCTTGTCGTCGGTGGGCGCGCACGCGGGGAGTTCCAGGTAGCTGTCGCGCGGGAGGTTGATCAGCGTCGCGCTGTTCTGCTCGGGCGAGATGTGCGCGATCACGAGGGTGTCGGGGCGCTCGCCTTCGGCGGCGCCGTAGTTGGCGTTCTCGCCGGTGCGCACGTCGGAGCCGATGACCATGATGTTCACCGCCCCGTCGACCTTGGTCGGGCGGTCGCCGAAGGCGTCGGTGTCGATGCTCTCCTGGCTGATGTTGCCGTAGATGTCGTAGTAGGCGCCGTAGGCCGTCAGGCTGGAGCAGATGACCAGCACCGTCGTGATGACGGCGACCCAGCCGCCGGTGGTGAGGCTGTTCCGGACGGAGCGGAACGAGGAGGTTCTGGAGGCTCTGCGGGCGGACCTTCGGGAGGAGGAGCGGGTTCTGGGCATCGCGCACCAAAGGGTCAGATGTCAGGTCAACGGCCTGATGGAGCCCAAGAGCGAGGGGGGTTCGGGCTGGGCGCCGGCGATCGCCGTGACACGCTCCATGCCAAGCCGTGCTTGCAGGTTAGCCGAATCGACACCGGGCGTAAGCACCAGAGAGGACGCGGGGGCTACCAGTGCCAGAAATCCTGACAGATCAGGATCGAACGCCGCGGGGAGATCCGACGCGGAAGTGATCATAGCCACCCGGTCCGCCGGTGTCAGCTGCCAGCCCGCCGCGCGCTCCTCCGCGCGCACCGCCACCTCCGCTCCCGTGAGCCGCACCGCGCCGTCCAGCGCCAGCGTGCCGGCCCCGACCGCCCCCGGGGGATCGAACCGGTCGCCGTACCCGCGCACCTCGACCGCGTAGTCCAGTGCCGCGGGCGGGCAGTCGGCCAGCGGAGCACCCAGGGGGTGCAGCGAGGCGCCGACCACCTCGCGGGCCCCGCTGTCCAGGGCGGCGGCCAGCCGCGCGGCGTCGGCCACGACGATGTCGCCGTCGGGCAGCTCCGCCGGTCCGCCCGGCGCATCCGCGGCCGGGACCACCGCCACGCCCGCGGACCAGCAGGCGAGCACCCAGACGAGGCTCTGCCAGTGGACGGGCAGCGCGAGCACCACCCGCTCCCCGGGCTCGGCGCCGAGCCCGTCGACGATCAGGTTCGCCGTCTTGGCCACCCAGTTGTCGAACGTCGCGTAGGACAGCTCGACCCGTCCGCCGCCGTCGTCGTAGGCGGTGACGAACGGCCGTCCGCCGTCCACCGCGACGGCGGACCGCCACATCTCTCCCGGGGTCCGCGCTGGCACGGTGCGCTCCTTACGGTCGGCGAGTCGACGAGGACGCCACATGCTACTCGGCCGCGGCGCCGGGGGCGGCGCGGCCGGGACCGGCCCGGGCGGCTCGGGCGGCGCCGGCGGTCCCGGACGTCCCGAGGGAGGCGGCGTGCCGTGCCGGGTCTGTCGGAAGTGTCCGGTTGTGGGGCAGGCAGCGGATCCGATCCGTCCCACGGACCGCGCGGAACTGGCATCGTGGCGTGCATGCGCCTGACACCCGGACGCCTCCTCGCCCGCCTGACCGTCGTGCCCGTCGTCGCGCTCGGGGCGTGGCTGCTCGTCGCCTTCCCGCTGCTCCTCGCCGGGCAGTTCACGCCGCTCGCCGGGCTCGTGGTGGGGCTGCCGGCCGTCGTGGCGGCGCTCGCCGTGGTGCCCCGGCTCGTCCCCGACCTGCCCGAGGAGGAGACGCCCTGGTGGCCGGTCGCCGCCGTGGTGCTGGTCACGCTGGCCTTCGCCGTCGTGCAGGTGCTGTACCACTCCGAGCAGCTGGTCATCCGCCGGGACCCCGCCTCCTACGCGCAGTTCACCGCCTGGATCGCGCAGCACGGATCGCTGCCCATCCCGCAGTCGCGCGACCTCATCGCCGGCGACGACCCCGCCCTCTCCTACGACAGCGCCGCCTACTACCAGGTCGGCGACGTCATCTGGCCGCAGTTCCTCGCCGGGGCGCCGCTGATCCTCTCGGTGGGCTACTGGCTCGGCGGTCTCGACGGGATGCTGGTGGCGGCGCCGCTCCTGGGCGCGCTCGGGGTGCTGACGTTCGCCGGACTGGCCGCGCGCCTCGTCGGGTCGCGCTGGGCGCCCCTGGCCGCGCTGGTGCTGGCCGTCAGCCTCCCCGAGCAGTGGGTGAGCCGCTCCACCTACAGCGAGCCGGCCGCGCAGGTGCTGCTGCTGGGCGCTCTCGTGCTCGGCCACGACGCGCTGACCCGCGAGGTCGGGGCGCGCGAGCGGTGGGGCGTACCGCACGCCCTGGCCGCGGCCGCCGGCCTGGCGTTCGGGCTCGGGCTGGTGGTGCGCATCGACGCGCTGCGCGACATCCTGCCGGTGGTGGCCTTCGTCGGGCTGCTGCTGCTCGCCCGCCGCGGCCAGGCGGTGCCCCTGCTCGCCGGACTCGCCGTCGGGCTCGGATACGGCCTGGTGGCCGGGTTCGGGCTCTCCCGGCCCTACCTCGTCTACCTGTCCGACTCCCTGCGCCCGCTGCTGCTGATCAGCGGCGCGGTGGTGGTCGCGGTCGCGCTCGGCACCGCGCTGCTGTGGCGGCGCGGGCTGCCCCGGCCGGACCGGTGGCCCTGGCTGCCCACCGCCGCCGCGGGCCTGGCGGTGCTGGTGATGGCCGGCTTCGCCGTGCGTCCGCTCATCCATGTGGAGCGCGGGCACGGTGACGACATCACCGGCATCTACATCGGCCAGGTGCAGGAGATCGAGGGGCTGGCGGTCGACCCGGACCGCACCTACGAGGAGATGACCCTCTACTGGGTCGGCTGGTACGTGGGCCTGACCACGGTCCTGTTCGCCACGGTCGGGGTCGCGCTGCTGCTGCGCCGGGTGCTGGCCGGGCGGGAGCCGAGCTGGGTGCTGCCGCTGATGATGCTGACCTGGACGGTCGCCGCCACCCTGCTGCGTCCGGCCATCACCCCCGACCACCCGTGGGCGAGCCGCCGGCTCGTCGTGCTCGTCATCCCCGCGTTCGTGCTGCTCGCGGTGTGGTTCGCCGCCCGCGCGACACGCTGGGTGCGGGAGCACCCGGTCCGGCCGCCGGCGTGGCTGCCGGGCGGGGTCGCCGCGCTGGGGGCTGTGGCGGTCCTCCTGCCCACCGCGGTCACCGCTGCCGGGATCATGTCCTACCGCACGGACGTCGGCTCGGTGGCGGCCACCGGGCGGCTGTGCGCCGCCATCCCCGAGGACGGCAGCGTGCTCGTCGTGGACGCCGCCACCAACAGCAAGTTCGCCCAGCTGATCCGCGGCATGTGCGGTGCGCCCACCGCGCACGTCAGTCCGGCCGATCCGGAGACGGTGCGGCGCGTGGTGGCCGAGGTGCGCGAGCGCGGACGCACGCCGGTCATCGCCGCGGACTCCCGGGAGGGGCTGCTCCCGCACCTGCCGGCGTCCGTCCGCACGGAGCACGCCTTCGACGTGCACACCGAGCAGGACCCCAGCACGCTCATGCGTCCGCCGGACGGCCCGTGGGCGTTCAACGGCGACGTGTGGGTGGCGGTGGTCCCGGAGGCCGGACCGAACCGCGCCGTCCGCTGACCCCCGGACCGCCCCGTTACGATGGGCACGCCCTCACTCCCCGTGCGCGACCCCCAGGAAGAGAACGTGGCCGACGACGCGACCTCCGCCGACGTCCCGTACGTCACCATCGTCCTGCCCTGCTACAACGAGCAGGACCACGTCGTGGCCGAGGTCGAGCGGATCTGCGCCGCGATGGACGCGTCCGGCTACTCCTACGAGCTGCTCGCCGTGGACGACGCCTCCACCGACGAGACGCTGCTGCGCCTGCGCGACGCCGAGCCGCGGTTCCCGCGGATGCGGGTGATCACCTTCCAGAACAACGGCGGCGCCGGGACGGTGCGCCGCATCGGCAGCCAGCGGGCGCGGGGCGAGATCGTCGTCTGGACGGACGCCGACATGAGCTACCCCAACGAGCGGATCCCCGAACTCGTCGCCATCCTGGAGAAGGACCCGGACACCGACCAGGTGGTCGGGGCCCGCCTGCAGGAGGCGGGGACGCACAAGCTGCTGCGCGTTCCGGCCAAGTGGCTGATCCGCAAGGTCGCGGAGCGGCTCACCAACACCCCGATCCCCGACCTGAACTCCGGGCTGCGGGCGTTCCGCCGCGAGGTCGCGCAGCCCTACCTGCGGCTGCTGCCGCCGGGCTTCTCGTGCGTCACCACGATCACCCTGGCGTTCCTGTCCAACCAGCACCCGGTGCGCTACGTGCCGATCGAGTACGCCAAGCGCGCCGGCAGCTCCAAGTTCCACTTCGTGCGCGACGCCTACCGCTACATCCTCCAGGTGCTGCGCATGGTCATGTACTTCAATCCGCTGAAGGTGCTGATGCCGCCGGCGCTGTGGCTGCTCGGGATCGGGACGCTCAAGGGCGTCTACGACGTCGTCAGCGACCCGGTCTACATCCGCAACAACACCATCATGCTGGTCCTCACCGGGCTGATGATCGCGTCCATGGCGCTGCTCGCCGACCTGATCGTGCGCTCGCGCAACAACGGCACATGACGCGGCAGGGGACCGGTGGCGGCCGGCGGGTGGCGCTCGTCGGACCGGCCCATCCGTACAAGGGCGGCGGCGCCCGGCACACCACCGAGCTCGCGCACCGGCTGGCGGCGGCCGGACACGACGTCGTGATCGAGTCCTGGCGCGCGCAGTACCCGGCGCTGCTGTACCCGGGCCGCCAGACGATCGACACCCCGGAGGGCGCACCCTACGCGCGGACCCGCCGGCGACTGGCGTGGTACCGGCCCGACGGCTGGTGGCGGGCCGGCCGCGACCTGCGCCGCGGCGCCGACCTGGTCGTCCTCAGCGTGCTCTCCCCGGTGCAGGTCCCGGCCTACCTGGGGCTGCTGGCCGGCGTCGGCCGCGGGACGCGGACGGTGGCGCTGTGCCACAACGTGCTGCCGCACGAGCGCAGCGCCGTGGACACGGCGCTGGTGCGGCGGCTGCTGCGCCGGGTGGACGCCGTGCTGACCCATTCGCCGGAGCAGGCCGACCTCGCCCGCGCGCTCCTCGCCGGACGCGACGCCGACGTGCGCACGGCCGAACTGCCGCCGCACCTGCCGGAGACGCCGGCCGGGGCGCCCGAGACGCCGCCGCGGGTGCACCGGCACCTGCTGTTCTTCGGCCTGGTGCGGCCGTACAAGGGGGTGGACGTGCTGCTGCGCGCCCTCGCCGCGGGCCCGCCCGACGTGACGCTGACGGTCGCGGGGGAGTTCTGGGGCGGTGCGGCCGAGCTCCGCGCCCTGGCCGGTGAGCTGGGCCTGGGCGGCCGGGTGGAGCTGCGCGACGGCTACGTCCCGGCCGCCGAGATCGCCGGCCTGTTCGCGGGGGCCGACGCGGTGGTGCTGCCGTACCGGTCGGCGACCGCCTCGCAGAACGTGTGGCTGGCCCACGAGCACGGGCGCCCGGTCATCGCCACCCGCACCGGAACGCTCCCGGACCACGTGCGGGACGGCGTCGACGGGCTGCTGTGCGCTCCGGACGACGCCGCCGACCTCGCGCGGGCGCTCGGTGCCTTCTATGCGCCGGGCGAACCCCTGCGGCTGCGCGCCGGGGTCCGCCCGGTCGATCCCGAACCCTACTGGCGGACCTACCTGGCGGAACTGGTCCGCTAGGTGGCCGCATGCCGGCCGGCCGCCCCCCGGGCCGCGGCGAGCGGCGCCCGGGGCGGGCGCCGCTGGCGTAGAAGGCGCCGGCGGTCCCGGCTCGGCGCTCCCCGCTGTCCGAACTGGCCGACCTGGTCGTCGCCGGCGGGCTGCCGGACGATGACGTTGAGGCGGTTGGAGGCGCTGATGAGGGCGGGGAGGGAGACCAGGCCCGCACTTGGACGGCCCTTCGGCCCGGCGGGATGTGACCGGAGGAAGTGTGACGTGCGTCTCCCGCGCGACCCCGCGTGTGCGGTCCGCCTCCGGTCCCCTCGGTGGCCTGGACGGGACCGCCCCGCCCACGGGGATGATCACCGTAGGTGATCTTGGTCGGCGGGGGGCGGCGGTGCCCTGCGGTCCGCGGGCCGCCGGGACGCCGTCGGGGCGCCGCCGGAGGGGCCTGCGGG
>NZ_QEIO01000217.1 GCF_003336425.1 Marinitenerispora sediminis | reverse complement strand
TCCGTCCCGGAAACCATCGGCGGACCCGGAAACGGCAGCAACATGCCGCCGCCCTCCGTCCCGGAAACCATCGGCGGACCCGGAAACGGCAGCAACATGGCGCCCCCGCCCGCCGACTTCAGCGGACCCGGAAACGGCAGCAGCATGCCGCCCCCGCCCATGTTCCCGGGCGGGCCCGGCGGCGGCAGCAGCATGCCGCCCCCCGGCCAGCGGGGCCCGGGCAACCGGTCGCCCTTCCCGGTCGATCCGGACACCGGGCTGCCCATCAACCCCGACACCGGCCAGCCGTTCCCCGTCGACCCCGACACCGGCCTGCCCTACAACCCCGAGACGGGCCTGCCCGTCGCGATCGACCCGGAGACGAGGCAGCCGACACCGATCGACCCGATCACGGGGCAGCCGATCACCAGCGGCGGGCCCGGCGGCGGCGGCTTCCCCGGCGGCTTCCCCACCGACCCCGGCACCGGCCTGCCCCTCAACCCGGAGACCGGCCAGCCCTTCCCCATCGACCCCGACACGGGGATGCCCTACAACCCCGACACCGGGCTCCCCATCGCCCTGGACCCCGACACCGGCCAGCCCTACCCGATCGACCCCGACACGGGGATGCCGTACGACCCGGACACCGGCCTGCCGATCCAGATGGACCCGTCCACCGGTCAGCCGATCGGCATCGACCCGATGACGGGCGAACCGATCACGAGCAGCGGCCCCGGTTCCGGCGGCTTCCCGGTCGATCCCGACAGCGGGATACCGATCAATCCCCAGACCGGCGAGCCCTTCCCCATCGATCCGGACACGGAACTGCCGTACAACCCCGACACCGGCCTGCCGGTGCTGGTGGACCCGGACACCGGCCAGCCGTTCCCGATCGACCCGGGCACGGGGATGCCGTACGACCCCGACACCGGGTTCCAGATGGCGTTCGACCCGGAGACCGGGACGACCTATCCGATCGATCCCGAGACCGGCCTGCGGATCGACCCGGAGACCGGGCGGCCCATCACCAGCAGCGGACCGGGGGACGGCTCCGGCCTGCCCGCGCCGCCGCGGATCGACATTCCGGACTACGGCGGCGGCCCGTCGAGCAGCGGCCCCGGTTCGGGCGGCTTCGGCGGCGACGGTCAGGGTCCCGGCACGTCCGACCGCTCGACCCTGTTCGCCGGGCCCGGTGGGCAGAACGGCGCGGGCGGACCATCGGGGAGTCCCGGCGAGAGCGGCTTCCTGACCGCGCCCCCCGGGCCGCAGAACCCGATGCAGATGCAGAACGGGGGCGGCTCCCCCATGGGCGGCGGCATGCCGCCGATGATGCCGCCTCCCATGGGCCAGCAGAACCAGCAGGACCGCAACCGTTCGACCTGGCTGTCCGAGGACGAGCGCGTCTGGGGCACCGCCGGCAAGGACCGCAAGTCCGTTCTCGGGCGTCCGGTGCCCGGTGAAGAGAAGAAGGGAGCGGCACGTGAGTACATCGATGCCCGAACAGGTGGAGCAGGCACTCGCACGTCTTCGGACGCAGATGGCGGAGTTCGCGCAGGCAAACGCAAGCCTGGAGTCGGCAACCGAAGAGGCCGTGTCCAAGGATCGAGCGGTGAGCGCGAAGGTGAACGCTAAGGGCGAGCTGGTGGAGCTGAAGTTCCCCACGCAGAAGTACCGCCAGATGGCACCCGCGGAGCTGTCGAGCGCGATCAAGGACGTCATCGAGCGCGCCCGCAACCAGATGTCCGCGCACGTCGCGCAGACCCTGGGCCGGTTCGCCCCGGAGGGCGTGAACATGGCCGACGCGATGAACGGTCGAATCGACCCGACGCAGATGATGGGCAAACTCGACCTCCCCTTCCCCATGGGCACGGACGTGCCCGGCAGGAGCGAACGCCCCGAGGCGGGCTAGGAGACGACAATGACCGAGAACCGGGACAGCTCCCCCCCTGTTCCCTCCGAGGAGGGTGATCCGAGTTCGCCGCGCGAGGTCCTGCGGACCGTGGCCATGATGGCTCCGGTCGCGGCCTCGGCCGGCGACCCCGTCAGCACCGACCCCGCGACCGGGGAGCTGCGTATCACGCAGGACGACGGGGACGTCACGCGGCTCGACGCCGGCGACAGGCCGGTCGTCGTCGACGACGAGACCGGGATCGTCACCGTTGGCGCCGACAGCGACACGACCGTCGAGGCGTTCCGGGCCATGAAGCAGAACCTGCCCCGGCAGGAGGTCCGGCCGGGAGCCCAGCAGCCCCACCAGCCCGGCCACGGCGGTGACAGCGGCGGAACCCACGGGAGCGGCGAGCAGCAGCCCCTGGAGGAGCAGCTTCCGCAGCAGTACACCCCGATGACCGAATCGACGGACACCGCCTCGGTGTTCGCGCGCGCCCTCCACCCGCAGCGCCCGGCGGAGCCGGCGCAGCCCCTCAGCGAGCCCCTGGGCGGAGAGCCGCAGGAGCTGGAGCCCCTGGTGCGCGCCGAACGGGCCTCGCTCGAACCCGCGCTCCCGGTGGAACCGCAGATCCCGGCCGAGCCGATGCGGTCGGTCCCCTCAGAGCCCGTCACGTACAACGGGCCGGACGTCCCGCTGAAGGGCGAGCCGGCGGTCCCCGTCAGCTCCGACACCGCGGACGAGGACCGCTCCCCCGGCATCGAGATCGATCCCGACACCGGCCTGGTCACCGTCGACAGCGGCACCAGCATGGTCCACATCGACAGCGGCGAGCACGACATCGGGCTGGACCCCGAGACGGGGCTGTTCACGGCGAGCCCGGAGGGCAGCAAGGCCGTGTCGCCGCCCGGGCAGGTGAGCGTCGACCCGGACTCCGGGCTCCTCACCATCCTGCACAGCGGCGGCAAGGTCACCATCGACCCGGAGACGGGCGCGGTCACCCTCGACTCCGAGGACGCCCCCTTCGCCATCGACCCCGAGAGCGGCAGCCTGACGGTGGGCGACCCGGCGTCGCTCGCGGCAGGGGATACCGGTGCCCTCGGCGTCGGGGTCCCGATGCCCAACCCCGGCGAGGCGCTGGTCCGGATCGACCCCGAGACCGGACTCATCCAGGTGTTCCGCCCCGAGGGCCGGATCACGATCAATCCCGAGGACGGCGCGGTCGGTGTCGAACTCGGCGACGGCGGTGTCAGCGTCGACCCGGAGACGGGGGCGGTCACCGTCACCCCCGCCGACGAGGAGGAGCGGGCGGAGAGCGGTGGCCGCGACGACATTCCCGCCGGCGACCAGCCAGAGACCCTGCCCGCCTACAACGACCGGCCGGCTGGTGACCGGGAAGGCGGCGACCGGCCCGCAGGCGACGAGGAAGGCGACCAGCCCGAGACGGGCGAGGCGCCCGACCTCCAGCCATCGGTTCCGAGCACTCCCAGCAAGACGGTCCCCGCCGGGGACGTGACACCCAGTGTGCCCTCGACCCCGGGGCGCACGCCGGACGAGGACGCCCCCCAGGACGAGGACGCCCTCGAGGACACCGAGCGCGGCGAGACCGTGCCCGCAGGCTCCGCCCCGCGGAGCACCCCCGATTCCCCCGGTTCGCCGGCCAGCCCCGGCGGCTCCCCGCTTCCCAGCAACCGGGGCGCCCCGGCCTCCGAGAACGAGGAGACCGAAGGAGAGAGCTCGCCGGGCGAGGAGACCGAAGGGCCGGCGGAACGCCTCTCCGACCATCAGCCCGCTCTCGAACGCCCGGTCACCGAGCCCGTCAACGGGGAGACGCCCGGAGAGCAGACGCCCGGAGAGCAGACGCCCGGAGAGCAGACGCCCGGAGAGCAGACGCCCGGAAGCAACACCCCCGCCAACGAACAGCAGGAGAGCACCCCCGGGCACGTCGCCTCCCAGCAGCCCACCGCCGAGGCGGAGCCGACCCGCCTGGTGCGCACCGACCCCGAGACCGGGGAGACCGAGGTCGACTACGGGAACGGGTCCGTGACCGTCGACCCGGACGTCGGCGAGTTGCAGGCGGATCCGGAGACCGGGGACCTGGTCTTCACCCCGAAGGGCGGTGATCCGGACAACCCGAACGGCCGGGTCACCGTCGACCCCGAGACGGGCAAGATCACCGCCGGCCCGAACGGCAACGTGACCATCGACCCGGAGACGGGCGAGGTCTCGATGGACACCGGCAATGACCGGGTCCGCATCGACCCCGAGACGGGCGAGCTCATCGTCGGCGACCCCGAGGACACCGCCGGAAACGGCGAGGACGAGAGCGCTCCCGGCGACGAGTCCGCGCTGGAGGAAGGCGACGCGCATATCAGCGTCGACCCGGAGACCGGCGACATCATCGTCGACCGCCCCGACGGCCGGATCATTGTCGACCCGGAGACCGGTGCGGTCCGGGCCGACCTGGACGACAACACGGTGGGGGTCGATCCGGAGACGGGTGAGGTGACGCTCACCCCGCCGGCGGAGGACCCGCCGCTGGGGGCCGGCCAGCGAGTCGAGGGCCCGCTGCTCAACCCGGACGAGGACTCCGCCCCGGGGGACGAGGAGAACGGCGAGGAGAGGCGGCGGCTCGATCCCACCGAGAGCACTCCCGCCCAGCGGGAATCCGGGCCGTCTGGTTCGGGCGGTTCTCCGGTCGTGCACCAGCCCGGGGACGAGGACGAAGAAGAAGACCAAGAAGAGAACGGCGAGAATTCGTCGGGCCCGGGGAGCTCCTCGTCGCAGCAGGACGATTCTGAGGAGGAGACGGAAGAGGAAGAAGAAGAGGGAGAGGGAGAAGAGGACGAAGAGGAGGAGGACGAAGAGGAAGAGGAAGGCGAGGGCGAGGAAGAGGAGGACGAAGAGAAGAAAGACGAAGACGAGGAAGGCGAAGGCGAGGGCGAGGGCGACGGAGGGGGCACCGAGGGCGAGGGCAAAGGCGACGTCACCACGATCCGCCTGAGCGAGATCCAGCGGTTCAACGAGGATTTCGTGATCGGTATCCGGGACAAGGCAGCCGCACACAAGCTGAACCTCGAGGAATACCAGAAGGACGGCCCGCACCTCCTCGCCGGGAGCCCCGAGTTCCTCCCCATCGTCGGCACGCTCCAGTCGCGGGTCGACCAAGGCCTGAAAGACATCTACGAGGAACTCGACAAGCTCGAAGTGGAGATGACGCGGATCTCCACCCAGCTCAGCGAGAGCATGCTGCGGTGGTCCGACCTTGAGGACGACCAGGAGCTCAACGCCACGCAGCTCACTGCGATCATGGGGCAGCCGTTCGGCACCCAGAGCAGCGGTAGCGGCAGTGGCGGATACGGCGGTGGATACGGCGGCGGAGAGGACGAGGAGGAGGAGGAAGAAGAGGAAGACTAGCCTCCTGCCTCCCGTACACACGGAGGCCCACGAGGTCGACGCCGGGTGTTTCGCCGCGCCCCGCAGCCGAGGCGGTGTGGCGCGGCGCCCGGTGGAACCACCCCACAGAGCGGAATGGAGGAGACCATGGCGGACCAGACGTTCGGTGCCAATCCCGACGAGCTCGGTCGAGCCGGCAACGAGATCTACGATGCCAGCAACCTGGTGTTCAAAGTCCGAGCGGATCTGCGGGCCCAGCGCGCCCATCTCGGGGTCATCTACGAGGGCGGAGAGGAGATCGGCGACCAGCTGGAGAAGAACCTCACCCCCATGTTGGACAATCTCGATGAGCTGCTGGGATCGTTGATCACCGCCTTCAGTGACACCGCCGAGGAGACGCTGAAGACACGGCGGACGTTCCTGAATACCGAAGGCGACGCCATCGACTACGCCGACAGCCTGACCAACGACTTCGACACTCCCGGCAACACGCCTGGGACCGGAACCCGGAGGGGGTGAACTAGCCCGCCATGGGGATGGAGCTGCCCGACGAACTCGCGAACCTGTTCTATGGTCTCACCGGCACGAAGTGGCCGAAGGTGGACGAGGACCGGTTGCGGCAGCTCGGTGATGTCTACGGCACCACGAAATACATCCTCGAAACCGATCTACCGGAGCTCGTGGTCATCCTCCGCCGCAAGGTGGAGGTGACCTTCGACGGCTATTCCAACGAGTTCTTCCAGGAGTCGCTGAACCAGTTCACGGCCGGCAAGAACGACTATGTCGGGAAGGCCGCCGAACTCGCCGCCGAGATCGAGAAATACGCGAAAGAGGCGGCCAACCAGGTCGAGTACGCGAAATGGATGGTGATCGCGCAGCTCATCCAGCTCGCCCTGGAAATCGCCTGGGCCATCTCCATGGCCTTCTGGACGGGCGGCAGCTCGCTGGCGTGGATCCCGATGTTCCGGTTCATCCGCAACCAGCTGATCCGCCGGATCATCAACTGGCTGGTGTGGACGCTCCTCGGCAACGTCGCCATCGCCGTGCTGTTCGCGTACGCGATGGACGCGATCATCCAGCGCATCCAGATCGCCGAGGGCAACCGCGAGGAGAACGACGACGAGCTCACCCGGATGGCCCTTCTGGGCGGTGTTGTCGAGGGCCTGCTCAGCGCCGGGCTCTCCACGGGCTTCGACGCCATCATCAGCAAGGAACTTTCCGGCATTTTCGGCAAGAACCTTGACGACCTGGCCAACATCGACCCGCCCCCGCCGGGTCGCGGACCGGCGGGGG
>NZ_QEIO01000216.1 GCF_003336425.1 Marinitenerispora sediminis | reverse complement strand
GGTAGTCTGATGAGCGGCCCCACCCGCACCCGCCCGGAACGAGGAACCCAGCTCAGGTGAGCACGCAGCTGCGCCCCACCGATGTCAAGCGACTGAACCGCCAGTGGCGCAGGCGCACTGAGGGCCGCGTGGCCCTCATCGTCGAATCCGTCACTCAGCCGTTCAACCTGGGTTCCATCCTCCGGACCAGCGCCGCCTTCGGGGTCGAGACCGTCTGGCTCACCGGCAACGCCGTCGACCCCACGCACCCGCAGGTCGGCAAGACCGCCCTGGGCACCGACCAGAAGCTGCGCTGGGAGCGGGTCCGCGACACCGCCGAGGCCATCCGGGCGGCGCACGACGACGGCTACCGCGTCGTGGCCGTCGAGCTCGCGCGCGACGCCGTGCCGCTGCACGAGGCACCACTCGGGGGCGACGTCTGCCTCGCGGTCGGGGCCGAGGACCACGGTTGCTCCTCGGCGCTGCTGACCGGCTCGGACGCCGTCGCCTACATCCCGCAGATCGGCCGGGTCGGCTCGCTGAACGTCGCGGTCGCCACGGCCGTCGCCATCGCCGAGACCCGCCGCAGGGAGTGGCAGCACGCCGCGCCCGAAGCCGGCCCCGGGCCGCTCGGCCAGGCCGCCGCCACCGCCATGAACTGATCCGCCGCACCCCGCCCGCCGCGCACCGGAGCCCGGCGGGCCGCCGGTGAACCCGCACCCGACGTCACGTCCCCGTAGTCCCGCGGCAAAGTCGCCGCGTGGCCGCGATTCAATGCCCGCTCGTCGGGAACTTCTCAACCCCAACGAGCGTATTCCGTTACACCCGACCAGAGAGAGGAACATGGACCCGTCCCGAAGTAGCGGCAGCGTCCTCACCGGACGCTGTGCCCCGGAACCTGACGAGCCTCCTTCACCAGGCGGCGCGCGCGCCGAGACTGACCGCTCCGAGGCGGTGCGTGCGACATGAGCGTCATCGTCAACATCCTCCTCGGAGCGTTGGTGGTCTTCCTGATCACCGTCGCGACGGGGTACTTCGTCGCCCAGGAATTCGGCTACATGGCGGTGGACCGGTCCCGGCTCAAGGCCCGGGCCGCCGCGGGTGACGCGGGTGCCAAGCGCGCACTCGGCATCACCAACCGGACATCGTTCATGCTGTCCGGCGCCCAGCTCGGCATCACCGTCACCGGCCTGCTCGTGGGCTACATCGCCGAGCCCATGATCGGCGCCGGGATCGGCGAACTGCTCGGCGGAGCCGGCGTCCCCCAGGGCGTGGGCATCGCCGCCGGAACCGTGCTGGCCCTGCTGTTCTCCACCATCGTGCAGATGGTGTTCGGCGAGCTCTTCCCCAAGAACCTCGCCATCGCCCGGCCCGAGCCGGTGGCCCGCTGGCTCGCACTGTCGACCGGGATCTACCTGAAGCTGTTCGGCTGGCTGATCTGGTTGTTCGACCAGGCGGCCATCCTGCTGCTCAAGGCCGTGCGCATCGAGCCGGTCGAGGACGTCCAGCACGCCGCGACCGTGCGCGACCTGGAGCGCATCGTCGAGGAGTCCCGCGAGAGCGGCGACCTCCCCGCGGAGCTGTCCACCCTGCTGGACCGCACCCTGGACTTCCACGACCGCACCGCCGACCACGCCATGATCCCCCGGCCCCAGGTCACCTGGGTCGAGGTGGACGAGCCCGTGAGCCGGGTCGTCGAACTCATGGCCACCGGCCACTCGCGCTTCCCCGTGCTCGGACACGACGTCGACGACATCACCGGCGTCATCTGCCTGCGCGACGTGCTCGCGCTCGGCGACCGGGACCTGGACAGCGTGCTGGTCAAGGACGTGGCGCGGCCCGCGGTCATGGTGCCCACCTCGCTCCCGCTGACCAGCGTGCTCAGCCAGTTGCGCGAGGGCGGCGAGGAGTTCGCCTGCGTGGTCGACGAGTACGGCGGCCTGGCCGGCGTCATCACCATGGAGGACATCGCCGAGGAGCTGGTGGGCGAGATCGCGGACGAGCACGACCCCGAGGACGAGGGCGAGGCCCGCGTCGGGGACGACGGGGCCTGGCTGCTGCCCGGCGCTCTGCACGTCGACGAGGTCGAGCGGCTGCTCGGCCACGACCTTCCCGAGGGGGACTACGAGACGATCGGCGGACTGGTGATCAACGAGCTGCGCCGGCTCCCCGAGCCCGGCGACACCGTCCACGTGGACCTGCCGCGCCACCCCGGCGCCGAGGACGACGAGCCGCACCGGATCGTCACCCTGGAGGTCGACAACGTGGACCGGCACGTGCCCGAGACGGTCCGGCTGCGCCTCACCGAGGTCGCGGTCGCCGCTGAGGGCGCCGAGCGGGAGGTGCGCGCGTGAGCGACATGAACCCGTGGCTGGCCCTGGCCATCTCGGTCGCCATCATCGGGCTGAGCGCCTTCTTCGTGGCGGTGGAGTTCGCCCTCGTGGCGGCGCGCCGCTACCGGCTGGAGGAGGCCGCCGAGAGCAGCGCCTCGGCCCGGGCCGCGCTGAAGAGCGCCCGGGACCTGTCGATGCTCATGGCGGGCTCGCAGCTCGGCATCACGCTGTGCACGCTGGCGCTGGGCGCCATCACCAAGCCGGCCGTGCACCACCTGCTGGAGCCGCTGTTCCACGGCTGGCTGCCCGAGGCGGTGGCCTACGGCGTGTCCTTCGTGGTCTCCCTGATCGTGGTCACGTTCCTGCACCTGGTCGTCGGCGAGATGGCGCCGAAGTCCTGGGCCATCTCCCACCCGGAGAAGTCCGCGACCATGCTCGCCATCCCCATGCGCGGCTTCATGTGGCTGACCCGGCCGGCGCTCGCGGTGCTCAACGGGCTGGCCAACTGGACGCTGCACCGGTTCGGGGTGGACGCGGTCGACGAGGTCGCCTCCGGGCACGGCCCGGACGACCTGCGGGAGCTCGTGGACCACTCGGCCAAGGCCGGCGCGCTGGACGAGGAGCGGCGCGACCAGCTCGCCACCGCGCTGGAGGTCAACTCCCGGCCGCTGCGCGAGATCGTCACCCCCCGGGAGGAGCTCGCGGGTGTCGGCCCCGAGGCCTCCCTGGAGACGGTCAAGCAGGTGTCCCGCGAGAGCGGCCACCTGCGGCTGGTGGTCCTCGACGGCGACCAGCCGCTCGGGGTGCTGCACGTCCGCGACGCGCTGACCAGCGGAGCCGACACCAGCGCGGTCGACCTCATGCGGCCGGTGCTGACGCTGGACGCCGGCACGCCCATCTACGCGGCGCTCAGCATCATGCGGGAGAGCCGCAGCCACCTGGCCCTCGTGGAGGACGCCGGCGGGCTGCTGGGACTGGTCACCCTGCAGGACATGCTGGACCGGCTGCTCCTGGGCACGGCGGCCTGACCCGCGCTGTGACGCCGCCGAGGCGGCGGACCGGTGGCCGGCACCCGAGGGTGCCGGCCACCGGCGTCTGCGCGGCGGGCGGGGTCACCGCCCCGAGCCGGCCGCGGGCTCCGGCAGCCCGCGGACCAGCAGCCAGCCCAGCGCGGGCAGCACGGCGAGCGGGGCGAGGGCCGCGGTCAGCGAGGCGGCGTCGGCGGCGGCCCCGATCACCGGGCCGCCGATCCCGCCGATGCTGACGGTGAGGCCCAGTGTGACACCGCCGGCGGTCCCGACCCGGGTGGGCAGGTAGTCCTGGCCGAGGGTGACCTGCAGCGAGAACGGGATATAGAGGGCGACCGCCACGAGGGCCGCGAAGACGAAGACCGCTGGGCCGGGGGCGAGGACGACGCCCGCGACGGCGGGCACCGCCGCCAGGTAGGACCAGCGCACGCACCGGACCCTCCCCCAGCGCGCGGCGGCCGCGCCGCCCAGCACCGTGCCGGCCGCGCCGCCCGCGAACAGGATGAAGAGCGCGACCGCGCCGGCGGTCTCACCGCCGCCGGTCCGCTGCGCGGCGTGCAGCGCGATGAACGAGCTCAGCCCGGTGAACACGATGGAGCGCAGCACCACGGCGAGAGAGAGCCGCACGAAGGATCGGACGTCGTCGGCGGCGGCAGCGGGGCCGGTCCGCGCGGCGTCGGCGCTCGCACCGCGGTCGGCCCGCACGGCCGCCGCGGACAGCAGGGCCCCCGCGGCGGCCGGCAGCGCCAGCAGCGGCGACGCCTGGAGCCCGCCCATGGCGACGACCGGGGTGACCACCAGCGGCGCCGCGGCGAAGCCGATGTTGCCGCCGAGGGAGAACCAGCCCATCGCGGTGTGGCTGCCCCGGCTCGCTCGGCGGGCCGCCCGGGCGGCCTCCGGGTGGTAAGCGGCCACGCCCACCCCCGAGAGCGCGACGGCGGCGAGGGCCGCCGGGTAGGAGGCGCCCACGCCGCTGAGCGCGATCCCCGCCCCGGCGACGGCCGTGCTCACCGGCAGCAGCCAGGGCAGCGGCCACCGGTCGGTGAGCGCCCCGAACAGCGGCTGCACCACCGAGGACAGCAGGGAGGCGGCGAGCACGATCCCGGCCGCCGCTGCGTAGTCGAGGGAGCGCTCGGCCACCAGGAACGGCACGAGGGCCGGCACGGCCCCCTGGTAGAAGTCGACGCAGGAGTGCCCCACCGCGAGGAGGGGGACGGATCTGTTCTTCGGCACGCCATGATCATGGAGGCTGCCCCGCCTGTCGCGCTTCCGATAAAATGCCACGAGATGTCGATTCCACGCCATGATCCGGTGGCGCCCACCCTCGTCCGCCCGCTGCCCGCCGGCGGAGGCGTCGACGCGCACCGGCACGATGACCACCAGATCGTCTACGCGGGCCGGGGCGTCCTCGCCGTCACGACGGACGCCGGCTCGTGGGTGGCCCCCGCGACGCGCGCCATCTGGATACCCGCCGGCACGGTGCACGCGCACCGGGCCTACGGCGAGACCGACCTGCACACGGTGGGGCTGCCCGCCGGGGAGAACCCGCTGCGCCTGCGCACGCCGACGGTGCTGGCTGTCGCGCCGCTGCTGCGCGAGCTCATCCTCGCCTACACCCGCGCGCCGCGCGGCGACACCCCGCAGCGCCGCCGGCTGCGCGCCGTACTGCTGGACCAGCTCCGGGTGTCCCCGCGGCAGCAGCCCGTGCATCTGCCCGCCGCCTCGGACCCGCGCCTGGCCGCGGTGTGCGCGCTGCTGCGCGCCGACCCCGCCGACGACCGCACGCTCGCGGCGCTGGGCGCCCGCGTCGGCGCGAGCGGCCGCACCCTCTCCCGGCTGTTCGCCGCGGAGATGGGGATGTCGTTCCCGCAGTGGCGGACCCAGCTGCGCCTGGAGCACGCCCTGCGGCTGCTCGCGGAGGGCGTCGCGGTGACCACGGTCGCCCACCGGTGCGGCTGGGCCTCCGCGAGCGCCTTCATCGACGTCTACCGCCGGGCCTTCGGCCACACCCCGGGGTCGCGGCGGGGCCCCGGCTGAGGGCTGGTGCCGGAGTGCCCGCCGGTCCCGGTGATCTGCCGCTGATTTCGTGATCGCCCCGGTTCGCGGGAATCTGGACCCCGGGCGGACTGTTGTCGCCTGCGGACCGCAGCGCAGCACGGAGGACAGGACGGATGGCGATGCCCGAGGACGACGGCCGCGGGAGCGTGGCAGGTGGATGAGACCCGGCGCTCGGACCGGATGTGGGCGGTCGCCCTGGCGGCCGGCCTGTGGGGCACCTCCGCCCTCATGCGGGAGCCGCTCGCGCGGCAGCTGCCCGCCCCCACCATCGTGCTGTACGAGCACCTGGTGATCGTGCTGTGCCTGTCACCGTGGATCTGGCCGGCGGTGCGCGCGCTGGCCGCGGCGGGGCCGCGGGTGGTGGCCGCGATGCTCGTCGTCGGCGGCGGCTCCTCCGCCCTGGCCACCACGCTGTTCACCGCGGCCTTCACCCTCGGCGACCCGGTGACGCCCCAGGTGCTGCAGAAGCTGCAGCCGGTGTTCGCGGTGCTCCTGGCGGTGCTGCTGCTCGGCGAGCGCCTGACACCGCGGTACGCCTGGTACGCACTGCCCGCCCTCGCGGGTGCGTGGCTGCTCGCCTTTCCCGACCCGCTGGCGGTCAGCGTCGGCGGTGCCCGGGCGGCGGCGCTGGCGGTGGGGGCGGCCGTGCTGTGGGCGGCCGGCACCGTGCTCGGGCGGCTGGCCGGTACGCGGCTCGCCGTGCGGCACGTCACGGCGCTGCGGTTCACGATCGCGCTTCCGGTGACGCTGCTCATCGCGCTGGCGACCGGCGCACCGCTGACGATCGGGGCCGCGCAGCTCCCGCTGCTGGTGGCGCTCGCGCTCGTCCCCGGCCTGTTCGCGCTCGCGCTCTACTACTGGGGGCTGAGCCGCACGGCCGCCAGCCGGGCGACGCTGGCGGAGCTCACCTTCCCGCTGGTCTCCGCGCTGGTCGGGGTGGGGGTGCTCGGCGCGGAACTCGCCTGGAGCCAGTGGGCCGGCGCCGGCCTCGTCCTGGCCGCCGTGACGGCCATGGCGCTGAGCCGCTCGCGTACCGGCCCGGGCGGGGTGCGGGCCGCCGAGGTGCCGGCGGTGCGGCGCTGAGCGTGCCCGGCCGGGTGGTGCCGCCCCGGTCGGCCGCGGACGTCCGGCGGCTCGCCGGGGAGCCGGTGCGGGGGGCCGCCCGTCACTCCCCGCCGCCGCCTCCCC
>NZ_QEIO01000215.1 GCF_003336425.1 Marinitenerispora sediminis | reverse complement strand
CGCCGCCGGGCCCGGGCGGGGCTCGGGCTCTGCGGGGCGGGGTGAGCTGGTCGTCGCAGCACACCCAGAGCGCGGCCAGCGGGGGTTGTCCGGTGCCCCGGCGCGGTCCGGCGGACCGGAGTCGCGAGGCCGCCGCGCGCCCGGGCCTACTCCCCCTCGCGGGGCAGCAGCGGGCCCAGCGGGCCCAGGTCCAGGTTGAGGTCCTCGACCTCCAGCCCGTACTGCTCGCGCAGCTCCGTCATCCGGTCCTCCAGGAGCATGAGGGTCATGCCGATGCGCTCCTCCTGCTCCTCGGTGAGGTCGCCCTGGTCCACCCTGCGCAGCGCCTGGCGCTCCATCAGCTGGCGGACCAGCTCGACGACCGTCAGCACCAGCTTCATCAGGTCACGCTCGACGGTCTCGGGGTCGGTCCGCAGCCGGGCCGCCGCTCCGGGGGACCGGCGGTCCAGGGCGCGTCCGACCGCCTCGCGGGGGCTGGGCTCCTCGCCGGCCGCCTCCGACGTCGCGGTCTCCTCCGGGCGGCGGCCGGGTGTCGCGTGGTCGGGGTCACGGGCCACTCGGCGGCTCCTCGGGGTCGTCCGGCCGCAGGCCCACGAGCGGGTGTCCGTGCCGCCAGGGGGAGGGCACGTTCTCGTTGATGGAGGAGACGAGGGCACGCAGCGAGACCCGGACGAGGTCGACGTCGGCGATGGAGATCGTCAGGTCGCCTCCGATCACCACGCCGGTGGCGAGGACCCGGTCGAGCAGGTCGACCAGCGAGATCTCCCGGTTGGCGAGCGGGTGGGCCTCGTCCACCGTCCGGGCGAGCGAGCCTCGGGAGTCGGGGAAGCCGGTCCGCGCGTCGCGGGCGATGGGGAAGGCGTCGTCGGTCACGGCGCCCCCTCACTCGGCCCGCCGCCCGCGCCGGCGCGCCGCCCGGCGTCCGCGGGGCCTCCCGCTGCTCCCCCGGCCGTCTCCGCGGCCGGCTCGTCGGCCACCGAGGCGAACGAGTACGGGACCCACGGCCCGGAGACCTCGATCCTCGTGCCCCCGGGAGCGCGCTCCCTCAGCCGCGCGACGGCGTCCAGGAAGGGCTGCGAGCGCTCGGCCGGGACCAGGTAGGCGGCGTTCAGCACGTTCTCGCCGCGCTCGCCGGTCAGCCGGACGTGCTGCGGCCGGTGCTGCTCGCGCGCCTCCGCCAGCCCGCGCAGCGCCTCGTCGACCTCGCGGACGAGCCCGGTCGCCTGCTCCCACGTGTCGTCGCGCCGCTGCCGCTGCTCGCGGCGTCGCCGCAGGTAGGCCTTGCCCGGGCTCTCCCGCGCCTCGGTCTGCGGGGTGCCGGAAGGGCCGGGGGCGCTTGAGGAGGCGGCGGGGTCGGCGTAGACCTTGACGCCCCATTCGACGCGCCCGGCGAGCCGGGACAGGGCGGCGCCGAAGCGGTGGCGTCCGTCGCGCAGCATCTCCCGGACCCGGTCGTCGCCCCGGTAGACGGTGGCCAGCCGCAGCGGCAGTGTGACGGCGTGCCGGGCCACCTCGTCGACGACCCGGTTGTGGGCGCGCGCCACCGCCTCCAGCCAGTCCAGGTCCTCCAGCTTCGCCTTCAGGGCGTCCTCGTCGTACTCGCGCAGCGGCACCGCGCTCGTCACCGCCACCAGGTCGTCCTCCGCGACGAGGCGGACGGGGTGCTCCCCCACTCCGCGCAGCTCGCGGACCGCCCCGGCCGGGAAGGGGCGGGTCAGCGCGTAGACGTAGGCCGCGCTCTCGCCCCCGCTCATCGCTCACGCTCCTCGGCCTGGCGGCGCTGGCGGGCCGCGGCGCGGTCGGCCTCGACTCCGCCGGCCCGCAGGGCAGGCGCGTCCTCGCCCTCCAGGGCGGCGATGTGGTCGCGCAGCCGGCGGTTCTCCAGCGCCAGTTCGTCCTCCTCGCGCGCCGCGGCGGACGACAGGGCGGGGTCGTGCTCCCACCAGTCGATCCCCATCTCCTTGGCCTTGTCGACCGAGGCCACCAGCAGGCGCAGCTTGATCGTCAGCAGCTCGATGTCGAGCAGGTTGATCTTGATGTCACCGGCGATGACGACGCCCTTGTCGAGTACGCGCTCCAGGACGTCGGCGAGGTTGGACCCGCCGCCGGAGGGCTGCACCGCTGTGGTCTGGCTCCGCCACGGCGTCGGTTCGGTCACGAGTGCTTCTCCTGTTCCGTCAGCGGTCCGGCCCGCCGGCTGTGCTCAGCGGCGTGTGCGGCGCCGGCGCGGCTCGGGCTCCTCCTCGTACTCGTCCTCGTCGAGGTCCGCCTCCTCGTCCTCCTCGCGGCGCGCCGCGGGAACGCGGCGGGGGCGCTCCTCCTCTTCTTCCTCCTCCTCGGGCTCCTCGTACTCCTCCTCTTCGGCCTCCTCGGGCTCGCGCTCCTCGCGCTCCTCCTCTTCGGCCTCCTCGGGCTCGCGCTCCTCGCGCTCCTCCTCCTCGCGCTCCTCCTCGGCGACCGCGTCCTCGTGCGAGCGGACGACCTCGCCCTCGCGGATCTCGCCGCGCCAGCCCTCGACCGGTTCGTCGCGGTCGCGCATCATCATGTGCCGGCGGAAGTGCTTGAGGTCCAGGCGCAGACGCCGGCCCTGGGCGCGCCAGAGGTTGGCGGTGTTCTCGAAGAAGCCCTTCGGGTGGTACTCGACCACGACGAGGATCTTGGTGAGGTCCTCGGTGACGGCGTGGAACGTCACCGCGCCGCGGACGGTGCCCTTGTCCCCCTCCGAGTTCCAGGCGATGCGCTCGTCGGGGATCTGCTCGGTGATGCGGGCCTGCCAGCTGCGGGTGGACAGGAAGATCCTCGCCGTCCAGTTCGTGGAGACGTCGTCCTTCCTCTCGACCGAGCGGACGCCCTTGGTGAACGTGCTGAAGTCCCCGTACCGGGTCCACTGGTCGTAGACGGTCCGCACCGGGACGCCCACGTCGACGTCCTCGACGATGGTGATCGGCTGCTTGCCGCCCCGGCCGCCCCGCAGCCGGCTCAGCAGGCCCCCCGCGCGGCCCTTGACCGCCTGCTTGCCCAGCGCGCCGAGCACGCTGACGGGCCCCTTGCCTTCGGCGAGCTTCTTCCCGCCCGCCAACAGGGCGCCCGCCGCCCCGCCGGCCTGGTCGCCGAGGCGCTCGACCCGCCGGACCAGCCCGTCGGCCGCCGATCCGATGAGGCCGCTGGCCTTGGCGGTGGCGTACCGCTGGAGCTCGTGCATCAGCCGCTCGGTGGCCGGGTTGCCGTTCGCCTTCTGCCGGAGCCGGCCGATCGGTCCGCTGCTCTGCTCAGCCACGTTCCTCACCGCCTCCACCGCCGCTGTCGTCGCGCCGCTGCCGCGGCGTGCCGGCGGCGCGCCGGGCTGCCGTCGCGGTGCGGCCTGCCGCGCGCTTCGTCGTCCGGGCGGCGGCCTCGGGCGCGCGCTTGCCTCCGCGGCCGCTCTCGCTCCGGGAGCTACGTGCCGGCCCCCGGCCCGCGGCGGCCGGCTCGGGCTCCTCCGCCCGCTCCTCGGCGGGCTCCTCCCGGTCCTCGGCGGACTCCTCCTCGTCCCCGACGCCCTCGAGTGCGTCGCTGCGGCGGCGCAGTGCGTCGGACGCCCGGTCGATCCAGTTCGTGGCCAGCAGCCCGGCAGCGTCGCGGCCGGCGGACAGCAGCTCGTCCTTCGCCTGCCCCCGCAGCTCGTCGACGACCGGCATACCGGCGATCTCCTCCCGCAGGTCGGCGAGCAGCCGCTGCGGGTTGACGCCGAACCGGCGGGCCGCCAGGTAGCCGGCCAGGACCACGGCCAGCCTCAACTTGCGGCGCCGCCCCAGCGCGTAGCCGGCCGCGACGGCCAGCACGATCTTCGCGGTACTGCCCATGGGTCTCTCGCTTTCATCCGGTCCCGCCCGCGGCACGGCGGGCCTGCCCCTCCTCCAACCGGTCGAGGAGCTCGTCCTCCAGCCGGTCGAACTCCTCCTCGGTCAACTCGCCCTCGTCGAGACGCCGCGACAGCTCGGCGAGCTGGCGCCGGATGGCGTCGGGGTCGTAGTACTGCCGCTCCGCCTCGTCGACGACACGGCGGATGGTCCACCCGGCGACCCTGGCGGGCGCGAGCGGCAGAGTGGCGATGGCGCTGAGCAGTCCCATAGCGGACTCCTCTCGGTGCTTCCTGGCTCACTGCTCCTGGCGCGGCCGGGGCGCCACGAAGCTGTAGGGCGGCAGCGGTTCGCTGACGCGCACCTCCATCAGGTCGGCGGTCCCGGCGCGCAGCCGCTGCACGGCCTCGTCGACCTCGCGGAGCCGGGAGCGGTCGACCAGCAGCGACACGTTGGCGAGGCAGCCGTCCACGGGCGGTCCGAGGGCGAGGCGTTCGGCGTGCGGGCGCAGGGCCTCCAGGACGCGGTCGGCGTCTCGGCCGCGCAGCCGCTCCAGGGCGTCGGCGACCTGCTCGCCGAAGGCGATGCGCTGGTCGTGGGTGCCGCCGCCGGCCGCCCGCAGCTCCTCGTTGGCGGCCCGCAGCTCCGGGTCGGTGAGCAGCGCCTCGCGCAGCGCCGCCTCCTCCAGGTGCGCGGCCTTGACGTTGACCTCGACCCTGCCGTCGAGGCGGTCCAGCTCCCCGCGGTAGTACTGCGCGGAGCGCTCAAGTTCGGCGAGGACGGCGTCCTCGCTGTCGGCGAGGGTCCCGAAGCGCATCGGCAGCGCCGTCCCCTGGCCCATCAGCCGGTCGAGGACGCGCTGGTGCGCCTCCAGGTCGCGCCGCTTGGCCCGCAGGCCCTCCGGCGCGTCGCTCACCACGGCGGCCAGTCCGGCGGAGCGCAGCACCCGCACGGGCTCGGGGGGCGCGCCGACTCCCTTCTCCCCGTCGATGTCCAGCGGGTGGCCGTCCCGGGTGACCGCGTACACGTAGCAGCTCATCAATCCGCCTCTCTCTTGGACCGCGAGCTCCGCGCCCGGGGCGCGCGCGCCGGCTCGCGCTCCTCCTCGTCGTCGCGCAGGCGCCCGCGCAGCGACTCCCCGATGGCCTCGGCCGCACCGGTCAGCGCGCCCTTGCTCTTGCCCTGCGCGCCCTTCTCGGTGATGTCGCCGACCATCTCGGGCAGCGTCTCCGACTTCGTGGCAGCCGTGAGGTCAAGGCGGTTGCACGCCTCGGCGAACCGCAGGTAGGTGTCGACGCTGGCGACGACGATCCGGACGTCGACGGTGAGGATCTCGATCCCCACCAGCGAGACCCGCGCGAAGACGTCGATGACCAGCCCCTTGTCCAGGATGAGGTCCACCACGTCATAGAGGCCGCCGGACTGCGAGGGGCCTCCTCCGCCTGTCTGCTGCACTACCGTCATGGTTCTCGCGCTCCTTTGTCGCCGTCACCGGCGCTGGGAAGGCAGTGGACCGGCCGCGCGGCACGCTCCTGCGCCCGGAGCCCGCCCCGGCGGGTCCGGCGGAGTCGTCCCGGTCGCGCGGCCCAGCCGCCCGATCAGGCCCGGCCCGCCCGCCCGCGCGTGTAGGAGCGGACGCGGCGGTAGCCGACGAGCTCACCGTCCTCGTCGAGTTCGACGGTGTAGGTGGCGAGCACACTCACGGTGTCGGGGACCCGCTGCAGCTCCAGGGCCTCCAGGGTCACCGTCCACCCGTCGTCGGTCCGCTCCAGCCCCGACACGGACTCCACGGGGACCCCGGTCAGCTCCTCGAACTCCTCACGAGCCGCCTGGATGCGCTGCCGAGCAGTCGGCCGCCGCCGCCGCTCACCTCCGCGCGCCCCGGCGCCCCGCTCGTCACCCATCGAATCCTCGTCGTCCACGCTTTGGCCGATCCGGTCGATTCAGTACTGCTATCGGCCCTACCGCCACCTTGCCGCCCGAAACCCGGCACCTTACGAAAAATGCAGCAAAGCCGTACTGACCTGCCCGTATGGGACGCTTCACCCGAACGGCGAGCGATGCCCGATTGGATCGCGGCGGTGATCGCCGGGAGCAGGCTGGGCAGGAGGGGGAGAATGGGAGCAAGGGGCCGGTGGAGGCCGTGAGCTGGGTGCGGGTGGGCTTCGCCGGGTTGGTCGGAGGGAGGATGCCATGCGCCGGAACACCGTCCGGGAGCCGTCCCGCGCCGAGATGGCGAGGTACGCCGGGAAGTTCGGGGACGTGTTCGCCTCCGCGGGGCTGCCGCGGCTGTCGGGGCAGGTCGTGGGGTACCTGCTGGTCTGCGATCCGGAGCTGCGGACGGCGGGGCAGATCGCCGAGGCGCTCGGGGTGCAGCGGTCCGACGTGGACGCTCCGCTGCGGCTGCTGGTGGCGGTCCAGTTGGTGCAGCGGTCCATTCCGCCGCACAGTCCGACACCGGTCTACCGGCTGCCGGACGCCCGGCACCGGCGGGAGCTCGTCCGGGCGCGGCTGCGGCTGCCGGGCGCCGTGCGGGCGCTCACGGAGGAGGGCCTGGTGCTGGTCGGCGACGAGGAGGGGGCGGGCCGGGGCCGGCGGCTGCGGGAGCTCCGCGACTTCTACGCGCTGGTCGAGGAGGACATCGGGCGGCTCCGGGAACGGGTGGAGGCGCACCTCGCCGAAGAGGAGCGGGGCCGCGGCGGGGTGCCGAGGCCCGGGCCGGCCCGGGGGCGGTGACCGCTGCCGGAGGGCGGGCGCCGGAGGTCGGTGCGGCACCGGCCGCGGGGAATTCGACACGGATATCCCCGCCGCCGCGGGACGGCGAAGCCGG
>NZ_QEIO01000214.1 GCF_003336425.1 Marinitenerispora sediminis | reverse complement strand
CCCGCCGGCCCCCGCCGCCGTGCTCACGGGAGTGCCCGGGATGGCGCCGAGCGCGGCCAACCTGGCGGGGCTCGCGCCGGCCATGCCGCTGCTCGCCGGGGGCGAGCGCGCACGGGCGGCTCAACCGCACCAGATGCCGGCCGGGCCGCGGAATCCGGCTCGAATCGAGGCGTTCCGGGTCCTCGACCGTGCCATCCTCGTGCTGCTGGGCGCGGGGGCGCGGTCGTCGGCGCGGCGCTGCCCCGCGGCGGGACGGCAACCCGGGCGTGGCCGGGGCTGGCCCTGCGGGCGTTCGCCCCGCTGGAGCGCGTCACCTGGTGCCATGTCCAGCTCTCGCACGACCGTCGCGCCCACCTGCCGCGGCCGCCGCGAACCGGCCGGTCCGCGCCGTTCGCACCTTCGCCGCGACCTGGCGCACCGCACCGGCGGCCGAACGCGCCGGCCGACGCCGGTCGGGCATGACCGCGCGCCGCCTCGGAGAGCCGGCCGGCTCCTGCCCCGCCGGACGGCCGAGAGATCGGGCCCTCGGTCGTCCGGCCCCCGGCCCGCCTTCCGGCCGAGGCCGACTCACAGGTGCAGCCGTCCACCGTCCGGGTGGAGGGCGTCGGCGTCCTCGTCGTCGAACCACACGCCGTTGTCGCCCAGGTAGCGGAAGTGCAGCGTCGAGGCCGCCGGGGCGCTGATCGCCACGCTGCGGCGGCCGTTGCTGCGGGGCGTGAGCGGGTGCGCGTAGGGGTCCCAGCCGTTGAAGCAGCCGACCAGCGACACCGGTCCCGGCGGCTCCTCCGGCGGGAGGGAGAACGTCACTCTGACGACCCCGTCCTTGTCGGGCTTTCCGCGTTTGATCACGGCGGGTTCCTCTCTTGGTCTGCGCGCGCGTGCGGCGGTGGACGGGTTGTCCCGCCGCCCCTCGACCGGGGGTCCGGCGAGCCCCATCACAGTGTTGTCGACCCAGGTCAGCGCGCCCCTGAAGGACACGCCGCCCGGTTCCGCCGCTCCGGCCCCGGGCCGGGAGGGCCGTCCGCGCGGCGGCGGATCGGACCGGTGGCGCGGCGCGGGATTTTACGAGGCCGTCACACCGGGGCGTTGATCTCGGGGAACGCCGCGCCTAAGATCACTGCAACATTTGTTCCATTGATCCCTGTTCTGCAATTGGAGTTGCGGTGACGAAGCCGGACGGGACACCCGGGACCCCCCACCCCCCGCTGTCGCCGGCCCTGACCCGGGTCGCCGACACCCTCGCCGCCAACCCCGAACTCGGATCGCACGGCCAGGTCGCCGAAGTGGCGCGCGCCGCCGGGGTCAACCCCAGCACGGTGGTCCGCTACGCCCAGGCGCTCGGCTACAACGGGTGGCCCGCGCTGCAGCAGGAACTGCGCGCCACCTACCTGGCCGGGCTGAACGCCAGCGAGACCCTGCGCCGCCACAACGGCGAGGAGCCCGCCGGCGCGGTCCACCGCGCGCTGCGCCGCGACCTCGCCAACCTGCGTGCCGCGCTCGACACCGTCGACCCCGAGGCGGCCGACGCCGCCATCGAGGCCATCCACACCGCCACCCGCACCCTCGTGGTGGCGTCGGGCTCCTACGTCGCGCCGGCCCACCTGCTCGCGCACCTCGGACCCACCATGGGCCTGCCCATCACGCTGGAGAGCCGCGGCGGCGTGCACCTGGCCACCGCGCTGTCCGGGATCGGCCCGGGCGACTGCGTGGTGGCGGTCAGCTTCTGGCGGCAGACCCGCGACACCCTCCTCGCCGCCCGGATCGCGGCCGAGGCCGGCGCCACCGTCGTCGCCGTGACCGACGCCAACACCGGGGTGGCCGCGCACGCCCGGCACGTCCTCAAGGTGCCCAGCGAAGGGCTCTCCTTCTTCCAGTCCACGACCGCGGCCGTGTCCGTCGTCTACGGGCTGCTCGCCGGCCTCGGCGCCCGGCGCGGCCCCGGCGCCGACGCGGCGCTGCGCCGCACCGAGGAGCTGTGGGAGGCGCTCGGGGCGCTCGGCACCCCCGGGACGTCGCCCGGAACGGCCCGCTGACCCCGCGGGCGCCGCACCGCCCGCCCCCACTCGATCCCGTCACCCCGTCCGCCGCCGCGGACCCTCCCCACCGGAGTAGCACCCATGTCCCGTCACCTTCCGCGCGCGGGCCTGCCGCGGCACCTCCCACTCGTCCTCGCGCTCGCGGTGGTCCTCGCCGCGCTGGCCGAGCTCATCGGCACGTTCGAGTTCAGCATCGGCCCCGGCAAGGTCATCCTCTTCCCGATCATCTGGGCGATCCTGCTCGGCGGGCTGGTCAGCCTGCAGCGCGTGGTCCGCCTGCCGGAGACCGCGCAGCGCACCGCGGTCAGCCTGGTCGAGGTCGGCATCATCCTGTTCATCGTGCGGCTGGCCTTCCTGGTCGGCGAGAAGATCGACACGCTCGCCGACGTCTCCCTGGCGCTCGCGCTCCAGGAGGTCGGCCACCTGTTCGGATCGGTCATCCTCGCCCTGCCGATCGCGGTCGCCCTCGGCATGGGGCGCTCCGCGGTGGGCGCGACCTACTCGATCGACCGCGAACCCAACATGGCCTACGCCGCCGAGCGGTTCGGCGCGGACTCCCCGGAGTACCACGGCGCGCTCGGCATCTACGTCTTCGGCTCGGTCTTCGGCGCCCTCTACCTGTCGGTGCTGGCCGGGTTCCTCGCCTCCACCGGCTGGATCAGCCCGCTGGCGCTCGCCATGGGCACCGGGGTCGGCTCCGGGTCGATGATGGCCGCCTCGGCCGCGGCCATCGCGCACAGCTACCCCGAGATGGAGGAGCAGATCCTCGCCTACGCGGCAGCGGCCAACCTGGTCTCGGAGATCGCCGGCGTCTACCTCGCGATCTTCGTCGCGCTGCCGCTCACCGAGCGCCTCTACCGCTTCTGGTCGAAGACGTTCCGGCGCACCGCTGTGCCGGCCCCCGCGGCACCGGCGGCGACCGCGCCCGCCGGTGCGCAGGCCGCGCCCGCGGCCGCCCCGGCGGGGGAGGCCGCCGCGCCGACGGCCACGTCGACGGCCGCGCCCGCCCGCACGCCCAGCGCTCCCGCACTCGGCCGGGTCGCGCTGTACCTCCTGCTCATCTCGGCCGTCATGCTGGTCGCCAACACCGTCAACATCGGTGCCCTGCACCCCGGCGAGCTCGGCGGGTTCGCGCTGATGTGCGCCGTGACGTTCGCGGCGTTCGCCGTCAAGCGGGCCGCGCCGCGCGTGCCCGCCATGGTGCTCGCCTCCCTGCTCGGCATCCTGGTCGCCAGCCCCCTCAACCCGCTGCGCGAGCAGGTGCTGGCGCTCGTGTCCGACATCCAGTTCCTCGCCACGGCCACCCCCGTGCTCGTCCTCGTCGGTCTGTCCATCGGTAAGGACAGCGCCGTGCTCAAGCGGCTCAGCTGGCGGGTCGTGCTCGTGGCGCTGGTGTCCTTCGGCGCGACCTTCGTCTGCGCGGCGCTCGTCGCGCAGAGCTTCATCTGACCGTTGCGACCGTCCCGTCCCCCGGCGGTCCGGCCGCGGCGCGTCCCGCCCGGCCGGACCGCCGAACCCGCGCCCACGAGGAGGCGACCCCCTTGACCGACCCCGCGACCACGGCTCCGGCCGACCCCGCCGACCGCCGCACCATCGGCGTGATCGGCCTCGGCGTCATGGGCGGCGCCATGGCCCGCACGCTGGTCCGCGCCGGGTGGACCGTGCTCGGCTACGACCCCGACCCCGCCCAGGTCGCCGCCGCGGCGGCCGCCGGCGTGCTCGGCGTCGACGACCGCACCGCACTGGCCGGCCGCGCCGACCACGTGGTGCTGTCCCTGCCCGGCGCCGCGCAGGTCCGCGCGACCGTCCCGGCGCTGCTCGCCGCCGCCGCGCCGCCGCGCGTCATCGTCGACACCACCACCTCCGACCCCGACACCACCCGGGCGGTCGCCGCCGAGGCCGCCCGCCGCGGCGTCGGCTACCTGGACGCACCGGTGTCGGGCGGCCGGGCCGGCGCCGAGAGCGGCACCCTCGGCGCGTTCGTCGGCGGCACGCCCGAGGCGGTGGCCGCCGCCGGCCCCGCCCTGGAGGCGCTGACCGGCGGGCGCGCCGTGCACGTCGGCGACTCCGGCGCCGGCAACGTCGCCAAGCTGCTCAACAACGCCATGTGCGCCGCCCACCTCGCGCTCACCGGCGAGGCGGTCGCCGCCGCCCGCTCCTACGGGCTGGCCCCCGACCGGCTCATCGCCGCGCTGAACACCGCGTCCGGACGCAGCGCCGTCACCGAGGTCAACTACCCGCGCTGGATCCTGACGGAGTCGTTCGACTCCGGCTTCCCGGTGCGCCTGATGTCCCGCGACGTCGCGCTGTGCCTGGACGTGCTGTCCCGCACCGGCTCCGCGCCGGGCGTGCTCGGCGCCGCCGGGCACGTCTGGGCGGAGGCGGCCCGGGAGCTCGCCCCCGGCACCGACTTCAACGCGGTCGCCGAACTGGCCGCCCGGCTGTCCGCCGCCGGCGGCACCGCCACTCCGGCGGCCGAGCCCCGGTGACGCCGCTGGTCCGCACGCCCCCGACCGATCCGACCCCGACCCGAGGAGCCTCCGCGCCATGAGCACCGCCACCGAGCTGATCACCGAGCTGCTGCCCCAGGGCGTCGGCAGCCACACCGCCGACGGCGTGCGCACCGGCTCCGGCACCGCCGTCACCGCCCACGACCCCGCCACCGGCACCGCGCTGCTGACCTGGTCCGACACCGGCGCGGACGGCGCGCGGGCCGCCGTCGACGCCGCCGCTGCCGCCGCCCCCGCCTGGCAGGGGCTCGGCGCGTTCGGCCGGGCCGCGGCGCTGCGCGCGCTGTCGGCCGCGGTCACCGCCGACGCCG
Source organism: Marinitenerispora sediminis (assembly GCF_003336425.1). Lineage (GTDB taxonomy): Bacteria > Actinomycetota > Actinomycetes > Streptosporangiales > Streptosporangiaceae > Marinitenerispora > Marinitenerispora sediminis. The sequence continues at coordinate 1,837 of NZ_QEIO01000214.1, read as the reverse complement.
AGAACCTCGCGCGGCTGGAGTCGGTCACCGCCGGCAAGCCGATCCGCGACACCCGGGTGGAGGCGGCCAAGGTCGCCGAGATGTTCGCCTACTACGCCGGCTGGGCCGACAAGGCACTCGGCCAGACCATCCCGGTGCCCGGCGACTGGCTGACCTACACCCGCCGCGAACCCTACGGTGTGGTGGCCGCCATCACCCCGTGGAACGCGCCGCTGTTCACCGCCGGCTGGAACGCCGCCCCCGCGCTGGCCGCCGGCAACACCGTCGTCGTCAAGCCCAGCGAGCTCACGCCGTTCACCACCCTGCGCCTGGCCCGGCTCGCGGAGGAGGCCGGGCTCCCGCCGGGCGCCCTGAGCGTGGCCGCCGGCCTGGGCGGCAGCACCGGGCGCGCGCTGGTCGCCGACGAGCGGGTCGGCAAGGTCGCGTTCGTCGGCTCCGTGCCGGCCGGCCGCACGGTGGCCGCGGCGGCGGCCGGGCGCGGCGCGCCCGCGCTCCTGGAACTCGGCGGCAAGAGCGCCAACATCGTGTTCGCCGACGCCGACCTCGACGCCGCGGCCGAGGGCGCCCTCGCCGCGGTCTTCGCCGCGGCCGGGCAGTCGTGCGTCGCCGGCTCCCGCCTGCTCGTCCAGGACGAGGTCCACGACGAGCTGCTGGAGCGGGTCGCGGCCGGCGCCCGCCGGCTGCGCGTCGGCGCCCCGCTGTCCGAGGACACCGAGATCGGCCCCGTGAACAACCGCGCCCAGTACGACAAGGTGCGCGCCCTGGTGGCCGGCGCGCGCGACGAGGGCGCCCGGATCGTCACCCCGGCCGACGCGCTGCCCGGGGGCGTCGAGCCCGGCGGCTACTGGGTCTCGCCGACCGTCGTCGCCGACGTCCGCGCCGAGCACACCCTGGAGCGCACGGAGGTGTTCGGCCCCGTGCTGGCCGTCACCCGGTTCCGCGACGAGGCCGAGGCGGTGGCGCGCGCCAACGGCACCCCCTTCGGGCTCGCCGGCGCCGTGTGGACCCGGGACGTGGCGCGGGCGCACCGCATGGCGGCGGCGGTGCGCGCCGGCACCTTCTGGATCAACGCCTACAAGGCCATCCACGTCGCCGCGCCGTTCGGCGGGTTCGGTGACTCCGGCCACGGCCGCTCCTCCGGTCCGGAGGTGCTCGCCGAGTACACGCAGGCCAAGGCGGTGTGGGTGCACACCGGCGCCGACCCGATGCGGTTCTTCCCGTCGCTGCACGGCTGAGCCGGCGCGGCACCGCCGCACCGGCCCGCCCGTGCCGCCCCCGTCGCGCCGCTCCCGGAGAGACGGCGCGACGGGGGCCTTTGCGGCGGAGCGGGGAGTAGGGGAGTACGCCTCCCGTGGCGGAACGGAGGGCAGGTCTCCCGTGGCGGAACGGAGGGCAGGTCTCCCGTGGCGGAACGGAGGCCGAAATCTCCCGCGCCGAGTGGACGGCGGAACAGGGCGTTCGGACAGGTGTGCGGACCCGCGAGGAGGGAAGGGCGCAAAACAGGCGTCGCGATCAAGGTTGAGCGGGGCGCCGTTGGGCCAATATAAGGGGCGAGGGACCAAGCAACCGGAGGTTGTGGAGATGGCGACGAAGGACACCGGCGGCCAGAAGCACGCGACCCGCCAGAACGAGGAGATCGACGAGGTCGAGGCCGGTACCGCCGCGCAGGAGCGCAACGAGAAGCTGACCGAGGACGTCGACGACATCCTGGACGAGATCGACGAGGTCCTGGAGTCCAACTCCGAGGACTTCGTCCGGCAGTTCGTCCAGAAGGGCGGGCAGTAGCCGGCCCGTCCGGCGCGCGACCGGCGGTCGGCGCCGCCCCGTCCCCGACGGC
>NZ_QEIO01000213.1 GCF_003336425.1 Marinitenerispora sediminis | reverse complement strand
GCGCGGCCCCGGCGCGAGTCAGTCGAGGATGAGCGGGCGCAGGGTGCGGTGCGCGATCCGCAGTCCCTGGGTGACGCGCTCGTCGTCGCCGCCCCACACGGGGTCCTCGTGCTCGACGGAGAGCGTGCCGGTGAAGCCGTGCTCGTACAGCCGGTCGACGACGTTCGTCCAGGAGACCTGCCCGAGGCCCGGGACGCGGTACCGCCACCAGCCCATGCCCCAGGGGTCGGTCCGGTCGGTCGCCGGGCCGAAGTGCCCGAAGCGGTTGCGGGCCCGCGGGTCCAGTTCGACGTCCTTGGCCTGGGCGTGCACGATCCGCTCCGCGTACGGCGCGATGACCTCCACCGGGTCGATCCCGATCCACACCAGGTGGGAGGGGTCGTAGTTGAGGTACAGGCCGAGGGAGAACATCCACTCCCACAGCTCCGGCGAGTACGCCAGGTTGCCCGGGTAGCCGTCGGGGTGCCAGCCCTCCATGACGCAGTTCTCGACGATGATCCGCACATTGCGCTCGCCGGCGTACTCCACCAGTTCCGGGAGGATCCGCTCGGCCTCCCGGAGGTTCTCCGCCACCGGCCGGGTCCAGTCCCGTCCGACGAACGTGCCCACGTACGGCACCCCGAGCGCCTGGGCGGCGTCGATCGCGTGCTTGAGGTGGGCGCGGATCCCGGCGCGGCGCTCCGGATCCGGGTGCAGGTTGTTCTCGTAGTAGGCGAACGCGGAGAGCTCCAGGCCGTGCCGGTCGAACAGCTCCCGGGTCCGGTCCACCTCGCGCGGGCCGAAGTCGGCCACCGGGAGGTGGCTGGCCACGAAGTCGCGCCCGCCGGCGTCCGGCCAGACGGCGACCTCCAGCGCCTGGTAGCCGTTCTCGGCGGCCCAGGCGGCGATACGCGCCAGCGGCCAGCCGGGCAGGCACGCGGTCAACATGCCGAGTTTCATGATCAGATCTCCGTCCACGTGGCGGTGCTGGCGGACCGGATGGCCGCGGCCACGACCCGGGTGGCGCGCAGGCCGTCCTCGAAGGTGGGCAGCCCCTCGGGGGCGGCGCCGTCGATGGCGGCGTAGGTGTCGGCGACGAACGCGTCGAAGCACTGGGCGTAGCCCTGCGGGTGGCCGGGCGGCAGCACGGAGAGCCGGCGCTGCTCCGCGGAGCCGGTCTGCGGGTCGCGGAAGAGCACGCGCGCCTCGTCCGGCGCCCCGATCCAGACGCTCTCGGGGTTCTCCTGGTCGAAGACCGCGCTGGCCCGGGCGCCGTCGAGCTCGAACCACAGCCGGTTCTTGCGCCCGGCCGCCACCTGGGAGACGACCGCGCTGGCGAGCACCCCCGACGCGGTCCGCAGGACGAGTCCGGCGGAGTCCTCGGTGCGTACCGCGGCGGCGTCGGCGCCGGGCGCCGCGGGGCGCTCAGGTACCGACGTGGACATCTCGGCCACCAGCCGGTGGAAGCGCTCGCCGCTGGTCCACTCGACCAGGTCGCACCAGTGCGACCCGATGTCGGCGAACGCGCGGGACGCGCCGCCGGCGTCCGGGTCCACCCGCCAGTCGGTGGCCGCCGGCGACAGCATCCAGTCCTGCAGGTAGCTGCCGTGCATGAGGTGCCAGTCGCCGAACTCGCCGGCGATCCGCCGGGCCCGGATCTCCCGGACCAGCGGGTGGTAGCGGTAGACGAACGGGACGGTCGCCACCAGGCCGGTCTCCCGGGCGAGCGCGGCGAGGCGTTCGGCGTCGGCGACCGAGGTGGCGAGCGGCTTCTCGCAGACGACGTGCTTGCCGGCGGCGAGCGCGCGCGCCGCGAAGTCGGCGTGCGTGGCGTTGGGCGTGCAGATGTGCACGACGTCCACCGCCTCGTCGGCGAGTACCTCGTCCAGCGACCCGTAGCCGCGGGTGTGCCACCGCGCGGCCTGCTCACGCGAGCGTTCGGGGGTCGAGGCGAGTACACCGGTGACGGCGGCTCCGGCGGCGAGGGCCGACCGGCGGTGGACCGTGCCGATCATCCCGGTTCCGACGATGGCGGCGCCGCGTCCGCCGGGTCGTCCGGGGACGCCCGGGGCGGGCGTCCCCGGGGAAGGAGTTCGCGGTGGGGAGGCGATGACCGAGCCCCTTTCTGACGTGGGGGATGTGATCTGCACAACGCCGGTTTCGTCCAGCGCCCAGAGTAAATCAGCCTTTTTATGGCAACAAGAGGCTGATTTAAGCTTGTTTCCGGCATAATTCTGGTAATTTGACGCGCGTGACAGCAGCGCACCGGGCCGTCGCCCCCTCGGTTGCCGCCGCCTCCGGACCGGCCCCCCGGCCGCGGCTCAGCCTGCTCGGCCTCCACCCCCGCTCCGGACCCGGCACCATCTACAGCCTGCTGACCCGGCTGATCGCCACCGGATCCGCCGAGAGCCGCGTCGACCTCGGCAGCGCCACCGGGCTGGCGCGCTCGACCGTCGGCGACCACCTCGACCGGCTGCTCGCGGCCGGGGTGCTCGTCGAGGGCGGCACGGTCGCCCGCGGCGGCCGGGGGCGGCCACCGCAGCGGCTCGCCCTCAACCGGCGCGCCGCCGTCGTGGGGGTCGCCGCGCTCGGTGCCCGCCGCGCCCGGGTGGCCGTCGCCGACCTCGCCCAGACCGTGCTGGCCGAGGAGGAGCTGCTCCTCGATGTGGCACGCGGCCCCGAGCACTGCGTCGACGTCGTCACCGAGCGGCTGCGCCGGCTGCTGGCGGCACGGGGGTACGGGGCGGAGGCCGTCGGCGTCGTGGTGGTCGGCGTGCCCGGGCCGGTGGACGTCCGCGCCGGTACGCCCGTCCGCCCCCCGATCATGCCGGGCTGGGACGAGTACCCGCTCGGCGCGGTGCTGTCCGAGCGGTTCGGCTGCCCGGCGCTGGTCGACAACGACGTCAACCTCATGGCGCTCGGCGAGGCCCGCAGCCTCGACCCCGGCGAGCTGCCGCTGCTCTTCCTCAAGATCGGGACCGGCATCGGCGGCGGCCTGGTCTCCGCCTCGGGCGAACTGCACCGGGGCGCGGACGGCTCCGCCGGCGACATCGGGCACATCCGGGTGCCCGGCGGCGACGACGTGGTGTGCCGCTGCGGCAACATCGGCTGCGTGGAGGCCGTCGCCTCGGCCGCCGCCATGCTGGAGCGGGTGCGGCGCGCCGGGACCGGGTCCGCGCACCGGGACCCGCGCGGATCCGCGGCGCCGGAGCGGCGCGAGCCGCGCCACATCGACGACCTGCGCGCACTGCTGCGGGCCGGCGACCCCGAGGCCGTGCGGGTGGTCCGCGAGTCGGCCGCCGCCATCGGCGAGATCACCGCCCTCCTCGTGCACGTCTACAACCCGGCGCGCATCGTGCTGGGCGGCGCCGTCAGCCAGGACAGCGACGACCTGCTGGCCGGGGTGCGCGGGGTCGTCTACCGGCGGGCGCTGCCCCTGGCCACCCGGCACCTCACGCTCGCCCCCAGCGTGCTCGGGCCGTCGGCCGGGGTCACCGGGGGCATCGTGCTCGGGGTCGAGCACATCCTCTCCCCGGACGGCATCTCCCACCTGATGGCGGCGGCCGCGGCGGGCGCGGCCGGCTGAGCGCCCGCGTCACCGGCTATTGACACGCGGTTGACCTCCTGTTTGTATGTGGCCTGTCTCACGACGGCGGTTTCGTCCACGCACCGTCGGTCGACGGGCGGCCCCGCCGCCCAGAGGAGACAGCCATGACCACCTCTCCGAGCGCCCGGATCGGCATCATCGGAACCGGAGCCGTCTTCCCCGCCTACGCCCGCGGCCTGGCCGCACTGCCCGGCCTGACCGTGGTCCGCGTCGCCGACCTCGACGAGGAGCGCTCCCGCACGGCCGCGGCGGAGTGGGGCATCCCCGCATGGGGCAGCGCGGCCGACCTGCTCGCCGACCCCGGCGTGGACGTCGTCGTCAACATCACCACGCCCGCCGCGCACGCCGCCCTCACCGACGCCGCCCTGGAGGCCGGCAAGCACGTCTACGTGGAGAAGCCGCTCGCGGTCACCACCCGGGACGCGCGGCGCAACATCGCCACCGCCGAGCGCACCGGCCGCGTCCTGGGCGGCGCTCCCGACACCTTCCTCGGCTCCGCTGCGCAGACCGCCCGCGCCGCCGTCGACGCCGGCCTGATCGGCCGGCCCTTCGCGGCCACCTCCTTCGTCCGCTCCTCCCGGGCGCAGACCTGGCACCCGGACCCCACCTTCCTGTTCAAGCCCGGCGGCGGCCCGGTCCTGGACTGGGGGCCCTACCACATCGCGGCCCTGGTCAACCTGCTCGGACCGATCACCCGGGTGGTCGGGGCCACCGCGAACGCCGAGCTGGAGATCCCGGTCACCGCGCCGGATCGGCGGGTGGAGCGGATCGACGTCGAGGTGGCCACCCACGCCACGTCGATCCTGCAGTTCACCTCCGGGGTGCTGGCGACGGCCGTGTACAGCTTCGACATCTGGGACACCGACCTGCCGCACATCGAGGTCTACGGCACCGAGGGCACCCTCCAGATCCCCGACCCCAACCACTTCGACGCCCCGGTGCGGCTGAAGCGCCGGACCGCCGACGAGTGGACGCAACTGCCCCCGGTGCTGCCGCTGTCCCGCCCGGACACCGGCGATGCCGGCATCTACCGCGGCCTCGGCGTCCAGGACCTGGTGGGCCACCTCGCCGGCGACGCGCACCGCGCCTCGGCCGGGCTCGCCCTCCACGTCCTCGACGTGCTGGAGCGGCTGCAGGACGCCACCCTCGCCGACGGCGTCGCCGACATCATGAGCAGCACGCAACGCCCGGCACCGGTGCGCGGGGTGGTGCCGCTCGCCGGCTGAGCCCGCCGGATGGCCCCGCCCGGACCACACGTTCCCGGGCGGGCCCGCGATAGGCCGCCTCTATCGGAGCGCCGCTGGCCGATAGGCGCGCGCTGTTGGACGCGGGGTCGCCCGCCGACGTTGAATGGCCGCAGCCCGGCAGGGGCCCGGGCGGTCCGTGCCGCCGGCGCGCCGGCGGCACGGCGACACCGCAGGCACGGCAGAGAGGTTCGCGTGAGACACCACGACATCGCGGTCATCCCGGGGGACGGCATCGGCACGGAGGTCATGCCCGAGGCGCTGCGGGTGCTGGAGGCGGTGGGCGCCCGGCACGGCATCCGCTTCGGGCTGCGGCACTTCGACTGGAGCTGCGAGACCTACAAGAGGACCGGCCGGATGATGCCCGAGGACGGTATCGACCAGCTGCGCGACCACGACGCCATCCTGCTCGGCGCGGTGGGCGCGCCCGGCGTGCCCGACCACGTGTCGCTGTGGGGGCTGCTCATCCCGATCCGTCGGGAGTTCGACCAGTACGTCAACCTCCGCCCGGTCCGGCTGCTGCCCGGGATCACCCCGCCGCTGCGCGACGTCGGGCCCGGGGACATCGACTTCTGGGTGGTCCGCGAGAACACCGAGGGGGAGTACTCCCAGCTCGGCGGCCGGCAGGCGGAGGGGACGCCGTCGGAGATGGTGCTCCAGGTCGCGGCGTTCACCCGGCGCGGCACCGACCGCATCCTGCGCTACGCGTTCGACTTCGCGCGCCGGCTCGGCCGCTCCCACGTCACGTCGGCGACCAAGTCCAACGGCATCTTCCACTCCATGCCCTACTGGGACGAGCGCTTCCGCGCGATCGCGGCGGAGTACCCCGGCATCGAGGCGGACCAGTACCACATCGACATCCTGTGCGCCCGCTTCGTCATGTCGCCGCAGCGCTTCGACGTCGTGGTGGGCAGCAACCTGTTCGGCGACATCCTGTCCGACCTCGGCCCGGGCGTCACCGGGACCATCGCGGTCGCCCCCTCCGGCAACATCAACCCGGAGCGCGAGCACCCGTCGATGTTCGAGCCGGTGCACGGCAGCGCCCCGGACATCATGGGCAAGGGCATCGCCAACCCGATCGGGCAGATCTGGTCGGCCGCCATGATGCTCGACCACCTGGGGGAGGAGCAGGCGGCCGCCGACGTGATGCGGGCGATCGAGACGGTGCTGGGCTCCGGCGACGCCCCCCTCACCCCGGACCTCGGCGGCACGGCCGCCACGAGCGACCTGGGCGCCGCTATCGCCTCGGCCATCTGACCCGGACCGCGGGCCGGTGCGCCGGCCCGCGCCCCCGTCACGGCGCGGCCGTGCGCAGCGCCAGGCCCGCGATCCGGGTGTCCAGCGGCGAAGCCCCCGGCAGCTCGTCGCCGGGCCGCCACAGGGTGACGCCGGCGATCTCCGCGTTGGGCACGAAACCGCCGCCCGCGCGCCGGAGCCGGGCCCGGTACACGGCGGCGAACTCCCGGCGGCGGACGCCCGGGACCGGCGTCGCCAGGTCGAACTCCGCCATCCCCGCGAGGTGGGCGGGCCCGGTCCGTCGGCCGGCCTCCTCGCGCAGCTCCCGGTGCGCGGCCCGCCGCGGGCTCTCGCCCGGCTCGATCCGGCCGCCGGGCAGCTCCCACTGACCGCGCCCGCGGTCGAACACGAGCAGCACCGCGCCCCGGAAGACGGCCGCCATGAGGGCGAGCGGCGGCGCGCCGCCACCGACGACCCCCGCGATCCCGCCCGCCGGGGCCCGGTGGAAGCCGACCAGTTCGTTGCCGCGCGCGTCGCGGAGCGGGGCACCTCCGCTCCTCCGCCACCCGTCCATCGCCGGCATCCTCGCGCCGCCGAGTGCACCACGGGGGCGCGGGGCGGCGCGGGCGCGGTCGCGTTCGGCCGCCGTCGCCGC
>NZ_QEIO01000212.1 GCF_003336425.1 Marinitenerispora sediminis | reverse complement strand
ACGTTGGTGAGGTCGAGGACGCGCACGCCGGCCCCGGGACCGCCGGCATCCTGGCCGGCGTGCGCGTCCTCGACCTCACCAACGTCCTCGCCGGCCCTTACGCCAGCTACCAGCTCGCCCTCATGGGCGCCGACGTCGTCAAGGTCGAGGTGCCCGGCTCCGGCGACCTGGCCCGCCAGCTCGGCGGCGACCCCGACCTCAACCGCGACCTGCTCGGCGCCTCCTTCCTCGCCCAGAACTCCGGCAAGCGGTCGCTCACCGCCAACCTCAAGGACGAGCGGGGCCGGGAGGTGCTGCGCCGGCTCATCGCCGGCGCGGACGTGCTCCTGGAGAACTTCCGGCCCGGCGTGCTGGCCCGGCTCGGCTTCGGCCCGGACCGGCTGCGCGAGATCAACCCCCGGCTCGTCTACTGCGCGGTCTCCGGCTTCGGCCAGACCGGCCCGATGCGCGACCGGCCCGCCTACGACCAGGTCGTCCAGGGCCTGTCCGGGATGATGAGCGTCACCGGGACCCCCGACCTCAGCCCGCTGCGCGCCGGATACCCCATCGCCGACACCCTGGGCGGCCTGGCCGCCGCCTTCGCGGTCGCCGCCGCGCTGGTGCGGCGCGAGCGCACGGGAGAGGGCACGCACCTCGACGTCTCCATGCTGGAGACGGCGGTCACCGCGATGGGCTGGGCGGTGTCCAACTACCTCATCGCCGGGATCGAACCGCGCCCGATGGGCAACGAGAACGGCACCGCCGCACCGTCGGGCACCTTCCGCACCGGGGCCGGCGCCCTCAACATCGCCGCCAACAAGCAGGAGCAGTTCGAGACGCTGTGCCGCCTGGTGGACCGCGCCGACCTCGCCGGCGATCCGCGGTTCGCCGAGCGCGAGTCCCGCAAGGCGCACCGCGACGAACTGCGGGCCGAGCTGGAGACGGCCCTGGCAGCGCGCCCCGCGCTGGAGTGGGAGCGGCTGCTGTCCGAGGCCGGTGTGCCTGCCGCCCGGGTGCTCGACGTGCCCGAGGTCATCGGCCTCGACCACATCGTCGCGCGCGACCTCGTGCACGAGCTCGACTTCCCGGGCCGCACCGGCCGGACGCTGCGCGTGCTCGGCAGCGGCGTGCACGTGGACGGCCGCGCCTGCGCGCCCGCCGCCGCGCCTCCGCTGCTCGGCGAGCACACCGACGAGCTGCTGCGCGAGCTCGGCTACGACGACGACGAGATCACCATGCTGCGGAAGGACGGAGTGCTGTGACCGCGGACGCGACGAGGACCATCGAGGAGCGCGAGGTCAGCGAGTGGTGGGCCACCGGCCTCACCCGCATCGCGCCCGGCGAGATCGAACTGCGCGGCTATCCCATCGAGCGGCTGATCGGCGAGGCGTCGTTCGTCGACGTCGTCTGGCTGCTGCTGCGCGGCGAGCTGCCCGAGCCGGAGCAGGCGCGCCTGCTGGAGGCCGCGCTGCTCGCCTCCGTCGACCACGGCCCGCAGGCGCCCTCCATCGCCGCGGCCCGCATGGCGGCCACCTGCGGCGTCGGGCTGAACAACGCGGTGGCCAGCGGAATCAACCTGCTCGGCGACGTGCACGGCGGCGCCGGCCAGCAGTGCATGGAGGTGCTGGCCGGGATCCGGGACCGGCACGCGGCCGGGGAGGACCTCGCCGAGGTGGTCGCCGACGTCCTCGCCGAGTACCGCTCCGCCGGCCGCTACGTCCCCGGCTTCGGGCACCGGTTCCACCCGCGCGACCCGCGCCGCGACCCGCTGCTGGGCCTGGTCGCCGAGGCCGCCCGCGCCGGGATCGTGGCGGGCGAGCACCTCGCCGCCGCCGAGGAGCTGGAACGGGCGCTGGCCTCCGGCCGGGCGCGCCCGGTCCCCATGAACATCGACGGCGCCACCGCGGTCGTGTACGCGGAGCTGGGCTTCCCGCCGGAGCTGGGGCGCGGCCTGTTCGTCCTCGCGCGGTCGGTCGGCGTGCTCGCGCACGCCTGGGAGGAGCGGCAGGGCGGGGCCCGGATCAAGGGCCCGATCCCGCGCCGGCTGCTCGCCGCCTACACGGGCCCGGCGGCCCGTCCCGTCCCCGAACGCTGATCCGGGGAGGTCCGAGGAGCCCAGGGGTCCCGCGGCGCGCGCCGCGGGACCCCTGGGCACCGCACCGGCCGCGGCGCGCGGTGCCGGATGGCCGCGGCACTCCGCCGGGTCAGTCCGCCGGCCGCAGCAGTCCGCGCCGGTACGCGGGCACCAGCCGCGCCGGGACGAGCACGCGGCGGCCGTCGATCTCCAGCGGAACCAGCTGCGGGACCGCGGCCCGCCACTGGGAGCGGCGCCTGCGGGTGTTGGAGCGCGACATCCTGCGCTTGGGAACGGCCATGGCGGCGTCCTTTCGGGATGGGAGCGGGCGGGCGGGACGGAGGTCAGGGCCGGCCGTAGCGGCGCTGGAAGCGCTCGACCCGCCCGGCGGTGTCGATGACCCGGCCCCGGCCGGTGTAGAAGGGGTGGCTGGCCGACGAGACGTCGACGTCGATGACGGGGTAGGTGTTGCCGTCCGTCCACTCGACCGTCCGGTCGCTGACGGCGGTCGAGCGGGTGAGGAAGGCGAAGTCCGCGGCGCGGTCGCGGAAGACGACCGGGCGGTACTCGGGATGGATGCCGGGTTTCACGGAGGTCTCTCCTTGTCGGTGGGCGTCGGTGGGCGTCGGTGGGCCGTCAGCGGTCTTCGCGGAAGTCCACGTGCCGGCGGATGACGGGGTCGTACTTGCGCAGCACCAGCCGGTCGGGCGTGGTGCGCCGGTTCTTGCGGGTCACGTAGGTGGAGCCGGTGCCCGCGGTGGACCGCAGTCTGATCACGGGGCGCAGGGCGTCGCGTGCCATGGCCGGGCCTCCAGTCGTCGCAGTGGGCGGAACGTACGCATCTTACAAGCAAATGATAACCGTTTTCATTCCCGACTTTCGGTGAGGCGGTGATGGCGCGGTCATGACGGAAGCGGGACGCGCTCTTGAACCGCCGCGCCGCGGAATCCGCGCCCCGGCGGTGCAGGATCGAAAAGGAGACGACCAGAGCGCGGCGCGAAGGAGTGCGAGCCCGATGGATCAGCCGTCCGTCCTCACTGTCCGATCCCGCGCGGCCGCACCGGCCGGGGCCCTCCACCGCGCACTGACCGACCCCGACGCCGTCCGCTCCTGGCTCACCGACCAGGCCGACATCGACCTGGCGCAGGGCAGGTACGGCTTCTGGGGACGGCACGCCCCCGACGGAGACCGCCCCCGCCAGCGGCTGCTGGAGCACCGCCCCGACCGCCTGCTCCGCTTCGCGTGGGACCTGAAGTCCGGCCCCGTCACGGTCACCGTCCGCCTGGAGCCGCGCGACCACGACGACACCGAGATCACCGTCACCCACGAACCGCGCCCGCCGGCGGGGACCCCGGGCGGCAACGTGCCCTACTACTTCTGGGACCTCGCCGTGGACAACCTCGTCAACCTGGTCGAGGGGCGCCGCCTGGCCCCCAGGTTCGAGCCGGGGCCGGTCACGGACGGCCGGGCCCGCGCCCAGGTGACGATCGACGCCGCGCCCGGCGACGTCTACGCGTCACTGATCGAGGCCGGCCCGCTCAGCGAGTGGACCGGCGGCACCGCGTCGGTCGAACCGTGGGTCGGGGGGCGCTACGACTTCGGCTGGGACCACGGGCCCGGGGACATCCTGCTCCTCGACCCGGGACGGGCGCTCGCCTACACCTGGACCTATCCGGACACCCCGGAGACGGTCGTGCGCTGGGAGCTCGCCGACCTCGACGGGGCCACCCAGGTCATGGTCGTGCACGGCAGGTTCGACGACGCCGACCTCGCCACCGACTTCCAGGGCGGCTGGCAGGCGTACCTGCGGGCGATCAAGCGCCTCCACGAACGCGGACACGCCTGGAACGAGGCCGAGGTCCGCTGAACCGCCCGGAGGGGCGCCGCGGTCAGCGCGGCGCCGCGAACGGGCGCGACGGCACCACCGGCCGCGCGAGCAGGTCGCGCAGGTAGCCGAAGAACCCGGCGGCGTCGACCTCCTCCACCACCGCGGCGTTGGCCGCCCGGCCGTGCACGCCCCACGACATGGCGGCGTAGCCGCGCGTCAGCTCGCCGGCGGTCTCCACGTCCACGTGGTAGCCGGCCGCGCGCCGCAGCAGCTCCGGGCGGAGCAGCAGCGCCACCGTCAGCGAGTCGGGGTGGGTGGTCCCCTCGATGCCCACCCGGCGGTCGAACTCCAGGGTCGCGGCGCAGACCCGCGTGAAGAAGCCGGCCAGCGGGGTGCCCAGGGCGGAGATCTCGGCCAGCCGCTCCGTGCCGAACACCGCCTGGCGCAGCGTCACCGGGTCCCACGGGACGACGGTCACCGGGAAACCGGCCGCGAACACCGTCTTGGCCGCCTCGGGGTCGACGTAGAAGTTGAACTCCGCGGCCGCGGTGATGTTGCCCCGCCCGTTGTTCGACCCGCCCATGACGTAGAGCGCCCGGAGGTTGCGGGGGAAGTCCGGGTCCTTCGCCGCCGCCATCGCGATGTTGGTGAGCGGCCCGATCGCGACGACCGAGAGCTCGCCGGGCCGCTGCGCGGCGAGCCGGACGAGGGCGTCCACGGCGTGCTCCTCCTCGGGCGCGCATCCGGTGAGGTCCATGTCCAGACCGCCGACCCCGTCACCGTGCACGTTCTCGGCGCTCTCCCACGGCCGCACGAGCGGCCGCCGGCACCCCAGGTGCACCGGGACCTCGCCGAGCCGGCCCGCGGCGTTCAGCGTCAGGAAGGCGTTGCGCACCTGGCGGTCGAACCCCACGTTGCCGGCCACCATCGTGATCGCCCGCAGGTCGGCCCGCGGATCCAGCAGCGCGGCGAGCAGGGCGACGCAGTCGTCCTGGGCGGTGTCGGTGTCGACGACCAGCGGAACGTTCACCGGGGGCTCCTCCTGCGGTGCGGCGGACGGGACGGGCACGGCGCACGTCCATGGTGGCAGCCCGCCGTCACACGCGGGCGGTCCGCTCAGCGAGGACCTCGCGGGCGGCGGCCGCCGCCGCGCGGTGCGCGCTGATCATGGACGCGGAGGGCCCGTACCCCACGAGGTGCACCCGGGGGTCGGGCGCCGTGCGGGTGCCCACCAGCCGGATCCCGCCGCGCGGGTCGCGCAGCCGCAGCGGGCCCAGGTGCGCGAGCACCGGCCGGAAGCCGGTGGCCCACAGGATGACGTCGGCCCGCTCCGTCCGGCCGTCCGCCCAGGCGACGCCGCCCGCGGTGATCCGGTCGAACATCGGCAGGGCGGCCAGCGCGCCCCGCCGCTCGGCGGCGCGGACCGCCGGCGTGCGGCTGATGCCCGTGTAGCTGACCACGCTGCGCAGCGGCAGGCCGGCGGCGACCCGCTGTGCCACCTGGTCGGTCACGGCCACCAGGTCGGCCTCCGTGGGCGCGGTCGAGCGCAGTTCCGGCGGGCGGCGGGTCACCCACACCGTGTCGGTCACCTCGGAGAGCTCCGCGAGGATCTGGGCGGCGGAGTTGCCGCCGCCGACCACGACCACCCGGGCCCCCGCGAACCCCTCGGGCGCGTGGTAGCCGGCGGCGTGCAGCTGCCGGCCGGCGAACGAGCGCCGTCCGGGGACCGCGGGGACGAACGGGCGGTCCCAGGTGCCGGTGGCGTTGACGACCGCGCGGGCCCGCCACGTTCCGGCGTCGGTCTCCACCAGCAGCGGGGTGTCCCGCGTCTCCTCGACGCCGGGGCCGTCGTTGCGCACCGAGCGCACCACCACCGGCCGCCGGACGGGCAGCGCGAAGTGGCGCTCGTAGCGGGCGAAGTACCCGGCGACCTCCGGGCCGTCGGGCGGCGGCAGCCCCGGACGCTCCCAGGCGAGCCCGGGCAGCCGGGTGTAGGCCGCCGGGGAGATGAGCCGCACCGACCGCCACACCCGCTGCCACGCACCGCCCGGGCCGGGGCCGCGGTCCAGCACCACCTGGTCGCCCGCGCCGGTGTGGCCGCGCCGGGCCAGGAAGTAGGAGGTGGCGAGCCCGGCCTGGCCGCCGCCGATGACCACGACGTCGACGTCGGATGCCTGATCGGTCACGGACCCGACGCTACCGCAGCGCCGGCTCCGCACCGGCGGCCGCCGTCCCGCAACAGTGGAATGCGGAAACGATGACCGGGCAACCCGCGCGCCATTTCCAGCGTCGAATGAATAATGAATGACGCTTGAATGACGCCGTCCGGGGGCGCGGGAATGCGGAAGACGGGATGAGCGGGTTTCGCCGAGGCGGCAGTGCGGGGTGCGGAGGAACCGGAGCGTGTAAAGGGCGACCGGAACGCACCGCCGCCGGCGCGGCCAGGGCCGCCGCGCCGTACTTTTCCGCCTTGACGCCGCGCCTGGGTGCGATGAGCAGGGGAGGAGCTCAAGAGGCCGGCAGCGGCAACCGGAAGTTCGGGCGGAGAAACAGGCCCGGGGAAATCGGAAAGGGAGAGGGGGAGAGCAGCGTGACGGAGATCGACGTGAGTGGCGTTTTCCTTTTCCTGGCCCTCGTGGTGGGGGCGGGGATTCTGGTGCCGATGATTCTCATGTCCGTCCGGGCCGAGAGCGGCTCCGGTCGTCGCGTCGGCGAGGCCGAGGGCCCTGGCGGCGACGAATACGACGGGATCGGCACCTACCGGAAAGTCGGCCGGCTCCGCCACTACTGGCTCGGCGGCGGAGGCGGCGGGCCGGACAGCGGATACGGGGGCTACGGCGTGGGCGGCGGAGGCGGCTACGGCGGAGGGGCCGGTTGCGGAGG
>NZ_QEIO01000211.1 GCF_003336425.1 Marinitenerispora sediminis | reverse complement strand
GTGCCGGATCGCCGGTGCGGGCGGGACCGGGGTCGTCGTCGTTCGCACCGGATCGGCCGGGGTCGGCCGTGGCGCCGGAGTCGGCCGGCGACGGCGCGAGTCCCGCGCTCGCCCGGGTGGAGGGTTCGGCCGTCAGCCTCGGGCCGCTGGACGGCCGGGGGCCGGTGGAGCCGGTCCCGGACCACTGCGAGTCCGGCGTGGCGTCGTCCACCCGGACCTGCGCGGGGCTGCCGCCCGCGTTCAGCGCCACGACGACGGCGGCCGCGGCCGCCAGCCCGCCGGCCAGCGCTCCGGCGGCCAGCCGCAGGCGTCTGCGGCGCCGCGCCAGTCGGCGGCGGGCGCTCCGGGTCAGGGGGCCCGCGTGTGGATCACCAGTCATACCTCGTCGTCCCGTCCCAGGAGAGGGCCTGCGCCACCGGCCCCGGCGCGGGGTGCGGGACGGTGGCGAGGCGCGACACGTTTGCCTTCTAGCACGATAGATAGGCAATTCTCCCAATTTGCCTGATTTGCCACGATTCGGCAGCATCGACGGTCCAGCGAGCACACACCACCGCCTGCGGCGGCGATCCGCGGCCGCCGATGTGACAAAGCCGACACCGCGCCGGGGGCCGTCCGGCCCTGGCGCCGAAGCTCCCCCGCCCGGAACCCTGCCAGCGGCGGGCCGGGGGATCAGCCGCGGCGGCCGCATCCGGCCGTTGCCGAGATCGGCCACTCCTGCGAGGTCAGGCGGCACCACCGCCACAGGACATTAGTGTGGCGAGGCGACCAGACGAGGAGAAAAGCGACATGCAATCTGCCGTGGAGAACGAGGGTGCCCGAGGCCCCGCCCCGGGCACCTGGTACCTCGACCCGCTGCACTCCAGCCTGATCTTCGTCGCCCGCTACCTGCGGTTCGGGCGGGTGCAGGGGACCTTCGGCGACGCCCGGGGCGTGGCGATGGTGACCGAGGACCCGACGGATTCCAAGGTCGACGTGACGATCCGGGCGGCCAGCCTCAACACCGGCGTCGCCGCGCGCGACAACCACCTGCGCTCGGCGGACTTCCTGGACGTGGAGCGCCACCCGCAGCTGCGCTTCGTGAGCACCGGCATCGAGCCGGCCCGGCGCGGGCCGGGCGCGTTCCTCCTGCACGGGGAGCTGACGCTCCACGGCACCACCCGGCCGGTCACCCTGGACGGGCGGTGGGTCGGCGAGGCCCCCGACTACGTGAACCCGGGCGAGGGGTACGGGCACTTCTTCGCCGCCAACACCGAGATCCGGCTCGGCGACTTCGGCGTCGGCGACGGCGGCGCGCTGCCGTGGGGCGGACGGCTCGTCGGCGACACCGTGGACGTGGTGCTGGAGGTCCGGCTGCAGAACCTGGATCCCGAGCCGTTCCTCCGCGAGATCGGGCACGCCTGATCCGGGCACCCGGAGCCGGCCGGCGGAGGACGCCCGCCGGCGCGGCGCCCCGCCGGCCCGCGCGCCAGCGGGGCCGCGGCCGGGAGCGGCCGGGGCGGTCAGCCCGCCAGGACCTCGTCGATCTCCGCACGGGTCGGCATCGACGTACTCGCGCCGTGCCGCTGGACGGCCAGCGACGCCGCCGCGGCGGCGAAGCGCGACGCCTGCTCGGGATCGCGCCCCTCGGCCCGGGCGACCACGAAGGCGCCGCAGAAGGTGTCGCCCGCCGCGGTGGTGTCCACCGCCGCGACCTGGCGGGCCGGCACCCGCACCGGAGCGGATCCCCGGCTGCCGTAGAGCGATCCGGCCTCGCCCAGGGTGATGAGCACCTCGGGCACCCGCTCCAGCAGCGCGGCCAGGGCCTCCTCGGGGTCCCGGTGGCCGGTGAGCGCGGCGGCCTCGTGCTGGTTGGGCACCAGCAGGTCGATGTTGCCGAGGAGTTCGTCCGGAAGCGGTGGCGCCGAGGCCGGCCCGAGCGGCTGCGGGGCGGGGGCCGGCGTGAGGACGGTCGGCACCCCGGCGGCCCGTCCGGCGCGGGCCGCGGCGATGACCCCCTTCATCGGCAGTTCCAGCTGGAGCAGGAGCGCGGCACTGCCCTCCAGCAGCGGCACGTCGTCCTCTTCCAGCCCGGTGACGGTGCCGTTGGCGCCCGGGATGACGATGATGGAGTTGGCGCCGTCGCCCTCCACGACGATGTGCGCGACCCCGGAGGCGCCGTTCGCCAGCCGCAGGCCGGACACCTCGATCCCGCTCTCCACCAGGGTGGTCCGCAACTGGGTGCCGAACGCGTCGTCCCCCACGGCCCCGAGGAACACGACGTCTCCGCCGGCGCGTGCCGCGGCGAGCGCCTGGTTCGCCCCCTTGCCGCCGGGGATCTGGCGGAACTCGGTGCCGGTGACGGTCTCGCCGCTGGCCGGCGCGGCGTCGACGTAGGCGACGAGGTCCATGTTGATGCTGCCGAAGACCGCGATCCGCGGTGCCGATGCTGGAGTCACGTGGAGTACGTTATCCGGGGCCGGGGCCGCCCGGCCGCCGCCCCAGGGCCGCCGGGTGCCAGCGGGCCCCGTCGCGGCTGGTAGCGGCCCGGACTACGCGAGTTCGACGATGACCGGCGCGTGGTCGGAGGCGCCCTTGCCCTTGCGCTCCTCCCGGTCGATCCGCGCCCCGCCCACCCGGGCCGCGAGCGCCGGGGACGCGAGCACGAAGTCGATGCGCATGCCCTTGCGCTTGGGGAAGGACAGCGCCTTGTAGTCCCAGTAGGTGTACACCCCGGGGCCCGGCGCGTGCGGGCGGACGACGTCGGTGAAGCCGGCCTCGACCACGGCGCGGAACGCGTCGCGCTCCGGTTTGGTCACGTGCGTCTTGCCCTCGAACTCGGCCATGTCCCAGACGTCGCCGTCCTCCGGCGCCACGTTCCAGTCGCCGCACAGCGCGATCTGCGCGCCGGGGTCGGCGGCGAGCCAGTCCCGGCCGGCCGTGCGCAGCTGCTCCAGCCACTCCAGCTTGTACACGTAGTGCGGATCGTCGATCTCCCGGCCGTTGGGCACGTAGAGGCTCCACACCCGCACACCGCCGCAGGTGGCGCCGATGGCGCGCGCTTCCTCGACGACGGGCTCACCCCACCCCGGCTGGCCGGGGAAGCCGGTCTCGACGTCGGTGAGCCCCACCCGCGAGGCGATGGCGACGCCGTTCCACTGCGACAGCCCGTGGTGGGCGACCTCGTAGCCGAGGCCGGCGAACACCGACTCCGGGAACTGGTCGTCCCTGCACTTGGTCTCCTGGATCGCGACGACGTCGACATCGGCGCGTTCCAGCCAGGCCGCGATCCGGTCGCCGCGGGCCCGGACGCTGTTCACGTTCCACGTCGCTATTCGCACATCCGCCAGGCTAACCGCCCGCGCCGTGCGGTGGCGACGGTTCCGGTCCCGGGTGTCTCCGGGAGCCCTTGGCGCGGCCGTCCTCCACGCCAAGGGCCCGGACACGACTCACGGCACGTGTCGGCCGTCCTGGTCGCTTCCGTTAGATGACCACACCTGACCCGCGGTTCACACGTTTTTCCCCAAATTCACCGCATCATCGCCGCCGTGCGGGCCGCCCGAGCCGCCGGCGGAGACGGCGGCCGTTCGCCGCGGGAGAGCGCCCCCGCCCGGTCCGGCGCGAGTGGTCCCAGCGATTTCCCAGCCGTTACCGGGCGACATCCCAGGATTTCCGGGTTTCCTGGACCGCGCAGGTCCGCCGGGTCCGAAACCACTCCCGCGGACCGCGCCGCGGCGCCGCCCCCGGGCTCCGTCCGACCGCCCGGGGCGTCCGGCGGGTGTGCGTGCCGGGCGCGCGGCGCCACCGCGCGGGGACGGCGGCCGGGGCGCGCCGGCGTCCCCGCCGGCCTTCGGGGCACCCCGGCCGCGGACTCCGGTGCGCCGAACACGCCGGTGCGGCCCGCCGCCTGCGGCATCATGGGCCTGGGACGTGCGGGGAGGCGCATTCCGTGAGCAGGCAGCCGCCGCTCCGGCACACCCCAGGACCGGACCGCGGGCCGACGCCGCCACCGCAGCACAGGCCCGCCCCCGACCCCGCGAGGTGAATCGATGACGGAGACCGCGACGCCGCCCCACGTGCTCGTGATCGACGACGAGCCCAACATCCGGGATCTCGTGCAGGCGGCGCTGCGCTTCCACGGGTTCGGCGTGAGCACCGCGCGCAGCGGCAGCGAGGGCCTGGCCGCCGCCCGCTCCCACCGGCCGGATCTGATCGTGCTCGACGTCCTGCTGCCCGACATCAGCGGGTTCGACGTGTGCCGCCAGCTCCGGGAGGGCGGCGACAATGTCCCGGTCATCTACCTCACCGCCCGCGACACCCCGTCCGACACCGTCACCGGCCTGTCGCTCGGCGGTGACGACTACGTCACCAAGCCGTTCTCGGTGGAGGCGCTCGTCGCCCGGATCCGCGCCCTGCTCCGCCGGGCCCGCCGGCACGAGGCCGCCGCGGCCCCCGCGGACGGCGAGGAGGACGGCGTGCTGCGCTTCGCCGACCTGGAGCTGGACGAGCGCAGCTGGACGGTCCGCCGGGCCGGGGAGCCCCTGGAGCTGTCGCCGACCGAGTTCCGGCTGCTCGCCTACCTCATGAACAACGCCGGCCAGGTCCTCACCCGCGCCCAGCTGCTGGAGAACGTGTGGGGCTGGGACTACGCCGGCCAGTCCCAGATCGTCGAGACCTACGTCAGCTACCTGCGCCGCAAGCTCGACCCGCTCGGCCCGCCGCTGATCCACACCCAGCGCGGCGTCGGCTACGCGCTGCGCGCGCAGGATCCGGCCTAGATGGCCCCCGGCAGACCGCTGCGCTCCCGGCTGCTGCTCGGGCTGCTCGGCGTCACCGCGGTCGGCCTGCTGGTCACCTGCGTGGTGGGGTTCCTCACGCTGCGCGCCTTCATCACCGAGCGCCTGGACGCCCAGCTGGTGCTGACCGCCGAGCGGGCCATGGCGCGGCTGGACAACGGGACGCCGCCGGTCGGCATGGACGCCCCCAGCCCGTCGCCGTACTTCGTGGTGCTGCTCAACCCCGACACCGGCGAGGTCAACCAGATCTACGGCGACACGCTCCGCGAGGACGTCGTGCTGGAGCGGATCGCGTCGATCCCGCTGGACGAGCTGCGCGGGTACGGCCGGGACGAGCGCATCTTCGAGCTGGACGGCCGGGAGCCGGCCGTCCCCCCGCACCGGGCCACCGTCCGGCTGCGGGCGGACGCGGTCATGGTCAGCGGCGTCCCCACCGAGGACCGCGCGACGTACCCGTGGCAGCTGGTGCTCACCCAGCTGATCACCGCGGGGCTGCTGCTCGCCGGCCTCACCTGGGCCGGACGCTGGCTGATCGTCCGCGGGCTGGCGCCGCTGGACCGCATGGCGACCACCGCCAACCAGATCAGCACCGGCTCCGACCTCGCCGACCGGATGCCGGACGCCGAGCCCTACAGCGAGGTGGGGCGGCTCGGCATGGCGATCAACACGATGCTCGGGCGGATCGAGCAGTCCTTCCGCGCGCAGCGGGCCTCGGAGGAGCGGGTGCGGGAGTTCGCCGCCGACGCCTCGCACGAGCTGCGCACGCCGCTCACCACCATCCGCGGCTACGCCGAGCTGTACCGCCAGGGGGCCATCCCGCCGGAGGAGCTGCCCGAGGCGATGCGGCGCATCGAGAACGAGGCCGAGCGGATGAGCCGGCTGGTGGCCGAGCTGCTGGAGCTGGCCCGGCTGGACCGGACCGGCTCACTGCAGCTGGGGACCGGCGACCTCGCACTCATGGTGCGGGACATGGTGGCCGACGCCCGGGCGCTGGAGCCGGAGCGGCCGATCACGCTGGCCATCCCCGACGGCCTGGCGGCCGAGGTGGACGAGACACGGTTCCGGCAGGTGCTCGCGAACCTGCTCGGCAACGTCCGTGAGCACACGCCGAAGCAGACGCCGGTCCAGGTGCGGCTGGCCGCGGCGGACGGGATGGCGGTGCTGGAGGTCGCCGACGAGGGACCCGGGATGGCGGCCGAGGACGTGCGGCGCGCCTTCGACCGGTTCTACCGGGGCACCCGGGAGCCGGGCGGCGGAAGCGGACTCGGGCTGGCCATCGTGCAGGCGATCGCGACCGCCCACGGCGGTGACGTGCTGCTGACGTCCCGTCCGCGCGACGGAGTCCGGGTCCGCGTCCGGATTCCCCTGCGGGCGGCACCGCCCTGATCCGGCCGCACCGCCTGCGCGGACGGCCGTCCGGCGGGTGCCCCGTCAACCGGACGAACGCCGGAACCCCCGCCGCGGCGGTTGTTTGACACGCGTGACCGCGACTAGTATTCGGGCGTCCCTCTCGGCCACCCGCCGCTTCGCCCGCCCCTCGGCCGGGCCGGCCCAGCCGTGGCCTCTCTCTCGACGAGGAGACCCTCGTGCAGTCCCATCCCCCGGCCGGTGCGTCCTCCTCCGGGGACGCCGCGGAGCAGGATACCTCGCCCCCGAGCACCGACAGCACCGACGCGTCGGCCGCCCCCAGCGGTCCCGACGCCCCCTCGGCACCGGAACCACCGGTCTCCCGCGACGTGCCGCGCGGCGCCGAGATCCCGCCGGGCCCCGGCAGGGGCACGGCCGGCCGCCGGCGGCGGGCCGCCCTCGCACTGGCCGGCGGGCTGCTCGCCTGCGGCCTCGGCTACGGTGCCCTGGTGGTCGGCGGGAGCGTCCGCGGCGCCGAGGAGCGGCCGGACCAGCTCACCTCCTCGACGACCGAGCGGCAGCCCGCCCCCTCGCCGTCGCCCAGCGCGTCGGCCGAGCCGTCCCCGGCCGCGAGCCCCGCACCGCCCGACGCCGAGCCGGCGCGCACCGGGTCCGCCACCACCACG
This sequence comes from Marinitenerispora sediminis, assembly GCF_003336425.1. Taxonomy (GTDB): domain Bacteria; phylum Actinomycetota; class Actinomycetes; order Streptosporangiales; family Streptosporangiaceae; genus Marinitenerispora; species Marinitenerispora sediminis. The sequence goes on along the minus strand of NZ_QEIO01000211.1, from coordinate 4 downwards.
GGCG
>NZ_QEIO01000022.1 GCF_003336425.1 Marinitenerispora sediminis | reverse complement strand
CTTCCGGCCCGTCCACCATGCCGGTGCCCTACCGCCGAGGTCGATTACCGCGCGGGTAAAGGCGCCCGGCTCCCGCCCCCGGCGGGCCCGGCGCCGACGTGGTGCCGGCGGCCGACCGTGCGCGTGCCGGTGGCGGCATGTGCGGCGTGCGGGTTTCCGCGGCGGGGTGGCGGGCGGGGGCGGCCCGCCGGAGGTGCCGCGGGTTTTCGCGGGGCCCGCGTCGCCGCGGGCGACCGGGTCGGCCGCCCGCGGCGTCTCCCGGCTTGCCGGCCGTCAGGCGGTGATCGCCGCGGCGGTGCGGAACAGCTCCGGGAGGGTGCCGGCGAACTCCGGGAACAGCCGGACCGCGACCGTCCAGGCCTCGGGGTCCGCGCCGAGGTGCGTGCGGGCCAGTCGGCGGGTCTCGGCGCCGAATCGCGCACGGAGGCGGGGACGGTCGTCGTTGCTGGTGGCCAGTTCGTTCAGGTACCCGAGGACGCGGCGCGGCTCCGGGCTGAGCTCCAGCACGTCCGCCGGTGTGATCAGGCCCTCGTCCAGGACCTTCGTGAGCCACCAGAGGCCGTGCTGGCCGCGGTAGTGGCGGGAGCCGGACGGCGGCGTGCGGAGCAGAGCCAGCTGCAGCGACCGCGGGCAGCCGGCCTCGTGCACGAGCTCCAGCAGCAGCGCCGACGGGAACGGGGCCGCGGTGTGGGCGCGCTCCAGCTCCGGCCAGGGCAGGGACCCGCCCTCGGACAGCAGCTTCTTCACCTGCTCCCCGGGCCGGGCGCCCTCGGCGAGCAGGGTGGCCGCCAGGCGTTCGGGCTGTTCCTCGGCTTCGAGGCGGCGGCGCAGCGTCGCCACGGGATCGGGGTCCTCCAGCGCCGCCGCGATCAGCCGCCGGGTCATGGCGGGGAAGCGCGGGTGCTCCGCGACATCGCGGACGGCCTCGGCGCCGTTGCGCTCACCCAGGGCGACGAGCAGCCGGAGCCGGCCGGCGAGCGTGTGCAGCCTGATCCGGTCGAGCAGGACGCGGGTCACACCGACGTCTCCCGACCCGATCCCCGCCGTCAACCAGTGCCGGTAGTGGCCGAGGTTGGTGCCGTCCAGTTCGCGCAGCAGCGGCTCGCCCACCGGCTCCCGCCCGCCGTCGCGGCGCTCGCCGGCGAGCATCCGGACGCGTTCGGCCTGTGGGATGGCGCAGTGCGCGAAGAGCGAGGCATTGACGTCTGGGTCGTCCAGGTCCAGCAGCCACGCGAGATCGCGTTCCGGCAGGGAGCTGGCGGCCGCGAAGGACGTCAGCGCCGGGGTGCCGTGCGCCGCGACCACCGCGTCGCGGACGCGTTCGGACGGCCGGCCGTAGACGAGCAGGTGCTGGACGGCGCGCGCGTCGAGGTGCGGGACCACCGCCAGCCGCGCCTCTTCCGAGGCGCACATGAGCAGGTCGAGGAACACCGCACGGGACTTCTCCGGCGGGGTGGCCGGAAAGGCCGCCTCCAGCGGGCGCGGCCAGCGGGTGCTGCGCCGCTTCGCCGTAGCCGCCTCGGAGACCAGCGCGGTGAACGGGCCGTCGAAGCGCGGCAGCCGCGCGTACAGGGTGAGCCACGCGCTCGGGTCCGCGCCGAGCGGGGCGAGGGCGTCCGCCACGGCCGTGCGGGTCGCCGCGTGGCCGTAGGGCAGCGCCGCCACGATGCGGTGGGCGGGCGCCACCTCGGCGAGCAGGCGCTCGGGCGACCACCAGCCCGAGGCGAGCGCCCGCTGGACGGGCTTCTCGAAGCCGAACCGGTCCGCGCGGGCGTCCTCACCGGAGAGGACCTCCATCGGCAGCCGGGCCGCCCGCTTGGCGGCCATCCGGGGAGCGCTGCGGAAGCCCGCCATCACGAATTCCTGCGGGCAGTCCGGCCACTCGCTGAGCGCGATGAACTGGGCGCCCTCGAACGGCCGCCGCTCGTGCTCCCGCCGGACGAGTTCCCAGTCCAGTGGGACGCAGGGGAGTCCGAGCCGCTGCGGGTTGCGCCGGACCCGCAGCAACGCGCCGACCGCCGCCACGTCGGTCCACTCGGCCCCGGGGCGCCGTGCGCGGAGGAAGGCGCCCGGATCCGGCGCCGCGGCCGCCGCGCGCAGGGTGTCCGCCAGGCCGGCGTGCGCCATCTCCGCGACCTGCTCCGCGAGGCGAGCGACCGCGTCGGCGCCGCCCCGGTCGGCGAGTACGGCGCACGCGTCCAGCAGCACGGGCAGGGGGAGGTCCGATCCGAGCTCCCGGACGGCGTGCGCGACGACTTCGGGGAACGGGCCGGCGAGGGCGGGGTGCAGGGTGTCCGCGTCCTTGGACCGCAGCAGGGCCGGGACCAGTCCGTCCTCGGTGTACCAGCCCGGGTCGCCGGGGTCGGCGGTGGCCAGTACGGCGGCGCGCAGCCCGGGGGCCACCTCGGCCCAGCGGTGGATGTTGTACAGGACGCGCCCGGCCTCGGGGTCGCCGAGCGCCGCGGCGTGCGCGTACAGGCGGCGGTCGAGCCCGCCGTCCCGTTCGGCGGGGGCGAGCACGGCCCGGACGAGGTCCGGCTGGGACTCGACGAGCGCCGCCGCCACCCGCTCCGGCAGCCCGTAGCGGCTGGCGACCGTGGTGGCGGCCTCCTCCGGCAGCCGTTTCAGCAGATCGGTTCCGACGGCGGGGTCCGCCAGGCGGAGGGCGGCGCGGAACACGGTAAAGCCGGTGGGGCGCACAGGGGGTCCTTCACTCGGGATACGGGGACGGGGACGGCTCCGAATCGTGCCACGCCGTACGGACGGTCGAGCGGCCGTCCCGCGCGGCCGCGAAGGCCGGGCCCCTCTTGGACGCGGTAGGGAGCCGTTCGGCCCCATCGCGTCGGCGATTCGCTGGAGAACGGTCCGCAGGGGCGGCCGGAACCTCACTCAACCCGCGGAGCGCGGTCGAACCGGCGTGCGGCGCGGACGGCGGCCGCTCCGCCCGCAGCGGCTCCGGGGGCGCCGTACCGGCCGGCCGTGTCGCCGGCCGCCGTGCAGCGGGTCCGGGAGCTCGCCGCGGTGGGACGGTACGCCGAGGCGGTCGAGACGGTGCGCGCCGAGACCGGACTGGACCCGTACGGCGCCGAGCGGCTGGTCGCCGACATCCGCGACGGGCGCTTCGCCTGAGAGACGGGGCGGCCCGGCGGGCTCACGGGCGGGGGAGTACCTCGCGCAGCTCCGGGAACGCCGCCAGGTAGCCGTCCAGCAGTGTCCGGGCGGTCGTGACCGAGTCGACCAGCGGGTGCAGGGCGAACGCGCGCAGCGCCGGTGTGCGCGAACCGCTCCGGACCGCCGCGAGCACCTCCCGCTCCACCGCCTTCACCGCCTGGACCAGCGCCGCCTGGTGGCCGGTCAGTGCTCCGACCGCCAGCGGGCGGGCGCCGCTGCCGTCGACCAGGCACGGCACCTCCACGACCGCGTCGTCGTCCAGACCGGCGATCGAGCCGCGGTTGCGCACGTTGACGATCAGCCGGGCGGGCTCGTCGCGCGCGACCGCCCGCATCACCGCGAGCGCCACCTGCTCGTAGCCGCCGCCGTCGAGGTCCTCCTCGGCGCGCTCGACCCCGCCGGCCGCCCGGCGGTTGTCGGCCATGTAGGTCTCCTCCCGCGCCAGGCGGGTGCGGTCCCACAGGTGGAAGGCGTCGGCGGGCCGCCCGGCCGCGTCGCGGTAGAACTCCCGCTGCTGGGCCGTGATCTGCTCGCCGCGGGTCGGGCCGCCGCCCGCCACCGTGTCGGTGATCGCGTCCCGGGCCTCCCGCGCCATGTAGTAGTAGTGCAGGTACTCGTTGGGCAGCGCCCCGAGCGCGCGCAGCCACGGCGCGCCGAACAGCCGCCCCTCCTCGAACGAGGCGAGCGCCGTGTCGTCCGCGAGCAGGTCGGGCAGCCGGTCCCGGCCGCCGGTGTGCAGCCCGCGCAGCCATCCCAGGTGGTTGAGGCCGGCGTAGTCGAAGCTCACCTCGCGCGGATCCAGCCCGAGCGCGCGCGCCGCCCGCCGCCCCAGACCCACGGGGGAGTCGCAGATGCCCACCACCCGGTCGCCGAGCACCGCCGACATCGCCTCGGTCACCAGGCCGGCCGGGTTGGTGAAGTTCACCACCCACGCCCCGGGTGCGCGCTCCGCCACCGTGCGCGCCACCCGCTCGACAACCGGGACCGTGCGCAGCCCGTAGCTGATGCCGCCCGCGCCCACCGTCTCCTGGCCGAGCACGCCGGCGGCGAGCGCGACCCGCTCATCGAGCACGCGTCCCGCCATGCCGCCGACGCGGATCGCGGAGAACACGATGTCGGCGCCGTCCAGCGCGGTGGCGAGGTCGGTCTCGGTGCGCACGGTCAGCTCCGGCTCGCCGTGGGCGGCGCGGTGCGCGTCGCGCTGGCGGTCCAGCACCGCGCCGATCGCCCGCAACCGCGCCGGGTCGCGGTCGAACAGCACGACCTCGGAGACCGGCGCGTCGCCGCGCACGGTGTCGGCCAGCAGCGCCCGGTGCACCAGTGGCACGCGGAAACCCCCGCCGCCGAGGATGATCAGCCGCACGTCGCGCTCCCCTTCCGCGGATCCGCCGGTCGGTCGTCCAGCGCGACCAACAGTAGTGTGCGAGACACCGCGTGCGAGCCCGCGTTTTGACTACTCTCACTCTTGTTCCATCTGAATCCGCGCAGGGAGCCGCCATGGCGAAGCAGGGGCGGGCGGCGGACGCCGCAGAGAACTCGAAGCCCGAGTACACCAAACTGGAGTCCACCCCGCTGGTCGGCGAGCCGCACGACGTGCTGGCCGGCGCGCGCGAGCCGGACAGCCCGGCCATCGATCTCGCGCTCAGCGGCACGGTGTTCTTCGACATCGTGCTGACCGGTCTGGCGGCGCCGCCCGCGAGCGGTACCGAGGTCGGCGCCGAGGGCATGGGCTCGTGCCCCGGCGGCGTGGCCAACCTCGCGGTGGCCGCCTCGCGGCTCGGCCTGCGCACCGCGGTCGCCGCGGCCTTCGGGGAGGACGTGTACGGCGACTTCTCCTGGGAGACGCTGTCCGGGCAGGAGACGGTGGACCTGTCGGCGTCGCGGCGGATCCCGAACTGGCACTCGCCGTTCACGGTGTCGCTGGCCTACCGCGGCGACCGCAGCATGGTCACCCACGAGCACCCCTCACCGGTCCCGCTGGAGCAGATGGCCCACGAGCTCCCGCAGGCCCGGGCCGTGTTCGTCAGCCTGAGCGCCGAGGACGGCGTCCCCGACTGGGCGCTGCGGCAGGCGGCCAACGGCGCGCGGATCTTCGCCGACGTGGGCTGGGACGACAGCCAGACGTGGTCCGGCTCGGTCCTGGAGCAGCTCCGGCACTGCCACGCCTTCGTGCCGAACGCCATCGAGGCCATGTCCTACACGCGGACCGGCAGCCCCGCCTCGGCGCTGGCCGCGCTCGCCGAGCACGTCCCGGTGGCGGTCGTGACCGACGGCCCGCGCGGTGCGCTGGCCGTCGACCAGACCACCGGCGAGTCCGCCGAGGTCGAGGGGCTGGTCCTGGACGCGGTGGACACCACGGGAGCCGGGGACGTGTTCGGGGCCTCGTTCATCGTCGGAACGCTGGCCGGCTGGCCGCTGGAGCAGCGGCTGCGCTTCGCCAACCTGTGCGCGGCGCTGTCCGTCCAGCACACCGGCGGCTCGCTGTCCGCTCCGGGCTGGGCCGACATCGCCGCGTGGTGGAGCCACCTGTACGTGCGCAACGGCGGGGGCGACCGGCAGCTCGCGAGCGACTACGCGTTCCTGTCCGACCTGGTCCCGCGCCCCTGGCTGCCCACGGACCAGCGCCGCGCCAGCGCGACCATCGGCCTGCGGCACTAGCCGCCGTCAGGCTCAGACCCCGCGCCGCCGCAGCCAGCCCCACGCGGCGGTGGCGAGGAAGAGCACCACGGCGATCACGAAGAGCCAGAACAGGCCCTTGACCGCCACGCCCACCACGGCGAGGACCACCCAGAGCAGGAGCAGGACGAGAATGAGCTGGAGCATGGCGACCTCCCCTTCGTCGTCTCCCCGGGCGCTACCCGCTCCGCCGCCGCTGTACCCGTCCGAGGCGTGAGACGCCGTCGGCCGGGCGGTGTCCCGCCCGGCCGACGGCGTACGGCTCCACCCCGTGCCGGGGGGCTATCCGGCGGACTTGCCAGTCCCGGAGGCGGGATCGGCGTCGCCGCCCCCGCGTTCGGTGACGGTGACGTTGACACCGCAGTCCTCGGCGGGCGAGATCTCGATCTGGAAGTCGCCGTCGTAGTCCTGGGCGCCGGCCACCACCGCGGCCGTCACCACCTCGTTGGCCTTGTGGGAGCGGACGATCAGCGGGTCGCGGCGCAGGTCCCGCACCAGGGCCACGCAGAGCAGGATCATGACGATCGTCCACGGCGCGGCCACCAGGATGGTGAGGTTCTGCAGGCCGTCGAGCGCGTTACCGTCCGTCCCGCCGACCATGAGCATGATCGCCGCGACCGCGGCGATGAGCACACCCCAGAACACCGTCATGAGCTTGCCCGGGTCGTTCGCGCCGCGCTGCGACAGCGTGCCCATGACGATGGAGGCGGAGTCCGCGCCGGTGATGAAGAAGACGGCGATCAGCACCGCCACCGCAACACTGACGACGGTCGCCCAGGGGAAGTTCTCCAGCAGGCTGAACAGCTGCGCCTCCTGGTTGGCCTCGCCGGCCAGGTCGACGCCCGAGGTCTGCAGGTCGATCGCGGTCCCCCCGAGGATCGCGAACCAGACCAGGCTGACCACCGACGGCACCAGGATGACGCCCGCCACGAACTGCCGGATGGTGCGGCCGCGGCTGATCTTGCCGATGAACAGGCCGACGAACGGCGTCCAGGAGATCCACCACGCCCAGTAGAAGACCGTCCAGCCCGACAGCCACTCGGCGGTGCCCGGACCGCCGGACGCCTCGCTGCGGGCGGCCATGGTGAAGAAGTCCTGGAGGTAGCCGCCCAGCATGTTCGGGATCATGTTGAGGATGTAGACGGTCGGCCCGACCACCAGCAGGAACAGCAGCAGCAGCGCGGCCATGCCCATGTTGGCGTTGGACAGCCACTGGATGCCCTTGTCGATCCCGGAGACGGCCGACAGCACGAAGCACAGGGCCAGCGCCGCGATGATGCCGATCAGCAGGCCGATGCCGATGGTGGCGACCCAGCCGAGCTGCTGGAACCCGCCGGCGATCTGCAGCGCGCCCAGGCCCAGGGAGCACGCGGAGCCGAACAGCGTCGCGAAGATGGCGAGCACGTCGATGAGCTTGCCGACCGGCCCGTTGGCGTGGCGCTCGCCGATGAGGGGGATGAACGCGGCGCTGATGAGCTGCCGCCGCCCGCGGCGGTACGTGCCGTAGGCGATCGCCAGGCCGACCACCGCGTAGATCGCCCACGGGTGCAGCGACCAGTGGAACATCGTGGTGGCCATGGCGGTGGTGGCGGTCTCCGCCGTGGTGCCGCCGGCGGTACCGGGCGGCGGCGTGACGAAGTGGGCCAGCGGTTCGCTCACCCCCCAGAACATCAGGCCGATGCCCATGCCGGTGGCGAACAGCATGGAGATCCAGGACAGCGTGTTGTACTGGGGCGGCTCGTCGTCGCGCCCGAGTGTGATACGGCCGTACTTGCTGAACGCCAGCCAGAGCGCGATGAGGACGAACGCGGAGGCGGAGAGCACGAAGCCCCAGCCCCCGTAGTGCATCAGGCCGGCGAGCAGCCGGTCGGCGATGGCGGCCAGGGAGTCCGGTGACACGGCTCCCCAGGCCACGAACGCGAGGGTCAGCGCGGCCGCGATCCCGAAGACGACCCAGTCGGTCCTCGGCGCGGTCGTGGAGGCGGTGATCTCGGGGGGTTCCCAGAGGAGGTCTTCGGTGGTGTAGGGCTCGGAGGGGACCGAGCCGCTGCTCTGCTCGTCCGCGGACCCCTCGGTCGCGCGGAGACTGTTGTGATCTATCGCCACGATGATCGGCGCTGCGTGGGCGCCGCCTCCTTCCAGGCCGACTTCTGTCAATGCCGCCCGCCGTGCTTCCCCGCGGCCGCGCGTGGGTGCAGCGTCCGTTGCGCGTGTACGGACAACGCGGTCCGTTGCGCGTACGGACGACGCGGTCCGTTGCGCGTACGGACGACGCGGTCCGCCGCGCGGGGGGCCGTGCGGCTCCGTCGCGTGTACGGATGGTGCGTCGTCCGCGGGGGTACGGAACACCGCGCCCGTCGCGGGGTGCGAAGGGCGCGGCGCCCCGCCCGGTCACAGGGGGCAGCGGACCGTCACGTGGACGGGGAGCACTGCCGGGCGGCGCCGGTGCTCAGAGCGGATCACGGGTCTGGGTGCGGCGCTCAGAACACACGCGGCGCTGTGTACCCCGTTAACGGCGATTCGAACAAAAAGTTGCGAAGTCGCAGGCCAGGCGGGCGCGCGGCGGCGCGGAAACGTGTTCCGCGGCACCGACGGGCGGACAAAACGGTCACCTCACGCTACCTGCATCCGTGCGGTGGATCGGTGGAGGGATGCTGGAGCGCGGCCCCGGAGCAGGTGGACGACAGCGTGGCGCCGGCGTCCGGAATCCGCGCCGGGCGGGGGTGGAGGCGCCGCGGGCGGGGGATTCAGACCGCGACGGCGGCCGGCCACGTGCCGTCGATCACCCTGCCGTGGCCCGGCCGGCGGCGGTCCAGCCACTCCTGGCGGCTGCGGGCGTATCCCGCCGCCCACTCGACCTGCCGCTCGTGCAGTGCCGGCAGCGCCAGTCCGGCCAGGTCGGGGTGGCGCGCGGCGATCTCCTGCGCCAGCGCGAGGCAGGCGGCCGCGTCGGCGACCGCGGTGTGCGCGTCGGTGAGGTCCACTCCGTAGTAGGCGCACATCGCGCCCAGGTTGCGCGGCCCCCGCCGGTAGGGGTCGATGCCGCGGTCGATCACGAGGGGGTCGATGATCGGCCGCGGGGCCGTCCCCAGGCGGTCGGTGAGCGACTTCATGTCCCGGCGGCGCAGCTCGTTGTCGAGGACCCCGAGGTCGAAGGGCGCGTTGAAGATCACCAGTCCGCGGTCGGCGAGCAGGTGGTCCACGAGCGCTCCGGCGATCTCCTCCAGGGCGTCCTCGGCCGGCACCCCCTCGGCGCGGGCCCGTTCGGTGGTGATGCCGTGGATCGCGACGGCGTCGGCCGGGATCTCCCGGTCGCCCGGGTCGACCAGCCAGGTGCGCGCGCCGCCGGCGGAGTCGACCAGCGCCGCGGACACGAGGAACGCCTCGCGGGGGTCGTTGGAGGAGGTCTCGCAGTCGTAGCCGGCGAGTCCCACCGTGTGCCACCCCAGGTGGTCGCCGCGCGGCGGGGGTGCGGGGCGGGGTTCGTGGTCGGAGCAGTAGGTCCGCCAGCGACCGTCCTCCTTGATGACGACGCCCGCCTCGGCCGCCACCTCGCCCCCGCAGGTGCGGCACGGCCCGGGATAACGGTTTCGCATGAACAGCCCCTGTCTTCTCGACGACCGTCATCGTAAGCGCGTTGTGTGACAGTGGCGGCGGGGCCGCGCCGGGCGAGGGCGTCCCGGTCGGGCCGGCGAGCGGCGTGCCGCGCGCGGGGCGGCGGCGTCCGCCGACGCTCTGCGCCGGGTGCCCGGGGCGCCGTCGCCGCACGTCGCGGGCGGTGCCAGCCGCCCCTCGCATCGGGGCTGGACCTCCCCTTCGGACATAGAGGGCCGCTGACAGGGGTACAGACGTGTAGCGCGCGAGCCAGCGCGTGACGGGCAGCACCGGACGCAGGACCGCGCACCCGCGGTCGTCGGCCGGACCGGAGCGGAGAGGAATCGGAGACCATGAGTCTGGACGAAGCAGCGCGCCAGCTGGAGGCCGCCATTCACGACGCGCGTGTGTCGTTCGACTGCATCGCCCTGGACGAGTTGGAACGGGCGCACACCAGCGTGATCACCGCGCGTGCCTCGGTGGACGCGGCGGAGAACGCCATCAGGGTCGCGCTGGAGAGCCGGGAGGACGCGCAGGAGCGCGGGGAGGCGGCACCGGATCGCCGCTGAGCCGCATGCCGGCGGGTCCGCGGCCGGGCGCGCGTGCCCGAGGTGAGCGGGCGGCGTCCCCGCCCGGCCGCGCGCACCGGCCGCCCTCCCGGAGGCCGCCCCATGATTGCCCAAAGGATCGCCCCCGGGTCTCGAACGCATGTTCTATGAGTCGGTATGCTGGCAGCATGTCCGACCAGCGGTTATCCCAGGATTGGCCGGCGAGCGTGCACCCGCCCGAGGCGGAGACCTTCGAGCAGACGGCCATCGTGTGGCTGTTCGACAACGTCCCCGCCGACTACCGGCTGCACGGCGTGCTGCGCCGGCACCCGGTCGCGCTGGCCCGCCTCGCCCGCCAGCACGTGGCCGCGTGCCTGGAGGGCGCCCGCCAGGGGTACCGCACCGCCCGGGTCGACCTGCGCGACTTCCTTCCGCCGCACGCTGTCGAGCAGGTGATGAACGCCTACCTGGCCGAGGGGCGGCGCATGGCGGCCACCCTGCGCTCGATCGAACTCGTCGACGACGCGCTGCGCGACACCGCGCTCCGGGCGGGCCGGGCCGAGGAGCGGGACGGCGCGTCGGCCGGGAGCGGCTGACCGCGGGCGCCTGCGGGCCGGTCCCTGGTCACCCGGTCACCCGGACCACGACGGCCGTGCGGGTGCCGGTGTTGACCAGCTGGTGCTCGCTGTTCGCGCCGAGCGCCCGGGCGCGGCCGCCGGCCAGCCGCCGCACGGCGAGCAGCGCCCCGTTCGGGGCGGTGGCCACCAGGTGCGCCCGGCCGTGCGCGAGGTAGAGCAGGTCCGCGCCCGGGCCCGCTGCCCGGCCTTCCGGGGCCGAGGCCAGCGACACGAACTCGTCGGGCTCCAGTGCGACCACCGTCACCCGCATGCGTCCGCTCGCCCCGCGGCGGACGGTGCGCGGCGCGAGCTGCCAGAACCCGTGCCGGCGCGGCCACAGGCTCGGCCGGGACAGCGCATGCGCGGCGCTTCGGGCCGCTGTCAGCAGCTGGCCCACGGTCGGCCGGGCCCGCCCGGCCAGATGGGCGTAGCCGGAGCGCTGCCCCGCCATCACGAGGTCGCCGATCTCGTCCAGCGCGGACGCCGCCGGCCGCGGCGGGGCTTCGGCGGTGTCGCGGGCGTGGACACGGGGCTGCGGGCGTGCGGGCGTGGAAATGTCAGAGGACACCGACGGAGATCCTTCGTGAAGGGCGGGCGCCGGCCCGAGGCGACGGGTTCGCGGCGGAAGACGGGATCGGCCGGTTCGAGGAGCGCGTGGACGGACGGCAGCGTCCACCCACGTCCACGAACGCGGTCTCGACCGGATGCCGCGGTGCGACGACGGCCCGGGCCCGGCGTCGTCCGTCACGGGGGACGGAGCATGCTGGGCCGGTCGCGGCTACGGACGACGGACGTCCGGCGCGGGAACGGGGCACACCGCGGCGCGTGGGCCCGGCACCGGGCGGACCGGTGGGGCGCTGGCTTCGGTCAGCGACAACACGAAGCGGGCGAACACGACACGCCGGCCACACGGCGGGCGGCCACGGAGGCCGTGCGAGCCATGAGCTGGACCAGGCGGGTGCGCGGGTGCATGCCCGTAAGAACACCAACCCGGGAATCCGATGTCAAGCCGTTCCCCGAGGTCGGCGTGTCGGCTCGGTCACGTCGGCCGGAGCGGTCCGGCGACGCGCCCGGGATCCCGCAGCGTGTCGGTTCCCTCCGGCCGGAACCCGCGATGTGCACCGCCCGATTTCCGGGGGAAAGACATTGCGATACCAGGGGTTTCGGTGATGGCATGGGGACCGGCGGAGGGCGCGCGCCTCGGGAGGGCGCCGAAACACGGCCGGTACCGTGGCGGAGTCGGCGGCCGGCCCGGGCCGTTGCGGCCGACCGCCGACCGGGCCGGGCGGGGGATTGCGGAGCGGGCCCTGGACGCCGGGGGCCGCGGGATGGCGCGCCGCCACCCGCCGCCGGCTGGGCGCTGGAGGTGACCACGTGGGGGATGGCGGGTCGATCCGCCCCGGACCGGCCGGGCGGTCCGGCGCTCTGCCCGACTCCGTCGCCGCTCGCTGGACGCGGGTCGCCGTGCGCGCGGCCATCGCCGTGGCCGCCGGGGTGATGGCGGCCGGCTTCCTGAACTGGCGCGCGGGCGCCCTGGTCACCGCGCTCGTGGGGCTCGGCTACCTGCTCCTGCACACCGGCCCGCGCGGCCGATCGCCGCACCGGCACGGCCGCTGGCTGCGTGTGCTCCGGCGGCACGGCTACCACCTGCTTCCCGACGGGACCACCCGGCATGTGGCCGTCGGACCCGGTGGTGTCTACCTGCTGGAGACCCGGTTCTGGCAGGACCCGCTGACCCTGGCCGACGCCGAGTGGCGGATCGGCGGCGTTCCGGCGAACCGGGTGGTCGACCGGCTGGTCCGCCGGGCCGCCCGGATCGCCGAGGCCCTCCGCTCCGCCGGGATGGCGGAGCAGGCGGTGGTCCCGGTCCTGATGGTGGCCGGCCGGCTGCCCGAGCCGGTGATGCGCTCCGGTGGCGCGGTGATCGCGGGGGTGGCGAGCGCGGTCGGCTACATCGCCACCCGGCCGCCGGTCGTCGAGCCGGGGGACGCGGCGGAGATCGCCGCGGCGCTGGAGCGGTCGGCCGCCCGCGGGTGAGGCGGCGGTACGCGGTCCGCAGACGGGGGCCGCGCGGCCAGCGCCGCGGCCACCGTCCGTCGCCGTGGCCGCCTCCCCGCCGACGGCCGCGGGGCAGGCGGCGGTCACCGGGCCGGCACGGACGGCGGCCGCCACGCGCTGCCCGGCGGCTCCAACGCGGCGTCCATCGCCAGGGGCGCCCCACGGACCGCGTTGCCGGCCGGCGTCGGCGGCGAACGTGCAGGTCGCCGTTGCGGTACGTCAGGAAACGCGGGTTCCAGTCGGCCGCATCCCGCCGCACGGCGCGTCGCGGAGCTCCGTGCCGTGGTGGCCGGGTAGGCGCTTTCCGTTCGGTCGGTATTGGCGATCCGCGCGGGAACGCCGGGACGCTGACGGGGATTTTTGGGGTAAAGCGATGGCTCTCGGCCCGGAGGAACCGTAGATTTTGTGATCATGACGGACCGGGATCTCGTCAGAGCACTCCGCTCCAGCCGCGTGCCGGCCGCCAGCTCCTGCGCGCAGCTCTACGACGCCTACGGGGCGGAGCTGTACCAGCGGTGCTGGCTCACGCTCCGTGACTGCGACGCCGCGCAGGCGGCGGTGCGGGACACGCTGATCGTGGCGCGGTCGCACGCCGACCAGCTCGTCGATCCCACCCGGCTGCGGGACTGGCTCTTGGCGATCGCGAGCGCCGAGTGCGAGCGGCACCGCGGCACCGTCGAGGCCGTGCGCGGACCAGGCGGCCGGCCGGCCGAGGACGCCGCCGACGCCGCCGACGCGGCGCACCCGCCGCCCGCGTCGCTGCGGCTGCGGGTGCTCAGCTGCGTCAGCTCGCCCGGTCTGGCGGGCTACCGGGCCCACGTGGCCGACCGGGCCGACCGGTTCGACCGGTACGGCTTCCCCGACCCGCGGGCCCGCACCCGGCACCGCCCCAGCTCCTACCTGCTGCCCGGCCTGCTGGTGACGGCCTGCGCGCTGCTCCTGCTGCTCCTCGTCCTCATGGAGTTCCTCGAGGTCGCGCCGGCCGCGCTGAGCGGATGGACCGCCGGAACCGGTACCTCGCGGGGCGGCTGACCCGGCGCCCGCGCGGTCGCCGGGTCAGCCGGCGCTCAGAAGTACGCCACGGAGAAGGACCAGACCATCAGCGCGGCCAGACCGGTGGAGCACATCGCGGACAGCGCGAAGAACGGCACCCGGATCCAGCGCACCCGGGCCCGCACCGCCGGGACGCGCGGCCAGTACCAGATCCCCACCGCGAGCGCGGCGACCACGAGCCCCAGGGCCAGCGCCCACACCGCGGTCGGGGTGTACACCCAGCTGCCCGTACGCAGCACGAGGAGCAGCACGGCGGTCGCGCCCAGCGGCATGGAGACGACGCGCAGCCGGTCGAGCGGCCGCTGCCCGACCAGCGTCCGGCGGCGCACCATCAGCGCCACCGCGAGCAGCGGCGGCAGCAGGGTCAGCGGGAGCGTGAGGGCCAGCGACATCGCCGGCGACGAGACCAGCCCGCCCTCCGCGACCGTGGGGACGTTCTCGGCGCCCATGAGCCGCGCGCCGATGAGGGAGACGTCCACCTGGAAGCTGTTGGACAGCGCGACCACCGCGCGGTCGTCCTGGACGGCGACGAACGCGGACGACCCGTAGGTGCCGCCGCTGTGCTGCACGAGCTCGACGCCGTCGCCGAACTCCGTCGTCATCCAGGCGAGGCCGAGCCGGGTCTCGGGCACGGGCCCCTCGTACGCCGGCCGCACGGCGGACATGCCCGGGGCGGTGCCGTCCATGACTCCGCGCGCGAGCCGGAGGAGGTCGGCCGACGTACTCCAGGTGCCGATGCCGGCGGGGGCGTAGGAGAGGGTGTGCCACGGTTCGACTCTGGCGCCCGCCTCCCAGTGCGGCAGCGCGGCGCCGGCCGGCGGCCCGTCGACGCCGGCGCCGATGATGACCGTGTCGGTCATCCCGAGGGGGTCCAGCACCCGCTCGCGTGCCAGTTCGGGGTAGGGGACCCCGGTCTCCCGGGCCAGCGCCTCGCCGAGCACCGCGAAACCGAAGTTCGAGTACCCCCACTGGCCGGGCGTCACCGGAACGGCGGCCGCGAGCGAGTCCTCCAGGGGCGGCTGCCACGCGTAGCCGTCGTTGAGGGTGAGGCTGCCCGAGACCGCGGCGGCCCACATCCCCTCCAGCGGCATGCGCGCCAGGCCCGAGTGGTGGCTGGCCAGCTCCTCCAGGGTGACGCCGGCGACGTCCGGGCTGGCGAAGTCGACGTCGGTGAAGATCTCGCCGAGGGTGCTGTCCAGCTCCACCTCGCCGTCCTCGGCGAGGTCGGCGAGCGTCATGGCGGTGACGACCTTGAACACCGACCCCGTCTCGAACGGGGTGTCGGCGGTGATCGGGGCGGTGCCGTCGGCGGTGCCGGCGGTGACCGCGGACGTCTCGTCGCCCTCGACGAGGGTCACGGCCAGCCCCTGGACCTGCGCCTCCCGGCCGCCCAGCGCCTCGGCCACCGCCTCCGCGAGCTCCGGGTCGCCCGACAGCTCGGCGGGGCCGGGTCCACCCACGGGCAGCAGGAGCTGGGCCGCCACCCCGGCGACCGCGCCGAGGGCGAGCGCGCCGCCCCACACCCGGCCCGGCGCGCGCGGCGGCCGCGACCGCGGGCCCGGCCCCGGCCTCGGATCGGTGTGCGGAGCGGTCGGCGGGAGGCCGGAGGTCTCGGGGGAGGTCATGCTCCCAGCGTGGCGGCGACCGCGGTGCCCCGGGCAGAGCGTGATGTCACCGCCCCGGCGTGCCGGATCACCGGATCCTCGGTGACATTTCCCCGCCGGGGGACATGACGGATGTCATCTCCGCGACCGCGCACCATCACGGCGCCGCCGAGGCAGCGCCGCGGTTCGCGGGACCGGCGTGGCGGGCGACGGCGTCCACACCGGTCCGGGGCCGCCGGCTAGTCGATCTTGATGTGCGTCGTGTCGCCGTGCGCACCGTGCTTCTGGGCGCGCTCGATCGAGGCCTTGATCTCCTGCTCGGCGTCGTGCCGGCCGACCCAGGTCGCGCCCTCGACGGACTTGCCGGGCTCCAGGTCCTTGTACACCGTGAAGAAGTGCTGGATCTCCAGGCGCTCGAACTCGTTCACGTGGTGAATGTCACGCAGGTGCTCCATGCGCGGGTCGGTCGACGGGACGCACAGCACCTTGTCGTCGCCGCCGGCCTCGTCGCGCATCCGGAACATGCCGATCGCGCGGCAGCGGATCAGGCAGCCGGGGAACGTAGAGTGCTTGAGCAGCACCAGCGCGTCCAGCGGGTCGCCGTCGTCGCCGAGCGTTCCTTCGATGAACCCGTAGTCGGCGGGGTAGCTCGTCGAGGTGAACAGCATCCGGTCCAGCCGGATCCGGCCGGTCTCGTGGTCCATCTCGTACTTGTTCCGCTCCCCCTTGGGGATCTCGACCGTAACGTCAAATTCCATGCTGTTTCTCGGCTTCCCTTACGACTAGTGTCGCTACGACGATTTCAGGATTTCGCGATGCCAGAGGAAGGCAGGTACCGGGGGTGCGGCACGATCGAGTCTGGGCTCTCCTCACCTTGGCCTCGCTCAACATATTCGTGCTCGTGGCCGGCGTGGTCGCCTGGGATGTGATCGCGTCCCGCCCTCCGGAGACCGTCGCCCACCCGGTCGCCCTCGCCCAGGAGGCTCCGGCACCGGCGGGGACGACCGCAAAGCCGGTCAATCCGGATCTGCTCGCGGACAAGCTCGATGATCGCATGTCGAACTCGGGGATCGACGACGGGCTCTCCGCCTTCGTCGTCGACGCTGAGACCGGGGATCCGCTGTTCGCCCGGGACGAAGGGGAGACGGCCGTACCCGCCTCCACCACCAAGGTGGTCACCGCCGTGGCCGCGCTGCAGGCGGTCGGCCCCGACGCGCGGATCCCGACCGACGTCGTCCAGGGCGCCGAACCCGGCCAGGTCATCCTGGTCGGCGGCGGCGACCCCACCCTCACCGAGGTCGTGCGCTCCGGTGAGTACCCGCGGCTGGCCACCCTGGAGGAACTGGCCGAGTCCACCGCCGGCGAGCTGCTCGCCGCCGGGATCGGTTCGGTGCGCCTGGGCTACGACGACTCCCGCTACAGCGGGCCGGACATGGCGCCCGGCTGGAAGCCGGGCTACGTGGACGAGGGCAGCGTCGCCACGGTGCACGCGCTGATGCTGGACGGCGGCCGGGTGTACCGCGAGGAGAACTACAGCGAGCGCGTGGGCGACCCGCCGCGTGCGGCGGCCGAGGCGTTCGCGCGGCAGCTGGAGGCCGCCGGGATCACGGTGGAGGGTGCGCCCGCGCCGGCCACCGCGGCCGCGGACGCCGCGCCGATCGCCACCGTCGAGTCGGCGCCCGTCTCCGCGCTGGTCGAGAAGATGATGCTGGAGAGCGACAACAACATCGCCGAGGCCCTCGCCCACCAGGTGGCCCGGGCCGAGGGCGGGGAGATGTCCTTCGCGGGCGGCGCGGCGGCCGTCATGAGCGTCATCTCGGACCTGGGTGTGCCCGACGTGCACGTCGAGGACGGCAGCGGGCTCTCGGTGAACAACCGGATCACCCCGAAGGCGCTCGTGGACCTGCTGCTGCTCGCCGCCGACGACGCGAACCCCGACCTGCACTACGTGGTGAGCGGCCTGCCCACGGCGCACTTCACCGGCACGCTCACCGACCGCTACACCGCCTACGAGGCGTCCGCCGCGGGCGCCGGCCTGATCCGGGCCAAGACCGGGACCCTGAACGGGGTCAGCACGCTCGCCGGGACGGCCTACGACGCCGACGGCCGGCTGCTGGTGTTCGCGTTCATGGCCAACAACCCGGCCGCCGAGGGGCGGATCCTGGACACCTTCGCCAGCGCGCTGGTGGAGTGCGGCTGCTCCTGAAGCCACCCGGCGTCCCTCGGGGGAACCCTGGGGAAACCCCGAATTCCCGGCCGAAACCGGTGTGGCCGGCGCCCAGCGGGTACGGTGAATTCGTGAGTCTGATCGACTGGGACGTAGCCGTCAACACCGGTGTCCGCCTCGTGCGGCCCGGTCCGCAGGTGGACCTGGCCGAAGCCCGGAAGGCCGTGGCGCAGCTGCGTGAGCTCTCCGTCACCGCGCAGAGCCATGTCCGCGACTTCACCGGCATGCACAGCCTGGAGCCGGCCGGCCCCGCGGTCATCGTCGACCGCCCCGGGTGGATCAAGGCCAACGTCGACGGCTTCCGCGTGGTGCTGGAGCCGCTGCTGGACCGCCTGGGCTCCGGCCGGCTGAGCGGTACCACCGCCGGGTCCATCACGACCGCCGTGGGGTCGCGGATCACCGGCGTCCAGCTCGGCGCCATCCTCGCCTACCTCGCCGGACGGGTCCTCGGCCAGTACGAGCTGTTCCTGCCGCCCGACCCGGACGGCCGCGGGCCCACCGGCCGGCTGACCCTGGTGGCGCCCAACATCGTGCACGCCGAGCGCGAGCTGAACGTCGACACCCGGGACTTCCGGATGTGGGTGTGCCTGCACGAGGAGACGCACCGCACCCAGTTCACCTCCACGCCCTGGCTGCGCGACTACGTGCAGGAGCAGATGCGGGAGTTCCTGCTCGCCTCCGACGTCGACGCCACGGTCTTCCTCGACCGGCTGCGCGCGGCCGGGGAGGCGGTCGCCGAGGCGGTCCGCGGCGGTGAGGCCAACCTGATCGACGCCTTCCAGACCCCGGTGCAGAGCGAGATCCTGGACCGCATCACGGCGGTCATGACGCTGGCCGAGGGGCACGGCGACTACGTGATGGACGCGGTCGGCCCCGAGGTGGTGCCCTCGGTCGCCGAGATCCGCCGCAAGTTCCAGCGGCGCCGCGAGGGCGGCAACCGGGTCGACAGGATCATCCGCCAGCTGCTCGGCCTCGACCTGAAGATGAAGCAGTACGAGGAGGGCGCGGCGTTCGTCCGCACCGTGGTGGACCAGGTCGGCATGGCCGACTTCAACCGGGTATGGGAGTCGCGCGAGACGCTGCCCACCATGCAGGAGGTCCGCAACCCGCAGGAGTGGATCGACCGGGTGGTGCGCGCCCCCGAACTCCCGAGGGCCGACTCCGACGACGTGCCGCCGCAGGCGCCGCCCGCCGAGTGACGGGCCGGCCCGCGCAGCGCGGTGCCCCGGTCGGGCGTCAGGGACGCCACTCCTCGCGGTAGTCGGGGTGGTCGGCATAGGGCGCCGCGAGGCAGCGCACCACGCGGTCCGCCCACTGCGCGCCCCTCTCGGCGATCACCGACATGACCGGGTCGGCCCGCAGCGAGGAGTCCTCACTCTCGCGCAGCAGGTCCACCGCGTGGTCCAGCATCCGGCGGCCGCTCTCGACCTCCGCGAGCGCGCGGCCCGGCGCGCGCCGGGCGATGTGCGCGGCCGCGCCGAACGTCACCGGGCCGGCGGCCAGGATCCAGTGCGGCGACCACCCCGAGTCCGCGCGGTGGGGGTACTCCTCGCGGCTGCGCAGGTGGAGCGGACCCTCCTCCGGGATCCTGGCGCGGACCCACTGCTCGCGTCCCCGGTACCGGGTCCAGTCCCGCCGCGGGGCCCTGCCGGGCGGATGGCCGGTCCGGCCCAGCGACCAGCTCTCGGGGTCCTCCAGCGGAAGCGGGGCCCCGGACGGCGCGACCCACTGCCAGCGCTCGCCGGGCAGCCGCGGCTCCATCTCCGGGAAGGCCGCCGGCCGGTACGCGTCGCTGACCGAGTGGGACGCGGCCCGTGCGACGTCCGCGTCCTCGTCCAGCCGCGCCCGGACGAACGCGGCGATCGCCATCGTGGTCATGGCGCCATCCTTCCCGAAGCGGCCGGCGGGCGGAACCGGCCGGCGCCGTCCCGGTCCGGGGCCGCGCGCCGGCGCCCGGGCGCCGCGACGGCGTAGGTTGGCCCCAGAGGCGCCGCCCCGGCGGCGCCTCTGGGGGCCGAGCGGACCACGACCAGCCAGGGGGAGCCGATGAGCGGTCCGGCACCGTCCGTCGCCGCCGTGCGGGTGGCGGTGCGCCGCGCGCTCGCGGGCACCGCGGCCGGCGACCTCGTCCTCGTCGCGTGCAGCGGCGGGGCGGACTCGCTCGCCCTCGCCGCGGCCGCCGCGTTCGTCGCGCCGCGCCTGGGCCTGCGCGCCGGCGCGGTCACCGTGGACCACGGCCTCCAGCCGGGATCGGCCGAGCGGGCCGCCGAGGTCGCCGGTGTGCTGCGCCGGCTCGCCCTGGACCCGGTCGACTCCGTCGCGGTGGCGGTGGGCACGGCCGGCGGACCCGAGGGCGCCGCCCGGGCCGCCCGCTACGCCGCGCTGGACTGGGTGGCCGACGAACGCGGCGCCGCCGCGGTGCTGCTCGGGCACACCCGCGACGACCAGGCCGAGACCGTGCTGCTCCGCCTGGCCCGCGGATCGGGAGCCCGCTCGCTGGCCGGCATGGCTCCGCGCGCCGGACGCTACCTGCGCCCGCTGCTCGACCTCGACCGGGCCACCGTGCACGCGGCGGCGGCCGAGATGGGGCTGAGCCCCTGGCAGGACCCGCACAACACCGACCCCGCCTACGCGCGCTCCCGGGTCCGCCATGACGCGCTGCCCGTCCTGGAGCGCGTGCTCGGCCCGGGGATCGCCGCGGCGCTCGCCCGCTCCGCCGGCCTGCTCCGCGACGACGCCGACGCGCTGGACGGCTGGGCGGACCAGGCCGCGGCGCAGGCCGGGCTCGCCCCCGGGGAACTCGACGTCGCGGTGCTCGCCGCCCTGCCGCGCGCCGTGCGCACCCGGGTGCTGCGCCGGGCCGCGCTCGCCGCCGGATGCCCGGCGGGTGCGCTGACCGCCGGCCACGTGGCCGAGCTCGACCGCCTCGTCAGCGACTGGCGCGGCCAGACGCACGTCGACCTGCCGGGCGGCCGGCGGGGCCGCCGGATGGGGGCGCGCGTGGTCCTGGGCGGCTGACTTCCGGCGGGCGCACGGCCGTCCCGCCGGGGGCGATTCATCCCCTTATCCTGGGGGACGTTCCGGCAACCGCCTAGCTGAGCAGCGAGGACACGTAAGCGTGGACGCGAAAGACATGGCCGACGGCCTGGAGAAGGTCCTGGTCACCGAAGAGCGGATCAAGGCCCGGCTCGAAGAGCTGGCAGCCGAGATCGACGCCGACTACGCCGGTAGGGACCTGCTGCTCGTCGGCGTCCTCAAGGGCGCGGTCATGGTCATGGCGGATCTGGCGCGGCGGCTGCACCACCCCTGCGAGATGGACTGGATGGCGGTCTCGTCGTACGGCGCCGGCACCACGTCCTCCGGTGTGGTCCGCATCCTCAAGGACCTGGACGCCGACATCAGCGGCCGCAACGTGCTCATCGTCGAGGACGTCATCGACTCCGGGCTGACCCTCTCGTGGCTGGTCGGCAACCTGCGCTCACGCGGGCCGGAGTCCGTGGAGATCTGCACCATGGTCCGCAAGCCGCTCGCGCTCGACATCGAGCTGGACGTCAAGTACGTCGGATTCGACCTGCCGAACGAGTTCATCGTCGGCTACGGTCTGGACTACGCGGAGAAGTACCGCAACCTGCCCTTCATCGGGACGCTGGCGCCGCACATGTACCAGCGCTGAGCCGCCGCCGTCCGCGACCGCCGGCCCGCCCCCGCCCCGGGGGACGGCCGTCCGCGTGAACGGGAACAATGGGGCCATCCGCGAGCGTTGCTGTCATGACGGACGCACCGTGGAGCGGGTGGCCCATCGGGTGAATGCGGTTGGCCACGGCTGGGGTGTACCGTCGGTTATCCCGGCATCATTGTAGGGAGCACATGTCCGATAGGTCCCGCTTCCGGCGGCCATAGGAGGCCCTCCGGTGGTAGGGCGATCGCCGGCGCGCCGCCCGCGCGCGGCGCCCCGCCCGCCGTCCGGGGTACGGCCCGTCTGTGGTTATCGGGGCAGGCCGCCTGGTCAGGAGGGACGGACCCAGCGGGGTTCCGTATAGATGAATCTGAAGCGTTTGTACCGTGGGCCATGGCTCTGGCTTCTGGCCATCGCCCTCATGATCATTGTTGTTACCCAATTCACGGGCTGGGGCTCCGGTGACGGCCATCAGAAGGTCGACACCTCGCGCGTCTTCGCCCTGATCCAGCAGGACCAGGTGCGCGATGCCCGGATCATCGACAAAGAGCAGCGCATCGAGCTGACCACGACGCAGGGTGACAGCTACGAAGCCTACTGGGTCGACGGTCAGGGGTACGAGCTCGCCCAGCAGCTCCAGGAGAAGCAGCAGGACGGCCACCTCGAAGCCTACGACGTCGAGGTTCCCCAGGACAGCGTGCTCGTGTCGCTGCTGTTCAGCTTCCTGCCGCTCATCATCATCATCGGCATCTTCCTGTTCATCATGAACCAGATGCAGGGCGGCGGCTCGCGGGTGATGAACTTCGGCAAGTCCAAGGCGAAGCTCATCACCAAGGACACCCCGAAGAGCACGTTCGCCGACGTCGCGGGCGCCGATGAGGCCATCGAGGAGCTGCAGGAGATCAAGGAGTTCCTGCAGAACCCGGCCAAGTTCCAGTCGATGGGGGCGAAGATCCCCAAGGGCGTGCTGCTCTACGGCCCGCCCGGCACCGGCAAGACGCTGCTGGCGCGCGCCGTCGCGGGCGAGGCCGGCGTGCCGTTCTACTCCATCTCCGGATCCGACTTCGTGGAGATGTTCGTCGGCGTCGGCGCCTCCCGGGTGCGCGACCTGTTCGAGCAGGCGAAGGCCAACGCCCCCGCCATCATCTTCATCGACGAGATCGACGCCGTGGGCCGGCACCGCGGCGCGGGGCTCGGCGGCGGCCACGACGAGCGCGAGCAGACGCTCAACCAGATGCTCGTCGAGATGGACGGCTTCGACGTCAAGGGCGGCGTCATCCTCATCGCCGCGACCAACCGGCCGGACATCCTCGACCCGGCGCTGCTGCGCCCGGGCCGCTTCGACCGCCAGATCGTCGTGGACCGCCCGGACCTGGAGGGCCGCAAGGGCATCCTGCGCGTGCACGCCAAGGGCAAGCCCATCGACCCCGGGGTCGACATGGACGTCATCGCCCGGCGGACGCCCGGCTTCACCGGCGCCGACCTCGCCAACGTCATCAACGAGGCCGCGCTGCTCACCGCCCGCGCGGGGGGCAACCAGATCGACATGCTCACGCTGGAGGAGGCCATCGACCGCGTCATGGCCGGCCCCGAGCGCAAGACCCGGGTCATGTCCGACGCCGAGAAGAAGATGATCGCCTACCACGAGGGCGGGCACGCGCTGGTGGCGCACGCGCTTCCCAACGCCGACCCCGTCCACAAGGTGACGATCCTGCCGCGCGGCCGGGCCCTGGGTTACACCATGACCCTGCCGATGGAGGACAAGTTCCTCTCCACGCGCTCGGAGATGATGGACCAGCTGGCGATGATGCTGGGCGGCCGCGCCGCCGAGGAGCTCGTGTTCCACGAGCCCACCACGGGCGCCGCCAACGACATCGAGAAGGCCACCTCCCTGGCCCGCAACATGGTCACCGAGTACGGCATGAGCGAGCGGCTGGGCGCCCGCAAGTTCGGCGACGGCAACACCGAGCCGTTCCTGGGCCGCGAGATGTCGCACAGCCGCGACTACTCCGAGGAGATCGCCTCCATCATCGACGAGGAGGTCCGCCGCCTCATCGAGTCCGCCCACGACGAGGCGTGGGAGGTCCTGGTGGAGTACCGCGAGGTGCTCGACAACCTGGTGCTGGGGCTCCTGGACAAGGAGACCCTCACCAAGGAGGAGGTCCTGGAGATCTTCGAGCCCATCGAGAAGCGGCCGTCCCGCGGCTCCTACAAGGGCTACGGGAAGCGCCAGCCGTCCTCCAAGCCCCCGGTCCAGACGCCGAAGGAGCTGGCGCTCCTCGGCCCGCAGGACGTCGAGGAGCTGGCGGGCGGCAACGGACGCTCGTCATGGCGGCCGGAATCGGCGGAGGACCGCACCGAGGGCGAGGCCCCGGGCCGGACCGGAGGCACCGACGCCTCCGGGGACGGTCCCGAACCCGAGGACAGAGGTTGACCGAGTACACCGAGGTGACCGGCGGGTTCCCGGGGGCGGAGCCCGCCGCCGGGACCGTCGATCACCTCCGGATCGAGAAGGCCGTGCGGGAGATCCTGATCGCCATCGGCGAGGACCCCGACCGCGACGGGCTCCGGGACACCCCGGCCCGGGTCGCCCGCGCCTACGCCGAGCAGTTCGCCGGGCTCAACCAGCGGCCCGAGGACGTCCTGACCACGGTGTTCGACGCCGGCCACGACGAGATCGTGCTGGTCAAGGACATCGAGCTCTACTCCACCTGCGAGCACCACCTCGTCCCCTTCTACGGGGTCGCGCACGTGGGCTACATCCCCAACTCCGACGGGCGGATCACCGGCCTGTCCAAGCTGGCCCGGCTGGTCGACGTCTTCGCCCGCCGGCCGCAGGTCCAGGAGCGGCTGACCACCCAGGTGGCCGACGCCGTGATGGACCTGCTGGAGCCGCGCGGCGTCATCGTCGTGATCGAGGCGGAGCACCTGTGCATGACGATGCGCGGCGTGCGCAAGCCCGGCGCGAAGACCGTGACCTCGGCGGTCCGCGGTGACTTCCGCAACCGCGACCGCACCCGGGCGGAGGCGATGAGCCTCATCCTGGGGCGGTGAGAGCGGCGCGACCGCCGCGGTGAGCGGACTTCGGCGCCCGGCCTCCGACGCGGAGGCCGGGCGCCGCCGCGTTCCGGGACGCCGGCGCGGTGGTCCGGCCCGGCCAGGGGGTGCTGCTCGGACGCGGGAAACCATAGGGTGGCGAATATGGCGTCGATGATGAAGCTTCCCGGACTGCCCGATCCCGGGCGGTGCCTGGTGATGGGGGTCGTCAACGTCACCCCGGACTCGTTCTCCGACGGTGGCCGTTGGTTCGACCCCGCGCGTGCGATCGAGCACGGGCTGCGCATGGCCGACGAGGGAGCCGACATCGTCGATGTCGGCGGTGAGTCCACCCGGCCCGGCGCGCAGCGTGTGTCCCTGGACGAGGAACTGCGCCGGGTGGGGCCGGTGGTGCGTGAGCTCGCCCGCCAGGGCGTGGCGGTGAGTGTCGACACGATGCGGGCCGAGGTGGCCGACTACGCGGTCGAGGCCGGGGCCCGCCTGGTCAACGACGTCAGCGGCGGCCTGGCCGACCCCGCCATGGCGCGGCTGGTGGCCAAGAGCGGTGTCGCCTACGTGTTGATGCACTGGCGTGGGCATAGTCATGACATGCAAAGACGCGCGGAGTACACCGATGTCGTCCAAGAGGTCCACGACGAGCTGCGGCGCCGCATGGCCGCGATGGTCGACGAGGGCGCCGACCCGAACCGGATCGTGCTCGACCCCGGTCTCGGGTTCGCCAAGCGCCCGGACGTCGGCCACAACTGGGCGCTGCTCGCCCACCTCGACCGGTTCCACGACCTGGGCCGCCCGATCCTGGTCGGGGGCTCCCGCAAGCGCTTCCTCGGCCGGCTGCTCAGCGACGCCGAGGGGGCGCCGCGCGACTTCACCGGGTGCGACGACGCCACGGTGGCGCTGACGGCGCTGGCGGCCGAGCGCGGGGCGTGGTGCGTACGGGTGCACGACGTCCGGCCCAACGCCGACGCCGTCCGGGTCGCCGCCGCGTGGCGCAGCGGCGGCGCCGTGCTGGACGAGGGCCGGGCCGACCCGATCGGCCGGAGCCGTCCGTGAAGTCGCGGCACGAGATCATGGAGCGCGTGGCCGAGGCCAACGCGGAGTTCTACCAGGCGATCGAGAACGGCGACATCGACCAGATGCGCCGGGTCTGGGCCGAGGAGGACCAGGCGCCCGACCTCGTGTGCGTGAACCCGGGCTGGCCGCTGCTGCGCGGGCGGGCGGAGATCCTGCGCGCGTGGTCGCTGGTCATGGCCAACGTCCCCTACATCCAGTACGTGCTGACCGAGACCCACATCGGCGTGAGCGGGGACGTCGCCATGGTCACCTGCGAGGAGAACGTGCTGACGGCCGAGGACGACAGCCCGGGGTTCGTGGCCGGGGGGCAGGTGGTCACCACCAACCTGTTCGTCCGCACGGAGGGCGGCTGGCGGCTGTGGTCGCACCACGCGTCGCCGGTCATGCTGGACGAGGACGGGAGCGAGGACTGAGGTGCCGGAGCACCCGCCGAGGCCGGCAGGAACACCGCAGGAGGACGCCGCGGCCCGACCGCCGCGGCCGCTGGACCGGATCGCCGTGCGCGGCCTGCGTGCCCGTGGGCATCATGGGGTATTTGACCATGAACGCCGCGATGGGCAGGATTTCGTGATCGACGTTGTCCTGGCCGTGGACACCCGCGCGGCCGCCCGTACCGACGACCTCACGCAGACCGTGCACTACGGGGAGATCAGCGACCGCCTGGTGGACGTGGTCCGCGGGGAGCCGCTGAACCTCATCGAGACGCTGGCCGAGCGGTTGGCGGCGGTTTGCCTGGCCGAGCCGCGGGTGGCGGAGGTGGAGGTGACCGTGCACAAACCCCAGGCCCCCATCCCGCACCCGTTCGACGACGTGACCGTCACGATCCAACGGAGACGACATGAACAGCTGGGATGACGCCCGCAGGGTCGTCCTCTCGCTCGGCAGCAACCTCGGTCAGCGAATGGACAACCTCCAGGGCGCGCTCGACGTCCTCTTCGACGCCCGCGGCCTGCGCTTCGTCGCCGCGTCCCCGGTGTACGAGACCGCCCCGGTGGGCGGCCCGGAGCAGGGCGCCTACCTCAACGCCATCGTGCTGGCCGACACCCTCCTCGGTCCGCGGACCCTCCTGGAGCGCGCGCAGAGCGTCGAAGAGGCCTTCGACCGAGTCCGGGACATCCACTGGGGGCCGAGGACGCTCGACGTGGACATCATCACCTACGGTGACGAGACCAGCGACGACCCCACGCTCACCCTGCCCCACCCCCGCGCGCACGAGCGCGCCTTCGTGCTGCGCCCCTGGGCCGACGTCGACCCCGAGGCGCGCCTCACCGGGCGCGGACCGGTGCTGGAACTGCTGCGGGCGGTGCGCGGCCAGGAAGTGCGCCGCCGGGACGACCTCGTGCTGCAGGTGCCTGACTAGATGGGCCAGGAACACCAGGACGACCCCCAGGGCCGGCTGCACCCCACCGGGTGGCGGCTGCCGCTGGGCCTCATCGTGGTCAGCGGCATGGTCGGCTTCCTCGTGGTGCGCCAGTTCTACGGCGCGCTTCCCGTGCTGCCGTGGACGGCCATCCCCACCCTGTCGCTGCTCGGAATCGGCGAGATCGTCACGGCGGTCCACATCCGGCGGCGGATCCGGCGGGTGCCGGGCACCGAACCCGTCGAACCCATCAGCGTGGCCCGGCTGGTCGCCCTCGCCAAGGCGAGCGCGGTCTTCGGATCACTGGTGATCGGCCTGTTCGGCGGCATGGCGCTGGCCCTCGTCGACCGCCTGAGCATGGCGGCACCCCGCGCCGACGCCGCCACGGCGGCGGGGACGGGACTCGCCGCGGTCCTGCTCCTGGCCGCCGCGCTGCTGCTGGAGAACGCCTGCCGCGTCCCCACGGACAAGGACCGCGACCGGCACGCGCCGGAGTGACCGGACCCGGCATCCGCCGGCGGCCCGCGCGCGGCGCCGGGGGCCGGTGTCCGGCCAGGCCGCGCGGGGGTGCGGAGCGTCGCCGTCCGGAATCCGGACGGCCGCCGGGCCGGCGACGCGACGGCCCGCCGTGTCGCTCCGCGCTCCGGAGCGCCTTCGGGATGATTGACTGGAATCGTGGAGTTTGCCACCTCGAACGAGTCGCACCAGGACCACGGGCCTGAGAACGGGGCCGGGACGGGGACCGATCCGGTCCCCCCGGAGCCGCCCGCCTCTGCGGTGGAGGCGGCCTTCGCCGCGCCGCCGGGCAGCTCATGGCAGCGGGTGTCGCCGGCCCTGACCCTGTACAACCGGCTGGTCATCACCGGGGCGCTGCTGCCGACTGCGGTCGTCGCGGGCGCCTTCGTCGGCATCTGGTCCGGGGTGCTCTGGGCCGTGGCCGCGGTCGTCCCGCTGGTGGCCGCCGGGGTCGCGGGATGGCTCCTGGCGCCGCGTGCGCGCGGTTCCTGGGGATACGCCGAAGGACGCACCGATTTCTACCTCACCTGCGGGGTCGTCATCCGGCAGCTGGTGGTCGTCCCCTACGGGCGCATGCAGCTGGTGGACGTCACCGCCAACCTGCTGGAGCAGGCGCTGGGGATCGCGACCGTCCGGCTGCGGACGGCGGCGACCACCGCCGACGCGCGGATCCCCGGTCTGCCCCTCGACGAGGCCACCCGGCTGCGCGACCGCCTGGCGGCCCGCAGCGAGACGTTCTCCACGGGACTGTGACGCGTGAGCGAACCGAACGAGAGCCCATCCACCCCGGGAACACCGTGGGACCCCGCGCGTCCGGCGCCGCCGGCCGGCCGGCCCGCGCGGCGGGCCGCGGAGGACACCGCGCCCGGCCAGCGGTCGCCGTCGGGCAGCGGCGGCTGGTTCGGCTGGCGCCGCCGCGCGGCACGGGCCGACGCCGAGCCCGCCGCGGAGGGGCGGCCGGACGCGACCGGGAAGGCAGCAGCCGAGCCCGGTGACAAGGACGCCGACCGCGCCGCCCACCGCGCTGACCACCCCGGCACCGAGGCGCCCGGCAGCCCGGACGGCGGGGGCACCGCCGCCCGGTCCGCCGCCGAGCGGCCCGCCGCCGAAGGGCTTGCCGCAGGCGGCCGGACGCCGACCGAGGGCCCGGACGAGGACGACTGGATCTTCGACGCCCCGGACACGGCTGCGCGGTCCCATGGGGTCTCGCTGCTGCGCGAGGTCACCGCGCCGACCGACCCGTACCGGGCCGAGGAGGTCGCGCCGCCGCCGATCGCGGGCTGGAGCTTCGCCGAGCTGCGCACGGCCGCCGCCGGCCCCGGGGCGGAGGGCGACGGACCCCGAGCGGAGCCGTCCGGAGCCGCGGCGGCCGGCGGCGACCCGGAGTCGGGGGACTCCGGCGCGACGCCGCAGGCCGACACCGGCGGCCCGGCCGCCCCGGCGGAGCCGCACGGTACTCCGCCGCCGGCTGCGGAACCCGCGGCCCCCGGCGCGACGCCGGAGGACCCGGAGGAGACCGAGCGGCCGGAGACCTCGTGCCCCGCCGGCGGGTCCGAAGTCCCGCCGGCCGGGCACGCTCCGGACGCCGGGAACCGGGACGGTGGCGCCCTCGGTCCCGACCCGGGCGGCACGCCGGCGCCGGGGCTGAGCGAGTCCGGCGGACCCGCCGCCCCCCGGGGCCCGGAGAGCAGCGGCCGCCCCGGTGGCACGCCCGTGGAAGCCGCCCCGGCGGCCGAGGCCCCGCACGAGCGGGCGGACACGGGTCCGGCGGCGCGAACCGGGGCGGAATGGGCAGCGGCGGACCCGTCCGCCGCGGACGTGCCGTCCGGCGTTGTCTGGAGCGCGGACCGGGACGCGGCTGAAGAGGGGGAAACGGGCGGGACCGCAGACACAGGCGCCCCGGACCGGGGCGGACGCCCGGCGGCTGGGTCCGCCGAGCCGCCGCCGACCGCGCGCCGCCCGTCCCGGGAGGACGCGGCCGGCAGCGCCGACGGCGACCTGCGGCTCGGCGCGTCCCCGGCCGGGGAGGCGGGCGAGAACGACCGGGCGGCCGCGGACTCCTCCCGCCGCCCGGGGCGCGAGCCCGTAGCCGGGCCGCCGGTGCTCCCCGAAGGCGGACGCCCGGTGGCCGGCGGCGAGGCGTCCGCGCCGACGCAAGGTAGGCAGGCTGCGGCGCCCCACGGCGCCGGGGAGGCACGGCCCGGGGCCGTTCCGGAGACGGGCGCCGCCGAAGCCGGTGGCGAGCGGGCACCCGCGCCGCCGGACGGGGAGTCCGTGCCGGAGCCGCCCGGGGACCCGGGCGGCTCCGGTGCCGCGGTGGCGCGGGAGGATGCGGCGGAGGCGGAGCGGAGGACCGCGGCTGCGGACGGTCTGGACGAGGACGGTCCCGGTGCTGCCGCGCTGGACAGCGGTGGCCGCGGGGCGGAGGCCGAGGGCGGGTCCGTGCCGCCGCGTGGCGGGGTGCCTTCGGAGGGCGGCCTCGGAGCGGAGGAGCCCGCGGTGCGGCCGTCGGCGGCCGAGGGGCCGCAGGCCGTGGACCGGGAAACGGGCCCTGCCGCGGCGGCCGGGGGCAGGGCGGCGGTACACAGGCAGTCGGGGCGTGCGGCGGCGGACGGTCCCGGTGCTGCCGCACCGAAGAGCGGCCGCGGCCGGGTGGAGCCCGACAGCGCGTCTGGGGCTGCGGCGGACGCGGAGCAGGCGGCTGCGGCGGCAGGCGGTCAGCCGTCGGGCGCGGTGCCGCGTGTGGATGAGGACGGTCCCGGTGCTGCCGCGCTGGACAGCGGTGGCCGCGGGGCGGAGGCTGACGGCGCGTCTGGTGCCGCGGTGGCGCGGGAGGATGCGGCGGACGCGGAGCAGGCGGCTGCGGCGGCAGGCGGTCGGCCGCCGGGCGCGGTGCCGCGTGTGGATGAGGACGGTCCCGGTGCTGCCGAGCTGGACAGCGGTCGCCGCGGGGCGAAGGCCGACGACGGGTCCGTGCCGCCGCCTGGCGAGGTGCCTTCGGAGAGGGGCCTCGGCGGGGAGGAGCCTGCCGAGGAAGCGACGGTGGTACGCGGCCAGTCGGGGCGTGCGGCGGCGGACGGTCCCCGTGAGGAGGGCTGGTCGGCCGCCTCGGTGGCCGGGACCGGCGACCCGGGTGGCTCGGCCGGGACGCCCCGGGGGCGGTCCGGTGAGGGTGCGCCGCCGTCCGGAGGGGACACGGAACCGGAGGCGCACGGGCGCTCGCAGGAACGCCCGGGCGGCCTTGCCGGCGACGAGGCCGGGGGAGCCGCCGAGGGGGCCGCTCCGAGCGAACGCGCCGACGGGCGGCGGCCCGTGTTCGCGCCGCCCGAGCCGGGGATCCCGTGGCGGGGGCGGGACGCCGACGGCGGTGGGGACGCGGCCCGGCCTCCGGTGGCGGAGCCGCGGTACGCGGCCGGCGCCGGACCGCGCGGGCGCGGGGCCGCCTGGACGTTGGAGACGCCCGCCGCCCACGGGGACGGCGCGGGGCATCCGCCCGGCGGCGATCCGGGGACGCCGGTGGCGGAAGGACGCACCGACCACGCGGCCGGACCGGCATCCGGGGCCGCCGGGGGCGGCGCCCGCCGTCCGCGGGCCGGCACGCCCTGGCCGGTGACGCCGCTGTGGCCCTACCTCGACCCCGACGAGGACCCGGCCGCCCACCAGCAGGCGCGGCGCGCGGAGGGGACCGAGGAGGCGCCGGCCGACCGCTCCAGGCCGCGTTTCGCGCCCGCCGACGCGGCGCGGCCGCCGCACGCGCCGCCGCCATCGGCGCACCCCGTGGCCGCCGAGCCGCCGCTGCCGCCCGCCCCGCCCGGCGGGCCGGAGATGACGGCCGGCCACCCGTCCATGCGGCCGGGGACGGCGGCCGGGGCGCCTCCCGGCCGCCGAGGGGCCATGCCGCCCGGCGGTGTGCCGGCCGACCCGGCCCGGACCGCGGGTCCGTGGGCGCGCCCGCCGGCCCCGCCGTCCGGAGGTGCGCCGCAGGCCACCGGCGCGTACGCAGCTCCCGATCCCGGCCGGCGGGCCTCCCGCCCCCCGGCGATGCCGGTCTACCGCACGCCGCCCGAGGCCCAGGAGCCCTCCGGCGCCGCACCCGGCCGACCGCAGGCAGCCCCGGAGGCCTCCGGGGCCTTCCCCGCCGAGGTCCCGGGCGCTGCCGGGCCCGCGGGCCCGGCAGCGCCCGGGACCGGGCCCGCGTCCGGCGCGGACCCCGCGGGCCCGCAGCCGCCGTCCGCTCCGCCGGCCCCGCCGGCGCCGGCTCCCGCCGCGCATCCGCCGCACGCCCCCGCGGCGCCTGTCCGCGGCTCCTACGGACCTCCGGCGCCCGGCCACGGTCGGCCGCCGTACGGACCCGCGGTCCCCGGCCACGGGCAGCCGACGTATCCGGGGCCGGCGGCCACGGGGGCGTTCGGCCACCCGCCGCACCCTGGCGCGCACCACACGCAGCCCGGCAGCGTGCGGTTCCTGCCGCCCGCCGCGGCGGGGCCGCACGCTCCCGGCTGGCCGCCGGGCGCGACGGCCGCGCGCGCGGCACGGCCGGTCCGGCCCGAGCCCGACGTCACCACGGGGCTGCACCGGCCGCACTGGCTGACCGTCCCGCTGCAGGCGGCGGTCGTGGCGCTGGTCTTCCTGGCGATGCCGGGTGTGGTGCTGCTGAACTTCGGCGGGCTGTGGGTCCTATTCCTCACGCTGTCGGTCGGGTTCGCCGCCGGCGCCTACGCCCTGCTGTCATGGTGGAACACCACCTTCGGACTGCACGGCGACCACCTCGTCGTGCACACCGGCCTGGTCCGCCGGCAGTCCCGGGAGATCCCGCTGAGCCGGCTGCAGGCGGTGGACGTGGTGCGCCCGCTGCTGATACAGGTGCTGGGGCTCGCGGAGCTGCGCGTCGAACTGGCCGGGGGCGACCAGAGCGAGATCCGGCTGCGCTACCTCGGCCGGCGCTCCGCCGACCGGCTGCGGGCCAGCCTGCTCGCGCACGCGGCGGGGCTGTCCGGCCGGACGCCCGAGGCCCCGGAGTGGCCGTTCTACCGGCTCAGGTTCGGCCTGCTGCTGGGGGCGCTGGCGTTCCGGATCCCGGTGCTGGCGGCCTTCGTGCTGTTCCTGCTGCTGACAGTGGCCGGCTTCGCCTTCGTCGAGGCCGGCGTGCTCGGCGGTATGGTTCCGCTGCTCCTCGGCCTGATGCGCGGCTTCCTCGGGCCGCTGCTGCGCTACACCGACTTCTACGCCTCCCTCTCGCCGGACGGCCTCCGGCTGCGCTACGGGGTCTTCCAGGCCCGTATGCAGACGGTGCCGCCCGGCCGGGTGCAGGCGGTGCGGATCGTCGAGCCGCTGCTGTGGCGCTCGCTCGGGGTGGTCCGGGTGGAGGCCAACGTGGCGGGATACGTTGGGGAGCGCCAGATGGACTCCTCCACCCTGCTGCCGGTGGTGCCGCGCCGGCTCGCGTTCGCGCTGGTGGACGAGCTCTTCCCGGGGACGGACGCCGCCCGGGTGGCCCTGCATCCGGCCCGGCGCGGGCTGTCGCGCAACGACGCGCTGGGGGTGGACGACAGCGTGGTGGTGACCCGGAGCGGGCTGTTCTGCAGCGTCATCGACATCGTGCCGCACGCCCGCACGCAGACGGTACGGCTGGCCGCCGGGCCGATCGCCCGGCGCCGCGGTGTCGCGGCGGTCGAGGTGGACACGCCGCCCGGGCCGGTGCGGGCCCGTGCCGCCGGCCGCGACCTCGCGGAGGCGCGGCGGGTGGTGGACGGCCTCGTGGAGCGCGGTCACCAGAGCCGGTCCTCGACCGCGGGGCCGGAGCGGTGGGCGACCAGGAGCGCACCGTAGGACCCAGCGGGTGCCGGGCCCGGGAACCCGCCGGCCGCGGGCGGCCCGGACCGGTCGGCCGCGCCGCGCTCCGGCGCCGCGCGCCCGTTGCCGTGAGTCCCGCCTGTGGATGGCACGCTGGCGGTGAGCGGCCGTTCCGGAGCGCCGAAACCTCCCGCACGGCGGGGACCCCGGTCGCCGCTATCCACCGATGCGTCCGCAGCCGGGGAGGAAACGCGCGTGTCGCCCGGGACCGGGTGACTCGCGGTGCACTGCGAACAGTGTGACGTGTGCCACCTGATGGGGTCTGTGGGAGAGAGTGTTCGCACCGGCAAGTCGGACATGGAGGGTCACTCTGGGCTGTTATGTGACTGCGTAGAGTCAAACTCTTTCGTAAAATCGCCCCCAAGAGCCGTTGATGTGTGGCTGAATGGGTATCGAACACGGCGCGTGTTCGCAGCGCCACAGAACGTCAACAGGGTGATCGGACGGTGTATGCCTGTCCGGTCGCCCGAGAGGGGAAACGCAGTGCTGAAGAAGACCTTCGCCGCCAGCGCCATCGTCGCCGCCGCCTCCGGTGTCATCCTCGCGGGTACGCCCGCGTTCGCCGACGACTGGAACACCTCCGGCAACGGCAGCATCCTCGGCGGCAACCAGGTCGGCGTCGACGTCGACGTGCCGATCAACGTCTGCGGCAACGCCATCGCGGTCCTCGGCAACGCGGGCGCCAACTGCGAGGACTCCAACGCGATCGCGGCCGAGGTCGACGACAACCACGTCTGGAAGTGGTAGCGGGCAGCTCGGCGTCCGGCTGAGGTAGCCCCGTCGGCGCCGTCCCCCACCGGGGGGCGGCGCCGACGCCGTGTTTCGGCCACCCACGTGACCGGGCGGCCGACCGGCCTTCCGGCGCCGCCGCGTCCCCCGGGTGCGCCGGCCGCCGCGCCGGGGGAGGATCGACCAGAGGCCGGAGTCGCGCCGACGGCCGCCGAGTAGGCTGGGCGCACGACGTCCGGTACCCGACGTGGACTGGAACGAGGAACATGGATCTGGCGGAAGCTACTCGACAGCGGCCCGCCCGCCTCGCGGTGGGCGTCATCGGCCCCGGCCGGGTCGGATCGGTACTCGGAGCCGCCCTGGAGCGGGCCGGGCACACCGTGGTCGCCGCCTCGGCGGTCTCCGAGGCATCCCGTGCCCGGGTCGCCGAGCGGCTGCCCAACGCGCGGGTCCGGGAGCCGGCCGGCGTGGTGGCCGCCGCGGACCTCGTCCTGCTGACCGTCCCCGACGACGCCCTGCGGCCGCTCGTGCACGGGCTCGTCGAGACCGGGACCGACGTGCGCGGCAAGCTGCTGGTGCACGCGAGCGGCCGCCACGGCTACCGCGTGCTGGACCCGGCCACCTCCGCCGGGGCGCTGCCGCTCGCCCTCCACCCCGTCATGGCCTTCACCGGCCGCTCCGAGGACGCCAACCGGCTGTCCGCCTGCTCGTTCGGCGTGTCGGCTCCGGATCCGCTGCGGCCCATCGCCGAGGCCCTGGTGGTGGAGATGGGCGCCGAGCCGGTCTGGATCGAGGAGGACCGCCGGGCGCTGTACCACGCCGCGCTGTCCGGCGGGGCGAACCACCTGGTGACCCTGGTGGCCGAGAGCGCGGCCCTGCTCGGCGCCGCCGGAGTGGACGATCCGGCCCGCGTGCTCGGCCCGCTGCTCAGCGCCTCCCTGGACAACGCCCTCCGGTTCGGCATCGACGGGCTGAGCGGCCCGGTGCTGCGCGGTGACGCCGGCACCGTGGCGGAGCACATCGCCGAACTGCGCGACCACGCGCCCGAGAGCGTCGCGAGCTACGTGGCGCTGGCCCGGCTCACCGCCGACCGCGCGCTCGCCGCCGGGCTGCTCCGGCCGCAGGACGCGGAACGGCTCCTGGACGTCCTCCAGGCCTGACCCCACCCCGACCGCCATCGGAGGCAGGTATGAGCGAACCGACCACATCCGACCCCGCCCCGGCCCCCGGTGCCGCGGGCGCGGGCCCCCTCGTCGTGCGCACCGCCGAGGAGCTCGCCCGCGCGCGGGCCGCCCTGGGAACCCGCCGCACCGCCCTGGTGCCGACGATGGGCGCCCTGCACAGCGGGCACCGCAGGCTGGTCGCCACCGCCCGTGAGCACGCGGACGCCGTCGTCGTCAGCATCTTCGTCAACCCGCTGCAGTTCGGCCCGAACGAGGACTTCGACCGCTACCCGCGGCCGCTGGAGGCCGACCTCGCGGTCTGCGCCGAGGCCGGTGTGGACGTGGTGTTCGCCCCCACCGTCGAGGTGATGTACCCGGGACCGCAGATCGTCACGGTGCGCCCGGGCGCGATGGGGGAGGTGCTGGAGGGGGAGTTCCGGCCCGGATTCTTCGAGGGCGTGCTCACCGTCGTCAGCAAGCTGTTCAACCTCGTCCGGCCGGACGTCGCGGTGTTCGGGCAGAAGGACGCCCAGCAGCTCGCGGTGGTGCGCCGGATGGTGCGCGACCTGTGCATGCCGGTCCACGTCGTGGGGGCGGCCACGGTCCGCGACCCCGACGGGCTGGCCACGTCCAGCCGCAACGTCTACCTCAGCGCCGAGGAGCGCCGCAGCGCGCTCGCGCTGTCCCGGGCGCTGCTGGCGGGGGCGGACGCGGCGGTCACCGGCGCGGTCGGCATCCTCAGCGCCGCCCGCGAGGTGCTGGACGAGGCCGCGACCGCCGACCCGCCGGTGGCGGTCGACTACCTCTCGCTGGTGAACCCGGTGACGTTCACCGAGGTCTCCGGGGACTTCCGGGGCGACGCGGTGCTTGTGGTGGCCGCCTGGGTGGGCGAGACCAGGCTGATTGATAACGTGCCGCTCACGTTGTAAATCGCCACAATCCACCGAAAAAGGGAGAACGCGCGGTGAGTCAGAGCACTTCGGCATTACCCCGGCGGCTGACCGCTCCCGATCCCGGGTGGACGATCGAGACCGACGTCGTCATCGTCGGCTCTGGGATCGCCGGACTCAGCACCGCGCTCCGGTACGTCGAGTCCGGCGCGCGCGGCCGGGTGGTGCTCGTCACGAAGGACGTGCTGTCCAGCGGGTCCACCAGGTGGGCGCAGGGCGGGATCGCCGCCGCGGTCGACCCCGCCGACACCCCCGTCGCGCACATGGTCGACACCGTGCTGGCCGGAGCCGGCCTGTGCGACCCGCACGCCGTGCGGGGGCTGGTCACCGAGGGGCCGGACGCGCTGCGCTGGCTGGTCGGCGTCGGGACCGCGTTCGACCGCACCCCCGAGGGCGGACTGGCGCTGACCCGGGAGGGCGGCCACCGCGCCTCCCGGATCGCGCACGCCGGCGGGGACGCCACCGGCGCCGAGATCGAGCGCGCGCTGATCGCCGCCGTCCGCGCCGAACCCCGCATCGAGGTCATCGAGCACGCGCTGACGCTCGACGCGCTCCTGGGCACCGAGGACGACCAGACCGTCGTGCGCGGCGTGACGCTGCACGTCATGGGCGAGGGCCAGCGCGACGGCGTCGGGGCGGTGCGGGCCGGAGCCGTCGTGCTCGCCACCGGCGGGCTCGGCCAGGTGTTCGCCGCCACCACCAACCCGGCCGTGTCCACGGGCGACGGCCTCGCGCTCGCGCTGCGCGCCGGCGCCGAGGTGCAGGACCTGGAGTTCGTGCAGTTCCACCCGACCGTGCTGTGGCTCGGGGCGCAGGCGCGCGGCCAGCAGCCCCTCATCTCCGAGGCGGTGCGCGGCGAGGGCGCCTTCCTCGTCGACGCCGCCGGCGAGCGCTTCATGGCCGGCGAGCACGAGCTGGCCGACCTCGCCCCCCGCGACGTGGTGGCCAACACGATCGCCCGCACCATGGCGCGCACCGGCACCGACCACGTCCACCTCGACGCCCGCCACTTCGGCGCCGCCATGTGGCAGCGCCGCTTCCCCACCATCCTCGCCAGCTGCCGCGCGCACGGCATCGATCCGGTCACCGACCTGATCCCGGTCGCCCCGGCGGCGCACTACGCCTCCGGCGGGGTCCGTACCGGGCCGGACGGCCGGACCAGCCTGCGCGGGCTGTACGCCGTGGGCGAGGTCGCGTGCACGGGTGTGCACGGCGCCAACCGGCTGGCCTCCAACTCGCTGCTGGAGGCGGTCGTCTACGGCCACCGGATCGCCGACGCCCTCGCCGCCTCGGACGCCGCGGCTCCCGCGCGCCCCGCCTCGGTCGGCGCATCGGCCGAGCGTCCCGCGGGACTGGCGCATCCGGCGGCCGTGCCCGAGCTGCGTGCCGCGATGTCCCGCCACGTCGGAGTGCTCCGCGACGCCGCGGGCCTGGCCGCGGCCCGGGACCTGCTGGCCGGACTCACGGCGGCCGGTCCCGGGGAACCCGGGGTCGAGGCGTGGGAGGCCACCAACCTGCTGACGGTCGCGCGGGCGCTGGTGGCGGCGGCCGAGGAGCGGGAGGAGAGCCGCGGCGCGCACCGCCGCGCCGACTTCCCCGAGCCCGACCCGCTGTTCCGGCACCCGATCCTCGTGCGGCTGCGCGACGGCGAGGTGCGGACCGCCCGCAGCGCCATCGACCGCTCCCCGTACGCCGAGCTGGAGGCGGAGCTGCGCGGTGTCGGCGGCGAGCCCCGGCAGCACGTCGCCCTGGTCCGCCGGGCCCTGGAGGAGGACCTGTTCGGCGCCGACCCGGTGGACGTGACCACCGCGGCCACCATCCCGGCGACGCAGACCAGCACCGCCGACGTCGTGGCGCGGCGGCCGGGCGTGGTCGCCGGTCTCGCCCTCGCCGAACTGGTGTTCTGGGAGGTGGCCGAGGGCGTCGTGGCCACCGAGCGGCGGGTGCGCGACGGCGACCGGGTCGAGCCGGGCGACGTGCTCATGACGGTGACCGGGCGGACCCGGGACCTGCTCACCGCCGAGCGCACAGCGCTGAACCTGCTGACCCACCTCTCCGGGATCGCCACGCACACCCGCCGGTGGGTCGACGCGGTCGCCGGGACCGCCGCCCGGATCCGGGACAGCCGCAAGACGCATCCGGGGCTGCGGACCCTGGAGAAGTACGCGGTCCGGTGCGGCGGCGGGGTGAACCACCGGACCGGGCTCAGCGACGCGGCCCTGATCAAGGACAACCACGTGGTCGCGGCCGGCGGGGTCGCCGAGGCGGTGCGCCTGGTGCGGCGCGCCTACCCGGGCCTGCCGCTGGAGGTGGAGGTCGACCGGATCGACCAGATCGAACCGGCCCTGAAGGCGGGTGCGGAGGAGCTGCTCCTCGACAACTTCGACGTCGCGGGGCTGCGGGAGGCGGTGCGGCTGGTAGCCGGGCGGGCCAGGCTGGAATCCAGCGGCGGACTGACTCTTTCCGTCGCCGCCGACGTGGCGGCCACCGGTGTGGACTATCTTGCCGTTGGCGCCCTGACCCATTCCAGTCCCGCCCTGGACATCGCGCTCGATCTGCGGGACACGACCTGACCGACCGCCCCGACATGGATAAGGCACCAGATGCTGCTCGCGCTCGACGTCGGCAACTCCCACACAGTGTTCGGCATCTTCCAGGGGGACGAGCTGCGGGAGCAGTGGCGGGTCGCCACGGAGTCCCGCCGGACCGCCGACGAGTGGGCCGTGGTGCTGCAGGGGCTGCTGAGCGGTAGCGACCTGCTCGGCCACCGCGACATCGACGGCATCGCGATGTGCTGCACGGTCCCCAACGTCCAGCACGAGATGCGGGTGATGTTCCGCCGGCACTTCCGCGAAGTGCCGGCGGTGATCGTGGAACCGGGCGTGAAGACCGGCGTGCCGATCCGGATGGACAACCCCAAGGAGGTCGGCAGCGACCGCATCGTCAACGCTCTGGCCGCCGTGCAGCTGTACGGCGGCCCGTGCGTGGTCGTGGACTTCGGGACCGCCACCACCTTCGACGCGGTCAGCCGCAGGGGCGAGTACGTGGGCGGCGCCATCGCGCCGGGGATCGACATCTCCGTCGAGGCGCTCTCCCGCCGCGGCGCGCAGCTGCACATGGTCGAGATCTTCCGCCCCCGGTCCATCATCGCCAAGAACACCACGGAGGCGCTGCGCTCGGGCATCGTCTACGGTTTCGCGGGCCAGGTCGACGGGATCGTGGACCGCATGGCGCAGGAGCTCACCGACAACGTGGACGAGGTCACCGTGGTCGCCACCGGCGGCCTCGCTCCGACGGTCATCGACGAGTGCGAGACCGTGGACGTGCACGAGCCGTCGCTGACGCTGGTCGGGCTGCGGATGGTCTTCGAGCGCAACGTCGGATGAGCGGCGCCGCCCGGCGGTCCGCCGCCGGACCGGCGGGCGGCGTTCGGGCGGCATTCGGGCGGCGTTGCCATGGTGTGACCGCCCTTCCGGAATGGAATGCGCGGCAGGTGGGTACCGCAGATAGGATCGGGCGCGTGAGTGACGTGCTGGACGATGCCTACGACGACCTGCCGGAGCAGATGCGGGTCCGCCGCGAGAAGCTGGACCGCCTGCGGGAGGGCGGGGTGGACCCCTACCCCGTCAACTTCCCCCGGACGACCCTCATCTCGGCGGTCCGTGCCGAACACGGCGACCTCGGCCCGGACGAGAGCACCGGCAAGCGCGTCGGGATCACCGGCCGGGTCATGCTCTACCGCACCGGCGGCAAACTGTGCTTCGCCACCATCCGCGACGTCTCGGGCGACCTCCAGGTGATGCTCTCGCTGGACAAGCTCGGCGCGGAGTCGCTGGCGGCCTGGAAGAGCGACATCGATCTGGGCGACCACGTCGGGGTCGAGGGCGAGGTCATCACCTCGCGCCGCGGCGAGCTGTCCATCATGGTGGAGGCGTGGCGGCTGACCGCCAAGTGCCTGCGCCCGCTGCCGGAGAAGCACAAGGGCCTCACCGACCCCGAGGCGCGGGTCCGGCAGCGCTACGTCGACCTGATCGTGAACCCGGACGCGCGCGACATGGTGCGCCGGCGTGCCGTCGCGGTGCGCGCGCTGCGGGACGGTCTGCAGGAGCGCGGCTTCGTCGAGGTCGAGACCCCGATGCTGCAGCAGGTGCACGGCGGAGCCACCGCGCGGCCGTTCACCACGCACATCAACGCCTACGACCTCGACCTCTACCTGCGCATCGCTCCGGAGCTCTACCTCAAGCGCCTCGTGGTCGGCGGCATCGAGCGGGTCTTCGAGATCAACCGCAACTTCCGCAACGAGGGCGCGGACTCCACGCACAACCCCGAGTTCACGATGCTGGAGTTCTACCAGGCCTACGCCGACTACAACACGGCGGCCGACGTCACCCGCGAGCTGATCCAGGAGGCGGCGCGCGCCGTGTTCGGCGACACCGTGGTCCGGCGGGACGGCGAGGAGTACGACCTGGGCGGCGAGTGGCCGCAGGTCACCCTCTACGGTGCGGTCTCCGCGGCGCTGGGTGAGGAGGTCACCCCGCGCACACCGGTCGAGGACCTCCGCAAGCTGGCCGACGCGCGCGAGGTCGAGTGGAACCCGGCGTGGGGGCCGGGCAAGCTGGTCGAGCACCTCTTCGAGGAGTTGGTCGAGCACACCCTCATCCAGCCGACGTTCGTGCGCGACTTCCCGCTGGAGACCAGCCCGCTGACCCGGCAGCACCGCGAGGACCCGCTGCTCACCGAGAAGTGGGACCTCATCGGCTTCGGCATGGAGATGGGGACCGGGTACTCCGAGCTCGTCGACCCGGTGGAGCAGCGCCGGCGGCTGACCGAGCAGTCCCTGCTCGCGGCGGGCGGCGACCCCGAGGCCATGCAGCTGGACGAGGATTTCCTGCGGGCGCTCGAATACGCCATGCCGCCGTCCGGTGGCGTGGGAATGGGCATTGACCGGCTTCTGATGGCGTTCACCGGAAAGAACATCCGCGAAACCATTCTGTTCCCGCTCGTGAAGCCCAGCTAATGCGCTCCCGGCCGCCCTCTCCCAGCTGGGAGGGGGCGGTCCAAGATCATCCAAATTGTGGCTGAGGCCACGTTTCAGTGCTGGCCGACCGCGGCCAATGTCGAATCTCCTGGCCAATGGCACTGTCCGGAACGCCAGTTTGAGAATACTGTTTGAATCGCGGTGACCTGCCGGCCGGGCGCCGCCACGTAGATTATCTACGCAGGTCAGCGGACCTGTGAAGGGTTCTGCCACCTGCGCGTTGTAACAGAAAACGATCGTTCGACTACTTTCTGTCAATGAATGGACCTTGACGCTGCGTGCCCGTCCGCTTAGCGTTTCGAAGCGAGCGGAGAATTCCGCATGTTTGCCGCAGAGGATCTATATGACGGTGAGTGAGGATGGCTGAGAACGGCTCCGTCGGTTTCGTCCATCCTTTGCCGAGTGCGCCCCCGTGCGATCTGTCCGTCCCAGGTCGCTGTCACTGGGGCGCCGAATCCCTGTCGAGCCTTGATTCACGTTTCCGTGCCAGGGAAACGCGAGTCGTCGGCCTGGGGTTCGGCCCCCCGCCCCGGCGCGTTCGCCATGAGGCCCCCACCTCCACTCGCCCGAGGTCCCCGCGGCGACGAGTCGATGTTCCGCACTCACCACGGATGAGGGAGGACGGAGTGGAACAGGCCACACTCGTACGTCACGCGGTCAAGGAGCCCACGGTCTCGCCGATGCGGGAGGCCCTGGTCGCCGTCCCCGCGCCGACCCGGGAGCCCCTGCCGGTCATCGGTCCGGACCTGACCGAGGACGAGATCCAGCTGCTGGCGGAGGTCGCCACCGGCGTCACCACCGACGTCGCGGCCCGCCGGCTCGAACTCAGCGCCCGGACGCTTCGGCGCAGGCTGCGTTCGATCTGCGACCGTCTCGGCGTCAACACGCCGATCGAAGCGGTGGTGTGGGCGGCCCGGCG
Organism: Marinitenerispora sediminis; assembly: GCF_003336425.1. Taxonomy (GTDB): domain Bacteria; phylum Actinomycetota; class Actinomycetes; order Streptosporangiales; family Streptosporangiaceae; genus Marinitenerispora; species Marinitenerispora sediminis. The sequence continues at coordinate 9,435 of NZ_QEIO01000022.1, read as the reverse complement.
CCAGCTGATCTGATCCGGCCGCGCGGCAGCCGACAGGGCGTACCGGTCCGGCCCCCTCCGGGAGGGAACCAGGGGACGACCGGCACGCCCGCGGCAATTCACGGCGGGGTAGTCTAGGTCGGCTATGTCCGTCACGCAGGTCAGCGTCCGCCGAGCGCGGACACGCGACGTCGCTCACATCCGCCGACTCATCGACACCTTCAGCGGGGAGCGGCGCGTGCTCTCCAAGAGCACGGTGAACCTCTACGAGGACGTCCAGGAGTTCTGGGTCGCCGAGGCCGACGACGGGGGCCAGCCCGCCGTCGTCGGCTGCGGCGCCCTGCACGTCCTGTGGGAGGACCTCGCCGAGGTCCGCACCGTCGCGGTGGACCCGGCCCTCCAGGGGCAGGGTGTCGGGCACCGCCTGGTCGCCGAGCTGCTCGCCACCGCCCGCGACCTCGGTGTCCGGCGGGTCTTCTGCCTCACCTTCGAGACCGCGTTCTTCGGCCGGCACGGGTTCCAGCCGATCCAGGGCACCCCGGTGTCCCAGCGGGTCTACGAGGAGCTGCTGCGCTCCTACGACGAGGGCGTCGCGGAGTTCCTCGGCCTGGAGCGGGTGAAGCCCAACACGCTGGGCAACACCCGGATGCTGCTCCACCTGGACTGAGGGCCGCGGCGCCCCGTCACAGCAGCCGCAGCTGGCGGTCCCTCGGACGCCTGCGCGCCGCCGACTCCTCGTCGACGGGCATGGTCAGGCCCGCGTCGATCGCGGCCAGGAAGGGCGAGGGCCGCATCTCCTCCTCGGTGCCGCGCCGGGTCCGCCGCCGCGCCCGCGACAGGTAGAGGCGGTGCTGGGCGCGGGTCACGCCCACGAAGAACAGCCGCCGCTCCTCGTCCTCGTCGTCGCGCCGCGCACCGGGGAAGTCGTCGCGCCGCGCACCGGGGAAGCGGAACGGCAGCAACCCGTCCTCGCACCCCAGCAGGAACACCACCGGGTACTCCAGTCCCTTGGCCGCGTGCAGCGTGAGGAGGGCCACCCGGTCCGCCCGCGGATCCAGGGCGTCCACCTCGGCGCCCAGCGCCAGCGCCGAGAGGAACTCCGGCAGGTCCGCGCCGCACCGGGCCGCCAGCGGGAGCACGAGTTCGCCGGCGCCGCGCAGGTCGGTGACCAGCTCCGGGTCGCCGGCGTGCCGTTCGGCGAGCAGCGCGACCGCCGCGCGGACCCGCTCCGCGACCGGCCCCTCGGGGTGGTGCGCCAGCTCGTCGGCCACCAGCCGCACCCCCGGGCGGTTCAGCAGCCGGTCGTGTGAGCGCTTCTGGAACGGCACCCCGGCGGTGTTGAACGCGCTGACGACCGCCGCGCTCTGCGCGTCCGTGCGGTAGAGGACGCAGATGTCGCCGAAGGAGAGGCCGTCGTGCGCCTCACCGCTGGCCCGTCCGCTGTCGAGCGAGTGCCACGAGGTGCCGCCGAGCAGCCGGTCGATCGCGCGGGCCACGAACGAGGCCTCGGCCCGCTCGTCGGCGGCCGCGTGCACCCCGATCCGCGGCGGGTCGGTGAAGTCGCCCACCGCGCGCAGCGCCCGGCCGGGCACCAGCGAACTCGGTGCGATGGCCTGGACGGCGGCCGACACGATCGTGGCGTTCGAGCGGTAGTTGCGGGTCAGCCGCACCGTCTCGGCCGCGGGGAAGTCCTCGGTGAAGCGGAGGAAGAACCCGACATCGGCGCCGCGGAAGCCGTAGATCGCCTGGTCGGGGTCGCCGATCGCGGTGATATTGCCGTCCGCGGCCGTGAGCAGCCGCAGCAGGGTGTACTGCGTCTCGTCGACGTCCTGGTACTCGTCCACGCTGATCCACGGCCACCGCTCACGGTAGCCGCGCGCGAGGTCGGGGTCGGCGCCGAGCAGCCGGACGGGCAGCGCCAGCAGGTCGCCGAAGTCGACCAGGTCATGGTCGCGCAGCCGCTTCTCGAAGTCGCGGAGCGCGGTGTCCTCGGCCGCCGCGGCCCCGGCGTCGCGCCGGGCCAGCAGCCGGCGCGCCTCGGAGTCGGAGCCCGCCACCTCCAGGGCGATCTCCGCGCGGCGGGCCTCGTCGGCGATCCGGAAGTGCTCGGTCAGCCCCACCCGCCCGTGCTGCTCCCGGAGGATGCGCGCGCCGAGGCCGTGGAAGGTGGTGACCGTCATCCGCCCGGCGCGCTCGCCCAGCAGCGCACTCAGCCGCTCCGACAGCTCCTCGGCGGCCCGCCGGGTGAACGTGATGGCGAGGCAGTCCTCGGGGGGAACGCCGCGCTCGGCGACGAGGTGGGCGATGCGGTGCGTCACGGTGCGGGTCTTGCCGGTGCCCGGCCCGGCGACGATGAGCAGCGGGCCGCCCGGGCGCTCCGCCGCCGCCCGCTGGTCGGGGTCGAGGCCGTCCAGCAGGCCCTGGGGGCGCCGCAGGTCGCCGCCGTCCGGAGCGGACGGGAAGAGCGTCGGGTCCGCGGTGCCGCCCTCGGCCGGCTCGGCGGGGGCGCGGCCGTCCGCGCCGCCGGCGGGCCCGGGCTCCGGGACGGGGTCGAAGAGGCCGGGGGCCGCGGTGCCCTCCCCGGCGGACGCGCCGTCGGCGTCGCCCGCGGAACGCCGCCGGCCGGTGCCCGGAGGCGTGCCGGGGGCGGGCCGCGCCGAACCGCGGGTCCGGGGCGCGGGCGCGCTTTCCGGGTGGTCGAAGAGGGTGAGCCCTCGTCCGGAGGACAGCTCGCCGGGCTCGAACATCCGGATGGTGCCGTATTCGCCGTCGTACCCGGCTTCGCGGATCACGGCGCCCCGGCGCAGCCGCGAGATCGCCTCGCCGAGCCGTTCGCCGCCGATTCTCGTCACCTCGTCCAGCGGAGTGGTGGCGAGGATGTCGAGTTCCGAACCCAGGGCGGCGACGACGCGAGCGACCTCGCCCTGGACGCGCTTGCTCTTGGGCCCGACTCTGAGGATCTCCCCGACGATTTCCGGCAGCGGCACCAGATTGGTGAAATCGGCGGCGCCCGGAACACGGTAGCCCTCCGCCCGGTCCGCGAGTTCGTGCACGCGGTGGAAAACGCCGACGGTCAGCGGCCTACCGCACACCGGGCAGCGGCCGCCGTGCTCCCGGGTCGTCTCCGGCTCGAATCGGACGTCGCACTTGCGGTGCCCGTCGAGGTGGTATTTGCCCTCCTCCGGGAAGAACTCTACCGATCCCCGGAATCCCTCGCCGGTCTCCAGCGCCCGCCGGATCGCGTAGTAGTCCAGGTCGGTGTCGAAGCGGGTCGCCTCGCGGGCCAGCATGGGCGGTGAGTGGGCGTCGGAATTGCTGACGAGGGTGTAGGAATCCAGCGACGACACCATCCAGTTCATCGCCGGATCGCTGGACAGGCCCGTCTCGACCGCGAAGACGTGGCCGGCGAGGTCGGCGTAGCAGTCGGCGATGGCGTCGAAGCCGGATTTCGACCCCAGCGCCGAGAACCACGGCGTCCACACGTGGGCCGGGACCAGATAGGAGCCCGGGTCGCTGGCGAGCGTGATCTCCAGCAGGTCGCGTGAATCCAGCCCGAGGATGGGCCGGCCGTCCGAGGCGAGATTCCCGATCTTCGCCAAATCAGCGGTGATGGCTTCGGCCGCCGCCATCGTGGGAGCGTACAGCAAATGGTGCACCTTTCGGGTGCGCTCCGCCCGCTTGTAGATGGTGGAGATCTCCACGGAGAGCATGAACCGCGGAAGTTTCCGACAGATCGGGGGCAGCGTCCGCGCGATCCGGGCCTCGATATCCGGCCGCAGGCGGAACAGGCCCGGCTCGGCGGGAACCAGAAGGTCCCGCAGCTCCTCGCGCCACGCGGGGTGAGTGAAATCACCCGTGCCCACCACCGAGATGCCCTTGCGGGCCGCCCACCAGGCGAGATGCTCCAGGTCGCAATCCTTGCTGCAAGCCCGTGAGTACTTGGAGTGAATATGTAGATCAGCGTGGAAGACCACGACGAGGACCCTCCCAATGCCCACAGTGACGGGCTTGTCGGCACTTGCGCCGCGCTTACGCGGGGGTGCTTGACTCTTCACCGTTACGATGCCACGATCCCACAACTCCCAGCCCGCTTAGCCGCTAATGCCCGCAAGGTGCGCCGATCCGGTATAGGGGCCGGCAATCTGTGCGCGTCGACCAAGAAGTCGAGGGATCTTTGTTCAGCCCGGACGTAGCGCCGGCGGCCCGGATCCAGTTCGATATTCTCGCACCGCCGTGACGTGCGGCGCCGTCGCGTTTGCGGCCCACGAGGTCCGCAGCCGCCGTTTTCGCCGGCGTGGCGCCCCGTTTAAGGTCGGACCGCCCGCCTGTGAGTCGCGCGGATCCCTTATGGGGCAGGCCATAGCGTGATGGCGCTAAAGCTTGCCCCGGGTGGCGGTCGGGAACACGATCCGGTGGTGTCTATGATGGCGGAGATGCGTTATACGGGCTGGTGCCGGACCCTACGGAGCGTGAGCGTAAGCTGATCTGGTCCCTGACCGGGGTAATTACTGGATAAAGTCACAACAAGGAAGGGGTTTGCGTTCGATGTGGGACGTTTTGTCGGCGCTGATCCCCCCAGCTGTTGTCGCGACGGCCTTCTGCACGTTCATCTACAAGCTGCTCCGCAAGGAGATGGCTCCGAGAACGTCGGACGGGCGGCTGGTCAGCGAAGCTGACACCGCGTCGAGTAGCAGTGCCACCGGAGCCGAATCGGCGACCGCGGCGCACGCCGACGACGTTACGGCGGACGGCGGGGCAAAGACCGCGCCGGGTACTTCCTCCGAAGTCCCCGGCGACGGGGCGGGCTCGGGCGGCCGCTAACCGGCCGCGTTAGGGAATGGGGCACGCCCTCCTCGGCTTATCGGCCGCCGGCCCGCGTCGCGCGGGCCGGCGGGCCCTGTATGGCCGCATCTTTTCGACGCTCCCGGAGTGGGGATAGCAGAGACGATTTTTGCCGCGCCGAGAATTGTCTTTCCCGTTCTCCGAGGTATAGCTTTATATTCAGGTGCTAGCGCACTGCTCTGCGAAAGGTCTGTATCCATGGCACAAAAGGTTCAGGTGCTTCTCGTCGATGACCTCGACGGTGGCGAGGCGGAGGAGACGGTCTCGTTCGCGGTCGACGGCGCCACCTACGAGATCGACCTCAGTGAGAAGAACGCGTCCAAGCTGCGCGACGCGCTCGCGCCCTACGTCGACGCCGCCCGCAAGGCGCCGGCGAAGGGCGGCCGCGGCGGTCGCCGCCAGCAGCGCAACGCGCCCAGCCGCGAGCGCAGCGCGGAGATCCGCGCGTGGGCCAAGGCGGCCGGCAAGCAGGTGAACGAGCGGGGCCGCATCCCGGCCTCCATCGTCGCCGAGTACGAGGCCGCGCAGCGCTAGTCGCCGCCGGCCCCGCGGGCGCTTCCGGGCCGACCCGGACGGCTCCCCCCGTCTCCCTCCCGCGGTCCGCGAGGACGCGGCCGCGGGCGTCCGCGGCGGGCGGCGGGGACACGCGGCGGCCACCGGGTCCCCGGTGGCCGGGCGGGCGTGTTCGCTTAGAGCAAATCGCACCACGAACAGGCAACCACGGCCCGTGTCCCCTCCTCACCGGGGGCGCGGGCCGTTCGCTTGCGGCGTACTTGGAACACCGAAGGCCCGATTGGTAGTTGGATGAGGGTGAACGCCCTATCGTCGGGGAAAGTCTCTTGCACAGCTTGTGGGAAGACGGGCTGTGTGGGATGTGTTTGTCGGGTCGGCCGAACGCGGACGGCTTGGTGGACGGGTGCGGGAGCGCCTCCGGGGAGACTTTCTCCTCTGGGGCCGATATGCGGAAAAGTGAGGGTCGGAACTTCCGTCCCTGCCTGACCGCTCTGTGAGGAGCGACGAGACATGTTCGAGAGGTTTACCGACCGCGCACGGCGCGTGGTGGTCCTGGCCCAGGAAGAGGCCAGGATGCTCAACCACAACTACATCGGTACGGAGCACATCCTGCTCGGCCTCATCCACGAGGGCGAGGGCGTCGCTGCGAAGGCACTGGAGAGCCTGGGCATCAGCCTCGAAGCGGTCCGGCAGCAGGTGGAGGAGATCATCGGCCAGGGCCAGCAGGCCCCCTCCGGCCACATCCCCTTCACCCCGCGCGCGAAGAAGGTCCTCGAGCTGTCCCTGCGCGAGGCGCTGCAGCTGGGCCACAACTACATCGGTACGGAGCACATCCTGCTCGGCCTCATCCGCGAGGGCGAGGGGGTGGCCGCCCAGGTGCTGGTGAAGCTGGGCGCCGACCTCAACCGCGTGCGCCAGCAGGTCATCCAGCTGCTGCACGGCTACCAGGGCAAGGAGCCCCAGGCCACCGGCGCGTCCTCGGAGTCGACGCCGTCCACCTCCCTGGTGCTCGACCAGTTCGGCCGCAACCTGACCCAGGCCGCGCGGGAGAGCAAGCTCGACCCGGTCATCGGCCGGGACAAGGAGATCGAGCGCGTCATGCAGGTGCTGTCGCGCCGGACCAAGAACAACCCCGTGCTGATCGGTGAGCCGGGCGTCGGCAAGACCGCCGTGGTGGAGGGGCTGGCCCAGAAGATCGTCAAGGGGGAGATCCCCGAGACGCTCAAGGACAAGCAGCTCTACACCCTGGACCTCGGCGCACTGGTCGCGGGCAGCCGCTACCGCGGTGACTTCGAGGAGCGCCTGAAGAAGGTCCTCAAGGAGATCCGCACCCGCGGCGACATCATCCTGTTCATCGACGAGCTGCACACGCTGGTCGGCGCGGGCGCGGCCGAGGGCGCGATCGACGCGGCCTCGATCCTCAAGCCGATGCTGGCCCGCGGTGAGCTGCAGACCATCGGCGCCACCACGCTGGACGAGTACCGCAAGTACCTGGAGAAGGACGCCGCGCTGGAGCGCCGGTTCCAGCCGATCCAGGTGGACGAGCCGACCATCTCGCACACCATCGAGATCCTGAAGGGCCTGCGGGACCGCTACGAGGCGCACCACCGCGTGTCCATCACCGACAGCGCGCTCGTGGCCGCCGCGCAGCTGGCCGACCGCTACATCAGCGACCGCTTCCTGCCGGACAAGGCCATCGACCTCATCGACGAGGCCGGCTCCCGCATGCGGATCCGCCGCATGACCGCGCCGCCCGACCTGCGCGAGTACGACGAGAAGATCGCGCAGGTGCGCCGCGACAAGGAGTCCGCGATCGACGCGCAGGACTTCGAGAAGGCCGCGTCGCTGCGCGACGACGAGAAGCAGCTGCTCGCCAAGAAGGCCCAGCGCGAGAAGGAGTGGAAGGCCGGCGACATGGACGTCGTCGCCGAGGTCAACGAGGAGCTCATCGCCGAGGTCCTCGCCACGGCCACCGGCATCCCGGTCTTCAAGCTCACCGAGGAGGAGAGCTCCCGGCTGCTGCGCATGGAGGACGAGCTGCACAAGCGGGTCATCGGCCAGGAGGACGCCATCAAGGCGCTCTCCCAGGCGATCCGGCGCACCCGCGCCGGCCTGAAGGACCCCAAGCGCCCCGGCGGGTCGTTCATCTTCGCCGGACCCTCCGGCGTCGGCAAGACGGAGCTGTCCAAGACGCTGGCGGAGTTCCTGTTCGGCGATGAGGAGGCGCTGATCCAGCTCGACATGAGCGAGTTCATGGAGAAGCACACCGTCTCGCGGCTGTTCGGCTCCCCGCCCGGCTACGTCGGGTACGAGGAGGGCGGCCAGCTCACCGAGAAGGTGCGGCGCAAGCCGTTCTCCGTGGTCCTCTTCGACGAGATCGAGAAGGCGCACAACGACATCTTCAACTCGCTGCTGCAGGTTCTGGAGGAGGGGCGGCTCACCGACGCACAGGGCCGCAACGTCGACTTCAAGAACACCGTCATCATCATGACGACGAACCTCGGCACGCGTGACATCTCGCGCGGCGTGGCCATGGGCTTCGCCAAGGAGGACGACGCCAAGACCAACTACGACCGGATGAAGGCGAAGGTCGGCGAGGAGCTCAAGCAGCACTTCCGGCCGGAGTTCCTCAACCGGGTGGACGACATCATCGTCTTCCACCAGCTCACCCAGGACCAGATCATCAACATCGTGGACCTGATGGTGGACCGGCTGGACGAGCGGCTCAAGGACCGCGACATGGGTCTGGAGCTGCGTCCGGCGGCCAAGCAGGTGCTCGCCGAGCGCGGGTACGACCCCGTGCTGGGCGCGCGGCCGCTGCGCCGGACGATCCAGCGCGAGATCGAGGACCAGCTGTCGGAGAAGATCCTGTACGGCGACCTCAAGGCCGGGCAGATCGTCATCGTCGACGTCGAGGGCGAGGGGACGGACGCGAAGTTCACCTTCCGCGGCGTGCCCAAGCCGGAGTCGGTTCCGGACAGCCCGCAGGTGGAGACCACGGCGAGCAAGAGCGAGTAGCCCCGGTGAGGGCGAGGGGGCGGCCGACGGCCGCCCCCTTTCGCGTGCCCGGTCCGCGCTGCCCGGCGGCGCCGGATCACCCCGGGAGGGCGTACCGGCCGTCGTCCAGCGGATCCACCAGGCCGTCGGCCACCAGGGCGTCCAGCGCGCGCTCGCGCTGGACGGGCTCGTCCCACACGGCGTCCAGGGCCGCCTTGGCCACCGGTACGGGGGAGTCGCGCAGCACCGCGAGCAGGCGGCCGCGCACCTGGCGGTCCGTGCCCGCGTAAGTCTGGCCGCGCCGGGGCGGACCGTCGTGGGCCGGCCGGCCCGCCCGGTGCCAGGCGCAGGCGTTGGTGACCGGGCAGTCCACGCAGCGCGGCGACCGCGCGGTGCACACCAGGGCGCCGAGCTCCATGACGGCCACCCCCCACCGGGCCGCCACCGCCGCGGACTCCGGCAGCAGCGACTCGGCCAGCCGCACCTCGGCCTTCGTCTGGGTCTTGGGCGGGTACTCGGTGCCGGTGACGACCCGGGCGAGCACCCGGCGCACGTTGGTGTCCAGGATCGCGTGCCGCTGCCCGAAGGCGAAGCTCGCCACGGCCGCCGCCGTGTAGGGGCCGACACCGGGCAGCGCCAGCAGGTCGGCGTGCGAGTCGGGCACCTTCCCGCCGTGCCGGTTCACGATGGTCCGGGCGCAGGCGTGCAGGTTGAGGGCCCGGCGCGGGTAGCCCAGCCGGTTCCACATCCGCACGGCCTCCCCGGACGGCTCCGCGGCGAGGTCGGCGGGGGTCGGCCAGCGCCGCAGCCACGCCTCCCAGGCGGGCAGCACCCGGACGACCGGCGTCTGCTGGAGCATGATCTCGCTCACGAGGACACCCCAGGCAGTGGCGTCCGACCGGCGCCACGGCAGGTCGCGGGCATTGGCCTCGTACCATGCCAGAACCGCTGTGCTGTAAGGGTTTTCGTTCATTCCCAATCGGTGTCCGTCGGCGGGTTGAGTAGGTGCGTATGGGGAAAGCCGCGATACTACGCCCATGGCTGCAAGCACCGGACGCCCCGGACCCGTGAGTCCCGAAACGTACTGGAAAAGGCGTGTCTTCG